>JAUYPV010000167.1 GCA_030697555.1 Hyphomonadaceae bacterium
GATGAAACCACCGCCCTGCGGCTCGAATCTCGCTTCGACAACAAGGCCATCGACGCCCTGCGCAACGCAGGCCATCCTGTGCAGATGGTGGAGGACTATTCCGATCTGATGGGTCACGCTGGCGCAATCGTGCGTCATGCCGATGGCCGCCTCGACGGCGCAAGTGATCCCCGTTGCGATGGGAGCGCCGCATGGGCGTGATCGGGTTAGGAGCGCGCGCCGAAGCGCGCTGCCGCGAGCTCTCGCGGCCACCCTACAGCGAAGATCCGAACGCTCTCACGCGCACTTACCTGACGCCGCCCCATCGCGCCGCCATGGATCGTATCGCTGGCTGGATGCGCGAGACCGGCATGAGCATACGCGAGGACGAAGCCGCAACGCTTGTCGGCCGTCTTGAAGGAACAAAACCCGGCAGCCCGGCGCTCGTCTTCGGCTCGCACATCGACAGCGTGCGTGACGCTGGCTGCTACGACGGCCCGCTTGGCGTGATGCTCGCTCTCGCCTGCGTGGAAGCAATCGCTGCAGCGGGAAGACGTCCGCCTTTCGCCATCGAAATCGTCGCGTTCGGTGATGAAGAAGGCTCTCGCTTCCAGACCTCCATGAACGCCAGCCGCGCTTTCGTCGGACGACTTGCCGAGGTGAAGCTCGATGTCCGTGACCGGGACGGAACGACGCTCGCCGATGCACTGACCGCCTTCGGCCGCGACCCCACGCGCATCGCATCCGTCACGCGCGAGCGCAGCTCGGTTCTGGCTTTCGTCGAACCCCACATCGAACAAGGCCCTGTGCTCGAGACGGCAGGCGCCGCGCTGGGCGTCGTCACCTCCATCGCCGGCCAATGGCGCCTCAAGGTCCGCTTCGCCGGCCGCGCTGGTCATGCCGGCACCACGCCCATGCATCTCCGCGCGGACGCACTGGCGGCGGCCGCGGAAGCCGTCCTCGCGGCGGAACGTATCGCTACCGAAGGCCCTGCCGATCTCGTCGCCACGGTCGGACAGGTCGCAGCAAAGCCCGGCGCGCCCAATGTCATTCCGGGTCATGCCGAAATCACCATCGATGTCCGTGCTGGAACCGACCCCGTCCGCGATGAAGGCCTCAGGCAGATCGAGGCCGCTATCGCCGAGATCGCCATGCAGCGTGGCGTAAAGGTTGAGGTCGAGCGTGTGCAAAACCTGCCCGCCGCCAGGATGGATGCCCGCCTGCAGGGCCTGCTGAAACGCGCCGCCGAAAAATTCGGCCATGCCGCGCCTGAGCTGGTCAGCGGCGCCGGCCACGACGCCATGATGCTGGCCGACTTTGCCCCAACGGCCATGCTGTTCATTCGCTGCGCTGGCGGGATCAGCCACAATCCTGCGGAATCGGTTACACCGGAAGACTGCGAGGCGGCGCTTGGTGTATTGCTGGCGTTCGTCGATGTGTTCGCAGCGGAGCAGCCGGAATGAGCGACCTGCCGCCGGATTTCTTTGGCGAGATCGACCCGCCCGACCGGCGGCTGCTGATGGGCCCCGGCCCATCGAACGTACATCCGCGCGTGCTGCGCGCCATGTCCGCCGCCGTGCTGGGCCAGTTCGACCCGGAATTCACCACCACAATGAACGAAGTCATGGCGCTCTACCGCGCCGTGTTCGAGACGAAAAACCGCTGGACCATGATGATCGACGGCACGTCGCGCGCCGCCATCGAGGCCGCGATGGTCTCGGTGCTCGAGCCGGGCGATACGGTGCTGGTTGTTTCCTCCGGCCGCTTCGGACTGCTGCTGCAGGAAATCGGCCAGCGCTGTCAGGCGAAGGTGGAGATCGTCGAAGCACCATGGGGCGAAATCGTTGCGATGGAGCGCGTCGCCGAAGCCGCCAAGCGCATCCGCCCGCGCCTAATCGCCTGCGTTCACGGCGATACATCCACCACCATGGCCCAACCGCTCGAAGGCCTCGGCGTCATCGCTAGAGATTCCGGCGCGCTCTCCTATGTCGACGCCACCGCGACGCTCGGCGGCATGCCTGTCCCGGTCGATGCGTGGGGCGCGGACATCGTCTCAGCCGGCCTTCAAAAGTGCCTCGGCGGCCCGCCGGGTATAGCGCCAATCACCATCTCCGACCGCGCCGCCGAGCGCATCTACGCTCGCCGCCATGTCGAGAAAGGCATCGCTGGCGCGACCGACAAGGCATCGAATTCACCGCCGATCGCCTCCAACTATTTCGATCTCGCCATGGTGATGGACTACTGGTCCGAGAAACGCTTCAACCACCACACCGAAGCCGCCAGCATGATCTACGCCGCCCGCGAATGCGCGCGCATCGTCCTCGGCGAGGGATTGGAGAAACGCTTTAGACGCCATCAGACAGCGGGCGCCGCCATGGTCGCCGGCATAGAGGCGATGGGGCTCAAGGTCTATGGCGACCGCGCCAACAAGATGTTCAACGCCTGCGGTGTCTTTATTCCGCAAGGAGTCAACGGCGACAGCCTCCGCAAGCGCATGCGCGAGGAGTTCGAGATCGAGATCGGCACATCCTTCGGCCCGCTCGCCGGCAAGATCTGGCGCATCGGCACGATGGCCGGCAACGCCCGCCGCCACCATGTCGTGCACACGCTGATGGCGATGGAAGCGGCGCTGCGCCGCGAAGGCTTCACCGCCCCAGCAGGCGCCGCCGCCGACGCCGCGCTCGCCGTGTACGACAAGGCAGGCGGATGACCTACCCGCGCGACCTCGTCGGCTACGGCCGCAATCCGCCGCAAGCAAACTGGCCCGGCGGCGCGAAAGTCGCCGTGCAGTTCGTCATCAACTATGAGGAAGGCGGCGAGAACTCGATCCTTCATGGAGACAAGGGCTCGGAAGCCTTCCTCTCCGAAATGGTCGGCGCCCAGAGCCAAGAAGGCGCGCGCGCCATGGCGATGGAGTCGCTCTACGAGTACGGTTCGCGCGCCGGCTTCTGGCGCCTGCACCGCCTGTTCGCCGAGTTCGGCATGCCCGTCACCGTCTTCGGCGTCGCAAGCGCGATGGAGAAGAACCCCGCCGCCGTCGAAGCAATGCTTGAAGCGAAGTGGGAAGTCGCCAGCCACGGCTATCGCTGGATCGACTACCAGCGAGTTCCCGAAGAGATCGAGCAGGAGCACATCGCCAAGGCCATCAAGGTCCACGCTAGGCTCACCGGCGAGCGCCCGTTCGGCTGGTACCAGGGCCGCACCAGCCCCAACACTGCGCGCCTCGTCGTGGAGGAAGGCGGCTTCGTCTACGACGCTGACAGCTACGCCGACGATCTCCCCTATTACGACACCCAACACGGCAAGCCGCAGCTCATCGTTCCCTACACGCTCGATGCGAACGACATGAAGTTCGTCGCCCAGAACGGCTTCACCACCGGCGAGCAATTCACCTCCTACCTGATCGACGCCTTCGACGCTCTTCATGCCGAAGGCGAAACGGCCCCGAAAATGATGTCCGTGGGCCTGCACTGCCGGATCGTCGCAAAACCGGGCCGAATCCTCGGCCTGCGCCGCTTCCTTGAGCATATTGCCGCCCGCGACAGTGTCTGGGTCGCCCGCCGCATCGACATCGCCCGCCACTGGCTCGCACAACACCCCTACAAGTAGTTGCAGCCCGGAGGCGGATGATCCCCGTCAACCTTGAAGACTATGTCGCGCAGACCGCGCGCCTCCTGGACATTCCCCTGTCCACGGGCGGCGAAGCGCTGGTCGCAAAGCAGCTCGCTATTCTCTTCGAACATGCCGAAGCCTTCGCGGCCTTCGACCTGCACGCCGAAACCACGCCCCTGCCGGACTTCATCCCGTGACATCGCGCGTCGCCGACCTTGCCGACCTCGGCGTCCGGGAGATCGCCGCCGAAGTCCACCGCAATCGGCTCACCGCCGAGGCTGTCACCGTAGCCGCGCTCGACCGCATCGCCCGCCTCAACGGCAAGCTAAATTGTTACACCCGGATCGACTCTGAAGAGGCCATCGCCGCCGCGCGCGCCACAGACAAGGCAATAGCCCGCGGCGATGATCCCGGCCCGTTGGCCGGCGCCACCTTCGGCGCCAAGGATCTGTTCGACATCGCAGGCCACACCACCACCGCCGGCGCCGCCCTGCGTGCCAACGCCCCGCCCGCCGAAGAAGACGCCGCCGCCGTCTCCGCCTTGCGAACATCCGGCGCGACCCTGCTCGGCTCGCAGAACATGGACGAGTTCGCCTACGGCTTCACGACCGACAACGCCCATACCGGCCCCACCCGTAATCCCCACGACATCACGCTCATAGCAGGCGGCTCATCCGGTGGTTCAGCTGCCGCGGTCGCCGCGGGCCTCTGCGCCGGCGCAATCGGCACGGACACCAACGGCTCCGTCCGCGTGCCCGCTGCCTTCTGTGGCGTGTTCGGGCTCAAGCCCACCTACACCCGCCTGTCGCGGCGCGGCACATTCCCCTTCGTCCACAGCTTCGATCACATCGGCTGCTTCGCCCGAAACACTCCCGACCTTGCCGCCCTCTACGATGCACTGCAGGTCGCCGACTCCCGCGACCCGGCCCAGGCACGGCGCAGCGCCGATCCCTCGCTACCCAGCCTCGACGAGCCGGAACCCGATCTCCGCATCGCCACCCTCGGCGGTTATTTCCGTGAGTCCGCCACACCGGATGTGCTCGCCGCGCTCGACGCCGTAGCCGAAGCTCTCGGCGCTATACGCTCAATTGAACTCCCCGAAACCGAGCGCGCCCGCTCCGCCGCCTTCTGCCTCAGCGCCGCCGAGGGCGGATCGCTCCACCTGCACGACCTACGAACTCAGCCCCAGCTCTACGACTTCGCCGTCCGCGACCGCCTCATCGCCGGCGCCATGCTGCCCGCCGGCCTCATCATGCGCGCCCAGCGCTTCCGCCGCTGGTTCCGGGATCGTGTGGCCGACATTTTCGAGACAACCGACATCCTCCTCGCCCCCGCCGCGCCCTTCCCCGCCCAACCTATCGGCCAACCCACCATCCGCATGGGGCGCGGCGATCTCTCCGTGCGTGCCAACGCCGGCCTCTACACCCAGCCGATCAGTTTCATCGGCTTGCCTGTCGTCGTCGCTCCGCTTCTCGCGCGGGGCCAGCCGCCGCGCGGCGTCCAGCTCATCGGCCCGCCCTGGAGCGAGGCCCGCCTCCTCCGTATGGCGCGCCGACTAGAACTCGCCGGCCTCTGCGTACCCGCTCGCCCATCGGAACTCGCGCCATGACACTCAACGACCCCGCTGTGCTGGACGAAGTCACCGCCAAATTCCAAGACTACGAAAAGGCGCTGATGACCGACGACATCGAGGCCATGGGAAACTTGTTCTGGGAGTCGCCCCACACCATCCGCCTCGGCGTCGGCGAGAATCTTTACGGCATCGAGGCCATCAACGCCTTCCGCATCGCCCGCCGCGGCTCACCCCAGCGCGACCTGCTGCGCGTGGAAATCACCACGTTCGGCATGGACTTCGCTATCGCCAACGCCGAGTTCCGTAGGCACGGCTCGGACAAGATCGGCCGCCAGAGCCAGGCCTGGGCGCGCCTTCCGGATGCAGGCTGGCGCGTTGTCGCCGCGCATGTTTCCATCATGGGAACGACCTCCTGACATCCGCAGCCTGCATGACCAAAGACCCCATCGCGAAGATCAATGCGCTCGACCGCACCGCCTTCGTGGCGTTGCTCGGCCCGCTCTACGAGCATTCGCCCTGGGCCGCCGAGCGCGCCTTCGCCTCCGCCCCCTTCGCCAGCGACAAGCGACTCTCCGCCGCGCTCACCGCCGCCGTGAATGCCGCGTCTGAAACCGAACGCATCGCCCTGATCCGCGCCCACCCGGAACTCGCCGGAGAAAAGCTGCGCGCAAAAACCCTCACCGACAGCTCCCAGTCGGAACAAGCCAGCATCGGTCTCGATCGTCTCAGCGACGCAGAGATAGCTGACTGGACACGCCTCAACGCCACCTATCGCGAACGCTTCGGCTTTCCTTTCGTCATTTGTGTGCGCCTCCACACCAAACCCGAAATCATCGCCGCCCTGCATCGCCGTCTCGACCGCTCGCGAATGGAGGAACTCTCCGAATCCATCGCCCAGATCCACGACATCGCCCGGCTCCGCCTGTCTGACGTGCTCACCCGGCTTGAGGCGCAGCCATGAACGTGCTCGGCCTCGTCGGCCTGGAAGCGCAGGTAAAGCGCGAGCTGTCGCTGCTGGCCGATCCCGGCGCGTCATGGGTAAGGCCGCGTGTGCATCCATCCGGCGCGCCCATCTACGACGTGCTCATCGTCGGCGGCGGCCAGAGCGGCCTCGGCGCCGCCTTCGCCCTCCGCCGCGAAGGCGTCACCAACGTCCTCGTCCTCGACGAGAACGCCGAAGGCGAGGAGGGGCCATGGGTCACTTACGCCCGCATGGTCACCCTGCGCACGCCCAAGCATCTCACCGGCGTCGAGACCGGCATCCCCTCGCTCACCTTCCGCGCCTGGTACGAAGCCCAGCATGGCGAAGCCGCGTGGGAGGCCGTCGAGAAGATCCCGCGCGGCGAGTGGATGGCCTATCTGCGCTGGATGCGCCGCACGCTCGGCCTGCCCGTCCGCAATAGCGCACGCGTCACCGAACTCACGCGCGAACCCGACGGCCTGTTCCGCGTCGCAGTCGCCCGCCAGGACAGCGTGTTCACCCGCAAGGTCGTTTTGGCGACCGGCATACAGGGCGGCGGCGAATGGCATGTGCCGCCCTTCATCCGCAACGCCCTACCGCGAGACATGTACGCCCACACCAGCGAACAGATCGATTTCGCGCGTCTCGCCGGCAAGCGCATCGGCATTCTCGGCGCCGGCGCATCCTCCTTCGACAACGCCCAGCACGCGCTGTCGCAAGGCGTCGCCGAAGCCCACGTCTTCGTCCGCCGGTCGCGCCTGCCCCGCGTCAACGCGATCCGTCACATGGAAAAGTCGGGCCTCACCAAGCGCTATGCGCTTCTGTCGGACGAAGAGAAGTACGCGGCGCTCGACCACTTCCTCCGCCTCGCGATGCCGCCCACCAACGACACCTTCCAGCGCGCCTCTGCCCACCCCGGCTTCCGCCTCCACCTCGGCGCACCGTGGCAGACCGTGAAGCACGAAGGCTCGCAAGCCGTGGTTTCGACTCCCAAAGGCGATCACGCCTTCGACTTCCTCGTCGTCTCTACCGGCATCCTCAACGATCTGTCGCTCCGTCCCGAGCTAAAGAACTTCACATCGGACATCGCCATCTGGCGCGATCGCCCCGCGCCGAACGGCCGGCGTAACGCAGACATCGACGCCATGCCCTGCCTCGGCCCCGGCTTCCAACTCGTGGGCCGAACGCCGGAGTCGGAAGCCCGCCTCCATGGCCTGTTCGTCTTCAACTATTCCGCGCTCGCCAGCCTCGGCCTCTCTGCCTCGGCTCTCTCAGGCATCCGCTACGCGCTGCCCCGCCTGGTCGAAGGCGTCGCCACGCAGCTTTTCCTCGACGATCGCACCGAAATCCTTGCCGACTACTTCGCCTACGCCGAAGAAGAATTCACCGAGGGCACGCCGTGATGCGGCGGAACGCCTGACTTTTGAGATTTCAGCGCCCGGGCGATCTTCTCGAGGACGATGACGGTGGGGTTGCGGATGCCGCGTTCAACACCTGAAACAGGTCCCATGAAGGCCCGAGCGATCCGCCAGCTCCTCTTGGCTGATCCCCTCAGCTTCCCTTGCGCGCCTCAGATTGGCGCCAACCCGCTTCCGCACGCTCATAGACCGAAAAAGCGGTTGAGACGCTTTTGGGTCTATAGCCGATGAGTCTCGCACGGAGAGAACGGCCGATTGAAAGTTCTGATCGCGCACGGCGGACACCAGCCAGCGCAACCGGCGCGCCCGACGAGACTCCGCTGACGTGGTGGACGCCCCCTCCAGTGGCATCGGTGTGCCAAAGTGGAGGAAATTAGCTGCACCAAGAAGGAGACGTCCGTGAAAAGACCTAGCATGCTGGGATTTGATACCTCCAAGGCTGTTCTTGAGATTCAGGGAGCTGACGCCTCAGGCGCCGCGTTTTGCGGCAAGATCGTTCGGATCAGGTTGCTGGAGTTCTTCGCTCAACCCAACGCCCATTTCAGGGTGTGAAACTTGAGCCCAAGAGCGTGACGACGTGAAAGCGCCGGCCACATTCGAGGTGACTTCGCCCGTCGGTTGCAAGGCCAACGAATTTCATCGGCGAGTGTCGATCTAATGCCGCCGAGCTGATCTCTTGCAGCGTCACGGTTTGGTGTCGTTGGAAGCTTTCTGGAAGTCGCCGCTCGAGAGATTCACTTTCAACTAGCCTTTTGGTTTTGCACGACACTTGTGCGCCAGCGAGCGCGGTTTGATCATCGGGGCGGTCGCGCGATTTATTGCTTCGTCCAGTCGGGGCCGTTTTTCCTTAGTTTGTCGCTGTTCCAAGCAAGGCTTATCGTTTTTCGTGCGATTGACGCGCGAGAAATGAACGAATGGGTTGATGTCCGAGGGCTGGCGGATTCCTGGTGCGGCCACCGTGAACGGCATTCGCGGTGTTCGACCCCGCCGGCAGGGTCAGGACAAGGGTCGTAGTATGAAAAATGGAAAGTGGGCTGACCGGCTTCGCCGGTCAGCGGCGCTGGGGGCTTTGCTCTCGGCAACGAGTGCTTTTGCCTTTGCGCAAGAGCAACCACCGACGGATGAAGTCGTGCGGACCGTCAAACCTGCGGAGGAACCGCCGGAGGAGCAAAAAGACGTCGTCACCATCACGGGTTCGCGTATCCAGACGAGCACGTTCAACAGCGCGTCGGCGATGACTGTCGTTACGACCGAAGAAGCCGACGTTCAGGGCGTCACCGATATCGCCTCGCTGCTGCAAAACAGCGTCGCTGCAGCCGGATCGAGCCAGACGACCGCCGCGATCTCCTCAGCCATTGCCGCACCTCCCGGCGGTCTCGGAACGCAGACGCTGTCGCTGCGGGGCCTCGGGGCCCAGCGGACGCTGATCCTGCTCAACGGTCGGCGCGCTGGCCCGGCCGGCACCGGCGGCAGCGTCGGGCCATTCGACCTCAACGTTCTGCCGCTCTCCGCTGTCGAGCGCGTCGAGATCCTGAAGGACGGCGCGTCCTCGCTCTATGGTTCGGACGCAATCGCCGGCGTGGTGAACATCATCACCAAGATGGATTCGAGCTCAAGCATCGATCTCTCCTACACCAGCCCGGAAAAAGGCGCAGGCGAGGAGCTACAGGTCAGCGCCACGTGGGGCAAAGAGTTCGACCAAGGCTATTTCCGCATCTCGGCGGACTACTATCATCAGAAAGAATTCGATCGCGGCGATCGCGACTATTTCTTCTGCGGACAGAACTACTTCTTCAACCCGGACGGCACGCGCGCCGACCTGTTCGATCCGCGCACCAACGATTACACCTGCCGCGACGACGTGATCTGGGGCCACAACTGGACTTACGACTATGGCGGCGATAGCAGCCCCGTGGACGCTAACGGCTTCCGCCACCGTCCCTGGCAGGGCACGATCGGCCGCTATCAGTACGACTACAGCGGCACGCTGGGACAGTATCTCCTGCCCTTCAACGGCTCTAATCCTGCGCCGAGCGGCCTCGTCAATCCGGCGGGATGGTATCCGGTCGGCTACAGCAACCTCGTCGCGGGCGGCTTGCCCGATCCGATCTTCGATCCCTATGCGCGCAACTCCGCCGCGGTCGAAGATTTCTATCACCCGTTCATGAACGACATCACCCTGTCGCCGGAGATCGAACGGTTGTCGGTCGTCGCCGCCGGCGAATACGCCATCAGCGACAGCATCACCCTCTATGGCGAGGCGCTGCTCAACCGACGCTCGACCCGCGAGGACGGCTACAGCCAGATCTACACATTCCAGTATCTCTATACATACGGCGGCGATGTTTTCGGCGACCCGGTTGCGATCGACAACGGTTGGACGCTGCGCGACGATCCCCTGAGTTACTACTACGTATTTCTCAGCCCCACAGCGATCACGGATCACGCCGACCAGAAGGTGTCGATCGACTACGTACGTGTTGTCGGCGGAGCGCGCGGCGACTTTGGCCCAACTATGCCGAACTGGACGTGGGACTTCGCGGCGCAGTTTTCGCGCTCGGACGGCGTCTACAAGGAAGACATTTTCTGGGTCGACGCGATCACCGACTACGAACTACGCAGCGACCTTTGCGCCGGCACGCTAACCCGCTATCGCGGCGCCCCGTGCGTCGACATCAATTGGTACTCGCCCGCCTTCAACAATGGCGAGCTCACCCAGCAAGAACAGGATTTCCTCTACGGCCAGACACGAAGCCGGACGGTCTACGAGCAGACCACGCTCGAGGGCTATATGACCGGCCCGCTGTTCAAGCTGCCGGCAGGCGACGTCGGCGCGGTGTTCGGCTTCATGTACCAGGACGACAGCATTCTAGACCGGCCCGCCGATGCGTGGCTCGACCAGGAGGTGTGGGACGGACGGCCAAGCCGGCGAGGCATCACCACGGGAAACGACGATACGCGCGCTGCCTATGTCGAGTTCTCGGTGCCGCTGCTCAAAGACTTGCCGTTTTTCGAAAGCCTCGAGCTGTCACTGTCCGGCCGTTACACGGACGTCGCCTCCTACGGCGCCGATTCGACCTGGAAAGCCGGTCTCAGCTGGGCTGTCACCGACGAGCTCCGGTTTCGCGGAAGCCAGGGCACGTCGTTCCGCGCTCCCGGCCTCTACGAACTCTATCTCGCGGAGCAGATCAGTAGCTTCGCGCAGAACGGCGATCCGTGTGCGCAATGGGGGAACAAGCTGGCCCTCGGCCAGATTACCCAGCGTATGGCCGATAACTGCCGCATCGACCCGAAATTCCCAGGCGGCATCGGGCCGACACAGCTGTCCACCGGCGGCATCACAGCGACGGTCTATACCAGCGGCGGCTATGGCACCCTCGTCGCTGAGACATCCGAATCTCGCTCGCTCGGCGTTGTCTGGGCGCCGGAGTTTCTTGGCGACCTCCAGATTTCGGTCGACTATTTCGACATCATCGTCGAGGGCGAGGTCGGTCGTGTCACGAACGCTTACATCTTGCGCAACTGCTACGACTCCGCGTCCTTTCCGAACGATCCGCTATGTAGTCTCTTCAGCCGCAAACAGCCTGGCGAGCTGCCTCCAGGGCCGATCAAGGAGATCTTCAACAACTATCTCAACATTGCAGCTCAGACGAGCCGCGGCGTCGACGTCGAGGCGCACTATGGCCTCGAGATTCCGTGGGGCGACCTTGACTTCACCCTGCGAGCGACGCGCCAGCTAGAAGCGGGCGAACAGCTTCTGCCAGGCAGCCCTTTCAACGACGACAACGGAGAGGCGGGCCAACCCGAATGGGTCGCCAACCTCAACTCCACGTTCACGGTCGGATCGTGGTCGGCGTTCTGGGGCGTCCGCTATGTCGACGCCACCTCGGAACTCGATGACTTCACCACGGCGAACCCGAACCAGCCCTACACCTTCCTGGGCAATCCGGTGAACTACGTCCTGTCCACGCCGCCAGCTTTCTATCACAGCCTGTCGCTAGGCTATGACTTCGAGAACCTGGGGATGAGCGCGCGGTTTGGCGTTCGCAACGTGCTTGACGAGAAGCCGCCGATGACGTCGAGCAATGCCGGCTATCTTCGGCAGGGCAACTCGGTGATCGAGAGCCAGTACGACCTCTACGGACGAACCTATTTCGTCAACGTGACGAAGACTTTCTAGGTTCGGCGACGACAACGACCGGGAGGGCGGTGGAGCGATCCGCCGCCTTCTTCGCTTCTGGCGCGACAGCGTTGCGGCAGCTAGGCTTGAACCAGTCATGGAGTTCCCGATTGCCCCGCATAACGCTCGAAAAGGACAATCTGGATGAGCAGAACAAAACGTTCGTCCAGACACCGCTGAAGCAGGCGCTGTTCCTCAACTCCGTACCGAAATCCGGCACTCACCTGTTACGCAACATCATGCGCATGTTCGTGCCGGTGGAGCATCACTACACCGCGGCATTCATACAGATCGCACAGCTGCGCGCGCATGTTGCCGCGTTCAGTCCCAACCCATGGAAGCTGAGCTGGGGCCACCTGCTGTTCGATGACGAGCCGGCGGTGCTGATGAAGGACGTCAGGAAGGTCCTGCTGGTCCGCGATCCCTATGACTGGGTCCTGGCGCGCGCACGGTTCTACCTGTCGGAAAATTTCGACGGCCGCCTCGAACATCTGAAGGGCGGCAGGGTCAACATCGAGGACATCCTCAACATGATGATCTTCGGGGTCCACAAAAAGGCGCCGAGTCTGGAGGAAACCTTCCGGTACAACGCCTGCGCGTGGCTTGGTACGGGCGTCTACCTAATCCGCTACGAGGACCTGATGCAGGCCGTGAAGAGCCCCGATATCCCGGCAAGTGAGCGCTACATGCTGGATCTCTTCGCCGCCTGCGGTATCGACGCGCCGACCGACTGGCGCGAACGCGTCCGCATCGGTTCGGATCGCAAGCAGAGTTCCACCGCACGCGAAAACCTCAGGCCCACCGGCGTGAACGTGCCGGACGAACTACCCGATACGCAGAAGCAGCTGGTTGACTACGCCGCCCCAAGACTCCGCAAGCTTCTCGGCTACGGTCCGCGCTAATCCGGGCAGGCCGCGCTGGCATCTAGATGAAATCGTCTCAACGATTGCGGCAAGCGCGTCTACAGCTGCCGCACGGTTGATGACGACAGCGAGGTCATAGATCTGGTCGTGCAGAAGCAGCGACACAGCTGCAGCATTGAGATTGTTGCGACCTTTGCTGCGCAATCAGCGTGTCGCGCCGGAGACAATCGTCACCGATCGGCTTCGCTCTTATTCTGTCGCTCGCGAGATCATTGGTCTGACCGATCATCATCGATCAGACCGATTGCGCGACAACAACCGCGCCGAGAACTCGCATCCTTCTATCCCACGACGCGAGCGCAAGATGCAGAGCTTCAAATTGCGATGCTCAGCGCAGCGTTTCCTCGAGACGCACGCGGTTATTTACAACGCCTGTAACCTTCAGAGGCATCCGCTCAGTCGCCATGCATTGCCCAGGTTACGAGCACAGGCGGAGTGCGTCTGCAGCGCGGCCGGCGGCATGAGTTTCGGCAGGCCTCGAAGGCTCCCTAAAAGCTACGCTATCCAATCTGACAGCTCCCGAACGCGGCGCCGAGCGCTACCATCATAGCGATGATGAGAAGCGCGTTTGACCACGACTTCCATGGCGTCCGCTTGCTCAAGACCGGCTGATCATCGAGCCCAAACGAGGCCAGCTGCCCGAACTGCAAAGCCACGCAGTATCGACCGATTTTGAATGCGACATCGCCGTCTTTCGCCGTCGAGCGGCAATCTGGGCATATCAGGCGATCACGGATTTCGCGGCGACCGCACCGACTGCCGGAAAGCATCAACAAGTCGGTTCGCTGGCGACACTTCAAACAAGCGACAATGAGCGTTGTTCCGGCTTGCATACACCAATGGGTTGCAGAAGCGTGCTCCGAGTCAACCGCCAGGCGAAATTCAGGATTGGCTTTGAAGAGGCTGCTGCCGTGGAGACGCCTGCAAGCGCCGCCCGCCAATCCAGCAGGCGTCCGGAGGGCGGAGGGCGGAGGGCGGAGGGCGGAGGAAATGTGGTCCCTACCCTTCAAGCCAGGCCAGCCCCAAGATTGACCGCGCCTGACCAAAACCACGTCGCCTAACAGGCGAGCCGCGCATTATTGGAGCACACTGGCATCTAGGGCGTGTTTGCCTGCCGAATGAGTTAACGCGCCGGCGCGCCGCTGTACTATTTGCAACCGGCCTGAGCTGGCCTTCACGTCGGGGGACATCATGCGTCTGAGGATTCTGGTTCTGCTTGGCGCGATCTGCGCGACGGTTGCATGCGCAACGGAGCCTCTTCCGCCTGGAAACGCTGCCTACGAGGTCGGCAGAGGGCTCGAATACACGCTCGGACCGGGCGACAAGCTCAAGATTGTCGTGTTCGGCGACGAGTCGCTGTCGGGCGAGTTCGTCGTAGCGAACAATGGCGCGGTAGCGGTTCCCCTGGCCGGTGACGTGATCGCTGGAGGTCTCACCCCGGCGGCTTTCCAGGACGCGGTGCGGGATCGGCTGGGGACATCCGGCATGGTTCGGGACCCGAAGGTCAGCATCAACGTTCTGGAATATCGCCCCTACTACATCCTCGGCGAAGTGGGCGCTCCGGGACGGTATGAGTACACGGTGGGGCTGACCATCACGAAGGCCGTGGCGACTGCGGGTGGTTTCTCCTACCGCGCCGACAAGAAAATCGCCTACGTGACGCGTGAGGGCAAGACCAGCGAAACGACCGTGGTGATAACAGCCGCGACCTGGATCGGACCTGGCGACACTGTGCGAATTAGCGAGCGAAACTTCTAGCGTCCTCGATACGCGTGTCAGCCTAGGCTTGTGTGCGCGGAGCGAAGATCTCCGCCATGAAGCCGGGCATTGAGCGCCGCCGCGAGCCGAAGCGATAGGCGAGCAAAGCCTTGGCCTTGTCATTCGGCAGCAATGAACCGAGAAGGTAAAAGGCTGCGAGTGCGAGCTTGTTCTTTGCCGAAAATGACTCACTAACGAGTGTGTGGAGAAGTCCCGCAAATTCCCTCAATCGCGGACGTTGTCCGGAGGCGATTGTAAGGGCAAAGCTGAGCTCCCTGAAATAGAAAACCTTTGTGGGATCGGTGAGTTCCTGGTCGCGTCCGTAGGGTCGAATGATCGCGCGCAGGTGTTCCATCCTCGCCAGGAACCGGGTGATGTCGCGCTTGAAAATGGCCACTTCCGGCGCGCGGCCGAGACCGGACTTGTTGGAGCGATGGATGCGATAGCACCCAAGTGGCTCGGATATGCTGACGACGTCCCCCAGAAAAGGCGCGGCAAAAAGCATAACGCCGTCGATGGCCTCGTCATAGCTGGCCTTGCGCACTAGCTCGCACAGATCCCGGCGGAACACGTTTCCGGACGTCGGCGGTGACTTGTAGACGCCTGTGCGCAGCACCTTGCGGACAAGCGCCTCGCGGCTGCGGAATGCATCCAGTGAGGAGTGAGCCTCGCCGGTTGTGGCGCCGGCCTCATCAATTCGGGTAAGCGAGAACTGAAGTTTGGCGACCTGCGGGTCGAGACGATCGATGATGACGCCAATAGCACCCGGCTTCAGCTCGTCGTCCGCGTCGAGAAACAGAACGAAGGGCGCGCGCGTCTGGTCGAGGCCGTACAGACACGCTCGCACCTGGCCACCGTTCGCGATCTTGAAGGCCGGTACACCGGAACGTCTGATCACGTCCCATGAACCGTCGGTCGATCCGTCGTCGACAACGACGATCTCGCAATCCTCGCGGCCCTGTCCGAGCACGCTTTGGATAGCGTCCCCAACGAAGACCTCGTAGTTGTAGCAGGATATGACCACGGCAAGCTTCGGATTGTCAGGCGGGCGGAAGCGCCCGACTGGGCGTTCGTTCTCCGTAGAGGCAAGGACCGCGTCCTGATGGGACTGTGTCCGTAAGGTCGGCATGGCCAAACTCACGCCTCCATCATTCGGCAGCCGAACGTTCTTCGAACTGACACGCACGCGACCAACGCCTAGCCCTACTCGATGAGTGCAGGCGCAAGGCGGTATGCAACTTTCGAGAGTTGCGATGACGCGGGCAAGATCGACGTAGAATATCGCGGCAACTTGGGACGTGCTGCACAATACTTGGGCGGCCGTCATACGTTTGTAGGACACTCAGAGACGATCGGCGCTACAGCGACTGTTCCCGCATTGATCCCTGAGAGGGGTCATCGCATGAACAACTTGCTCGCTCGGACCAAGAACACCGTATCGATCTGAATGCCAAAGGCGCGCCCTGGGGCCAAAAACGGAATGAGTGCAGCAGCGCGCGTGGCCAGATGTTGACCGTAAAGACCCTTCTGGGCGCCGGCTGGTCAGTCTCCACCCGACTCGCCAATCGCCTGATCGATTTTGTCACCCTGCTCATACTAGCTCGAGCGCTGTCGCCGGCGGATTTCGGGCTGACCGCCTTGGCGATGACCGTGATCGCCGTTGTGGAGACCGTTTTCGAGATCGCGCTAATTCAAGCTCTGACCCGACTCCCGCATGTCGATAAATCGCACCTCGATACGGCCTTCACTTTGGGACTTCTGCGCGGGCTGGTGTTCGCGGTTGTCGTGCTCGTGGCGGCTTGGCCGTTCGCCTCAGTATACAAGGACGATCGTCTTGTTTTGCTGATCGCCGTGCTCGCCATTGGACCGATCGCTCGCGGTCTCGTCAGCCCCGGAATAGTAAAGTTCATTCGGCAGCTCAGTTTCCGCGAAATATTCGTCACACAAGTTCTCGCCAAGATAATTGCCGCCGTGTTGGCTTTTACGATCCTGTATCTGGGCGGCGGTTACTGGGCGATCGCGGCAAACAGTATCGCGACAGCGGTAGCCGCAACAGTGTTTTCATACATGGTCGCGCCTTACCGGCCGGCGTTCTCGCTGTCGCACCTGCCGGAGTTCCTGGGGTTCATCGGATGGTTCAGTTTCGCGCAGCTGATATCTGCTCTGAACTGGCAGTTCGACCGCATCTTGCTCGGAAACTTTGTCAGCAAGAGCGATTTTGGAAGGTACACGATGGCGGCAGATCTCGCGGCGCTGCCAACGCAGAGCCTGATCGGTCCCGCAATGCAGCCGGTTATGGCGGCGTTCGCAAAGATTGCGGACGACGCCGACAGACTTCGCAATGCATTTTTAAAAGCTTCGCGTTTCACGATGATGCTCGCAATGCCGGCATGCATCTTCATGGCGTTGACGGCAGACTACCTCATAGAAATCCTTCTGGACGCCGAATGGAAAGAGTCGGCCGCCTATCTGCAGTGGCTGGCGCTGACAGTCTTGCTCAATGCGTACTTTCAGCCGCTGTATTCGCTTGCGCTGGCGGTCAATCAGCCCAGGGCGATCTTTCGTCTGAACGCGATCGACCTGCTGTTCAGACTTATCCTGGTGCCGCTCGGGCTTTACTACTATTCGGTATGGGGCGTCATAGCAGCGCGAGGCGTCGTGTCCGTGATCATGTTTGTCGCGTCGGCTATCTACGCGCGAAATCTGGTTGGCATCAGCGTCTCGACACAGCTCCGAAATCTGTGGGAGAGCGCAGCGGCGTGTGTTGCGATGGCGCTCTCAGTCCTGTTGTTGCGTCACCATCTCGACAGCCTGCATCTCAATACCCTAGTCGAGTTTGCGTGCGTCGTTCCGGCTAGCGCGGTCGTTTATGCGGGAGCGCTTTTCGCGTTCGGCGTGCGGTTCACAACCCTGATAAGCGCCCAACGTTGACGATGCGACGCTAGATCAGCGAACGCAAATCGGTGTTTTTATACTACGACCTTGGCAGGTACTCGCCCGCGCGGCGAGGCAGGCTGTGATCCTTGGGCGTCCAAGCCTACAGGCCCCGGTTCGCTTTGTAGGCGAATGCTTGCGCATTCTTAGCTCTCAGAGTTGCTACGGCGATCCGCTTGGAAGGAGCGTCTTTTCTGGCCGCTGCTGGCGTAAAAAACGCCTCGTCATTCCCGCTTCTCCAGCGCATATGCCATCGTTGGATGCAATCCGCATTTGTATGTCCGCGCGCAGTGGCAAGCTGCTTGACGCCGTACAGCAACTGCCTGACGGAGGGCTAGACGGTTCGACAGGATAGCCAGCGAAGGCTAGGAGAGATCGCGGGGATGACGCTGCAGGTCTTGTACATCGTCCCGCCGACAAAAACCTATGCGGGCATTGAGCGCGTGGTGGACGAGATCTGCAGTGAACTGGCGGACAAGTGCCAACCCGCACTGCATATCGATGTTCTGTACACGTCTCAATTTCCCAACCATCCGATAGAAAACAGGAAATACAGAAAAATTCAGGCCGTCACGAGGAATCGGCGGAGCCTGGTCAGCACTGTCAGGAAGACGGTGCGCAGCAAGAATTACGATCTGGTTGTCGTCCCGCAGGTGGAGGCAACGGTCCTTTTCTGGCTTGCCTGTCTGGGCACGAGACGAAAGTTCGTTCTGTATCTCCACGGCAATCCAAATCTGGAAATGCGATCCATCAAAGCCAGGATCCTGTTCTTTCTCATGAGCACGATCGTTCTGCATCGGCTCGCGGGTGTATTCGGCATTTCGCCAAAACAGCTCGAGTCATTCAAGGCGGCGTTCCCGAGCAAGAAAGTTCCCCATTGCTGGGTTCCCAATCCGGTTAGGAAATTCGACCACGCGACCATGCAAACTGCACCGGGTTCGGAGACGGTCACGTTCGTCAACGTGGGCCGCTTTTCGTACCAGAAGGGCCAGGACATCCTACTGAGCGCCTTCGCGAAGCTTCACGTGCTGCGCGACAATGTGAGGCTCAAGGTTGTCGGCTATGGCAACGAGGAGGTCGGCCTGCGCGAAGCGATAAAGAGGTTGCGCCTCGAGAGTGTCGCAAGCATCGAGCACCATCCGGACAACCCGCAAGCTGCGCTGTCCGCCAGTGACGTCTATGTCTCTACGTCGCGATGGGAAGGCTGGTCGCTGGCGATATGCGAAGCCCTGCGGTTTGGGCTGCCGGTCGTTGCGACAGATTGCGAGTTTGGTCCGAGCGATATCCTGACCGATCAACGACTTGGACGGCTTGTGCCCGTGCCCGACGAAGACGAGCTCGTGAAAGCCATGCTGTATTATTGCGATCATCTACAAGCGGAGCGGAGTCATTCGAGCTATCGAAAGGACTTCGTAGACCGGTACAGCGCCGAGAAGGTTGTTCATACGCACGCAGAGGCTCTCGCACTTGCAGCTGGATAGACGGCGAGACTTGCGGGTCAGCTGAAGCCCAGCGCTGCTTCCGCCTGCTGCGTGGAAACTCGGGCAGTCGGTTGATAATCAAACCCGCCCTGACGTCCAAACGATTCAACGCCAAAGGCGCGCAAGGACCTTATGGCATTCGCGGCTCGCTCGCCGGCCTGTTCCGTGTAGATTGGATAGGCGGTCGCCAGCGAATGACTGCCTTCGAGTCTCAGATCGCCCTTGAACAAGTTGTTCGCCGCCACGTGCCGCCTGAAGTCCTGCCCCGCAAGATCGACAGACTCGCCAGCCTGACTGGCGTTCACTTCCACACTGAAGTACTCTCGGCCGTTGGTTGAGCCGTAGAAATCGGAGTGCATGATGAGACGCTTCCATGCCCCGGCCTGAGAAAAATTGAACAACACAGACTGTCCGAAGCCGCGCTCGCCCGAGAAGCTAAAGAATAGACTGAACAACCGAACGGTCTTGAGATCTTCTCGCGACTGTTCGGCGCACAGATCCTGAACACGTGGAATTGGGATCGTCGAAACCACACGCTCCGCGACGAACCGTTGGCCGCCCACCTGAAGTTGAAGCCCTTGCTCCAGCCTTTCCAGGCGTTCCAGCTTCGCTGCAAGAAGGAACGTGACGCCGTTTTCTTCCAAACGCTGCTTTGCCGCACCGTAGAGGCGAGCAAAGCCCTCTCTTGGGCGGACCAGTTGGGTATTGGTTGGCCCGGTTGCCGACCGTTTCATCAAACGCCGAATATACGTGGATACGGATGCATGCTCCTTGATCCAGAGCATTCGCTTCCTGGCGAAGTTGATATCGATCTGCTCTGCAGGGACGCCGTAGAAGCGCTCTAGATAGTGTTCGAGACCAGAGCGCTTGAGCAGCCGGGCGCCGATCCAGTACCGCGCGAAACTCCTTGCGTCCTTCTGCTCGCGCTGAAAGACGCGCGCGAAGCTGACAGACAGCAAGATGCGCGACAGCTCGATCGGGCCTGCCGCCAGAAGGTCATCAGGAACTGAAAAGGGATACCGCGTAACGACGCCCTGCGGGTTCAGGCGCCCAAAGACCGGTTTGATGGGAATGTATAGAGGCAACAGTTCGGGAAAATGACGGAGCAGCGGGGAGTCGTCCTGGAAAATGAAACTCCCGACGTCGAATGTGTAGTCTCCACACGTGCAATCGATGTGATTGCCTCCGACGTGATCGTATTCATCGACGACAAGAAGGCGTTGATGGCCCTGCTCCGCAAGTATCGATGCAGACACGAGCCCGCTGATCCCAGCGCCCAGTACAATGACGTCGAAATTGGAAGCCAAGCTGGTTCCACTTGCTATCGAGCAACTGCCGTCGTCCATTTTATTGCATCCGCAGCGGAGGTCGACAAAAGGAACTCGGGGAACTCACAGACATAAATCGCGTAGTACACCAGCAGACTGTTGCTCCGATTGCGGGCTCTTCAGCGCGGGCACGGCGAGACTTGCATCATCTTCGACCTGCCGGCGGTCTGCAAGCGGGAAGCCCCTTCCAGTCCAATGTGACTGCCTTGAGGATATGGCATGCACAACCGTGGCGAAGAATTTGGCAGGAAGGCGTGACGTGAAGTTCATTCGCTCCAGCATTGTCGTCGCGGCCATCATCGCCCTTGGCGTCGCGGCAATTTCTGCACTTTCAGTCAGATCGATTTCAGCTTCCGCCAGGACGCCTCAAGATTGTGGCCTTCGCCCTGTCCTGATCGAGAACTTCGACGAGGAGAGTATCGGCCCCAATCGAATTGGTCCTGCACGCTGGACGGCTCACACACCCTGGAGCGGTGATTTTGGCGACGCCGTGTTTGTCGATCCAGGCCCGAACCATCCGTTCAAAGTAGAAGACGGTGTGCTCTCCATAACCGCTTCAAAAGACGGATCCGGCAAGTGGACCTCGGGCCTGATCGCTGCAGCCGACGCAACAGGCGCCGGCAAGGGAGCACGCTACGGATATTTCGAGGCGCGCATGAAGATGCCGCCAGGGCCTGGAACCTGGCCGGCATTTTGGCTAGCGGCCCTTAAGCCTGTCGAAGGATCCGACGCCAATGTGGAAATCGATGTCATCGAGTACTATGGGCAGTTCACCTCCGCTTACCGCTCCTCCGTACATGTCTGGTACAAGGACAAGACCAAGTACCGGGGAGGTGGCGCCAAGACGGACGTTCCCGATGGGTCGCTCGTGAACGGCTATCACACCTACGGCGTCGACATTTCACCGCAAACACTGGTCTTCTTCCTCGACGGCAGCCAAGTCTGGAGTCATCCGACGCCGCCCGAACTCACCGGCCCGATGTACCCACTGGTCAACCTTGCGCTTGGCAGCGGATGGCCGATCGACAAGACGCCGAGCCCGTCTACGCTCCTTGTCGACTACGTCCATGTATACGAGCGGGACGCCGTGCCCGCGGAAGGCTGTGTTCCAGGGCCTCCGCGCTGACCTGCTGGGCGTTGGGTAGGCGCCTTTCTGGACTGGCGCCGCAAACATGTGCTTGGCGGCCAATCGCTTGTGAAACGCCCCGCCCTTGCTGACACTTTGAGCGGGACGCGAGCAGATATTTCGATGCGCATTCTACATCTTCTCAACCACACCAAACGCCTGAACGGCCACGTCCACGCGGCTGTTGATCTGGCGTGCGCGCAGGTCAAGCTAGGCCACAGCGTGGCCATAGCGAGCGAAGGCGGCGATTTTGACACGCTCCTCGCGGCCAACAACGTAGAGACGATGGCGGTGAATCACCGGCGCCGGCCTGCTGCGCTGTTGAGTGGCCTGAGATCACTCAACCGCCTGGTTCGCGATTGGCGCGCTGACGTCGTGCATGCTCACATGATGACGAGCGCGCTCCTGGCGTGGCCAGTCTGCAAACTCGCGCGCATTCCACTGGTTACGACAGTCCACAATGAATTCCAGAAGAGTTCCATTCTGATGGGGCTGGGCACGCGCGTGATCGCGGTCAGCGCTTCGGTCGGCAAGTCCATGCACAAGCGCGGCATTCCCACGTCTCGGCTTCGCGTCGTATTGAACGGCACGATCGGTTCGGCCCGGTTCAACGGAAAGGACCGGACGCCGCGCCTGCTGGAAGGCCCGGCAATCATCTTTGTCGGCGGGTTGCACCCGCGGAAAGGCCTTCCTGACCTGTTGGAAGCCTTCAACACAGTGCATTCCAGAATTCCCGCTGCTCGACTGTATGTCGTAGGCGGAGGACCGTACCGCGAAATCTATATAGATCTGGCTCGCTCGCTGGCCTGCAATCCTGCCGTAAGTTTCCTCGGACCGCAGGATGATCCCTTCCCTTACCTGTTGGGCGCAGATGTCTTCGTCCTTCCTTCGCATGCGGACCCAGCGCCGCTCGTGCTGTCAGAGGCGCGCGAAGCAGGATGCGCGATCGTAGCGACCAGCGTCGATGGCATTCCTCAGCTCCTCGAGAACGGACAAGCCGGCATCCTCGTCCCGCCTCACGATCCTGAGAAGCTGGCCATCGCGCTGACCTCCCTTCTCGAGAATCCCGACGAACTCCAGAGTTGGAAGCAGAAGAGCCAGAGAAATCTAGAGTATCTGCGGATAGAGCGCGTGGCGAACGAAACGCTCGGAGTCTACACGGTCGCATCTCGAGATTTCCGCGCGGGTTTGTTGCGGGCGGGAGGATAAGGTCGACTTAAATCACTGACGAACGAGTTTCGGTCTTCCTGCAGCGATAAATTTTGGGACGGGGGGATACGCAGAATGAGAAGATTAAGACACATGGCTTGGAGCGCCAGTCGCTTGATGGCCCACAATGGTGGCCCGATGTCGCGCGCTCTCTTCCACGCGGCGAATGTCTATGTCAAAACCTACAACAACTTGAACTACGACATGGCGACCAATGGCGAGAACCACGTGCTGAATCGCCTGTCAGGCCATGACATCAAGGTCGTCTTTGACGTCGGAGCCAACAAGGGTGAATACACCGCCGCTTGTCTTTCCAGGTTTCCCAACGCCACGATTCATGCGTTCGAAATCGTGCCGGCCACCTTCGAAAAATTGGCTGCTGGCGCAACATCACCACGCATCAAACTCAACAGTTTTGGCTTGGCGAACTCCTCCGGAAGACTGAGCATTAACTACAACCCACACGATGACGGTTCCTCCTCGTTGGTTGAAGGCAGCAGCATACATCCTGGTACGTGGCAAAAGGTGGAGGTCGACGTCGTTACGGGCGATGACTATTGCGCCGATCAGAAGGTCGATTCCATTGACCTGCTTAAGATCGATGTCGAGGGCGCCGAGAACCTCGTGCTTGAGGGCTTCTCGAAGTCATTTGGGAGCGGGCGCATTTCGTCAGTGCAGTTTGAGTTTGGAATGGTGAATATCTACTCGAAGTTCCTCCTGAAGGATTTCTGGGAGTTTTTTCGGAAGCATGGCTTCGCCCTGGGGCCGATAATGCCCAAGGGAGTGGACTTCAAGGAATACGATAGCCGCCACGAGACCTTTCAAGGGCCTCCCAATTTCCTCGCGGTCCACGAGTCCAAACCCAAACTGATTGATGCGGTGAAGCGCAAGAAATAACGCCCAGAGCGTTGCGAAGCCGGTGACGACGAAACCACGCTGGCGCCTGCTTCGCTAAGCTATTGCCTAGCCGCAGTGTTGGACACTTCCGCCGCGCGCTCGGGCTCCAGGCGACCGCGCATGACATCGACAAGGCCACGCAAATTGCCGCGAAGTCGCCCTCGCCGGTCGATGAACGGCTCCGGCCTGGGAGCACGAGCGATATTGCTTGCAATGTTCCGGAAGAGATGGTCGGCAACCTGGCCGAACGTCATCGTTCCTTTGCGCATCATATATAGAGGATTGACGACCTGAGAGTAGCCCAACCTGTCGCCTGAAACTCGGCCTCCCTTGACGCCCATATGCACACCTCGAGCGGCGGCGCACTTGATCAGCCGGCCTCCGCGCTTCGCAAGCCCTGCAGCGAAATCGCGATCCTCGAGCCAGCCGTAGAGCACGAGGCGCTCGTCGAACCTCAGATTGCCGATGGCAGAATGCCGGAAGGCCATGTTGCAGCCATAGGGACTGTACGGCTCGATGCGAGACCAATCCGCGGGGGACTTGTCTGTCTCCACGATCTCCACAGCCTGGCCAAAGTTCAGTCCCGGCCCTTTGATGCCATCGGCCAGCACACGACCGGTGAAGCCCACGACATCGGGTTCGTCGCGGAAGGTTCGAGCGGCCGCCGCCAGCCAGTCTGCATCGGCGACAAAGTCATCATCGAAGAAGGCCACCACGTCGATTCCGGACGGCAAGACTGACAGGGCGGTGTTTCGCTGCGCCGGCAGTCCAGCCCGTCCGGTGACAACGCTTACTCCCGCTAGATGAGCTGCATCGCCGGCGTCCTCAGCATTGACGCAGGACATGATAACGGTCGTCGGTTTCAGGGTTTGCGTCTGAAGCAAATGGCGCACCGTGGCGCTTACGATCTCTCGCCGCCCCAAAGTTGCGATCACAACAGCCACTTTGGGCAAGTTTGAATTTGCAGCTTTGCGGACCGTCCAACTCGCGGGCTCCCGCATCAGATCGATGTAGCCGTGGGCCGTGTTCGCCCAGGAAAACATACGGGCACGCTCGCGGCCGCGGCCCGAAAGCTCCTGACGCAGAGCCGGCGACTCCTTGAGCGCGCGCACGTGCCGAACCCATGCCGCGGGATCATCCGGCGGCGCCATCAGCGCAGAATCGCCGCAGACCTCTGGCATGCTGGCGCGATCCGACGATACGACAGGACAGCCGCGCGCCATCGCTTCAACGATGGGAAGCCCGAACCCCTCCGTCCAGGAGGGAAAGGCAAGGCACAGGGCGTGGTCCATGAAATAAGCGAGATCGTGATCGGTGACATTGCCGATCACTCTTACGTTCGGCGCTGATTGAAGGCTCGCCTGGTTGAAGATGCTCGCGCCCCCGCCTGCGATGACGACGTCGAGGCCGAGCTTCGCAAATTCGTGAGCGGCATCGATCAGCAACTGGAGGTTCTTGTGACGCGCACGCGACCCGAGCGCGAGAACAAAGCCGCCGCTTGAGCGAGCGACGCGCTCAACTTCGAGCGCTGGAGCTGTCCGTGCAAGGGAGGGATCCCATGCAAGCGCATGCTCATGGCCATTTGGGAGCACGACGATGTCGGCTGCCCGCACAGGCAGATGCTGCGCGATCTGGCGTGCGGACTCGGCGGACACTGTAGCGATCCGGATGGCGCGACGGACCAGCAGCGGCTGCAGCGTGCGATAGATTGCGCGGAACCGCAGTGCATAGCTTTCGGGGGCAGTAAAGACGCTTGCATCATGGATGCACACGACCTGATCGGCCTTTGCGGCGGGTCCCGTGTTGCACAGGTTGAGAAGGCGTCCACGCCAGCGGACAGGCAGGACAGCCTGTTCCCACGCATGCCCACCGAGCGGTCCGGCGCGCATCAACGGCATGGCCCGCAAGCCTGGGTCCGCCGCAGCCGGCGGAGCAATGATCGGCACTGTTGCTTGTGATTCTAGAAGCACCGCATTCATTGCGGCGACCACATTCCGCGCATAGCGCTGCACGCCAGTTACTGGCTGGGTCAGGAACCGGCCGTTGACTCCGAAAGCAGCGATTGGGCTCATGCTGCTTCCCAGCGTGCCGACAGGGTCTGTTCCGAATTTCTTGCTCGCACTGGCACTGCGGCGGCAATCCCGGCAAGGACATAAAAGAAGAGCCCCTGGTCGACGACCGGGCTGAGAAGGAGATCGCCAATCATGAGGCCGAAGCATGCGTTACGCGCCGCGAGACGAACGTCGGAGGGGAAAGTGTGCGGCGTGCCGCGCGGACGAAGGAATGCCGTGTAGACAAACAACCCGTAGAAGATGAGGCCGAGGACGCCCAGGTTCGACAGAAGGGCGAGAAAGAAGTTGGACGAACGGGTGGTCCCCAGCCCTACGCCTACTCCCCAGGTATCAAGGAAGTTCTGAAGTGCCGCGGTGTTCCACAGCGAGCGTTCGATACCTGAACTCGTGCTCAACTTGTTCAGAACGGTGACGTCGATGTAATCGCCAATGACCGCCGACGCATTGTTGTCCAGCAGTATGCCTGTGATCACGACACCCGCTAAGACCGGCGCCAGTACCACGACTGCCCAGGACGAGAGCCGCCTTCGGACGACGGCAACATGCCAAGCAGTGAGGTACAGCAGCACGACCAGCACTGGCAGTCCGGCGATCGCGGTCGACGATGTGGACAGAACAAGAAGTACAATAGAAGCTAGGGCAAGCGAACCGGTCAGCCTAACATGGCGCCCGCACAACCACATCGTTGCCGTGAAGCCCAGGACACCGAGCGTTGACCGCGCGAACGACGAGGCCTCGGTGAACGATCCGACAATGCGCTTCAGCCCGCTCACCTCCTCTTCGTTGTGAAGCGTGTATTTGGCGTTGCGCATGAAATCGAGCCACCTTTGGGCGCCGACGGCGTAGGTCGCGAGATCAAGCAACGCGAACAGCGTGTTCGCTACAGCGTAAGCGAGAAGCCCGTAGGTGACCGCCCTGAGGCCATCGCGGGTCGAGGCAATCCCGACGACCAGCATAAGGCAGATGAGGTCGGCGACCATATAGATCGACTGTGTGACGTTGCTGGATACAGGGCCAAGCGGCACCATTGAACGGACCTCGCCGTATTGCGAAATGCCGAGCGGCACGATCAGAGTGCTCCCCGCGAGGAGGCGCGGCAGCACAAAGGCGGCGATGACGCCGTAGACGACCAGACATGCAAACCAGAAACCCGGCTCGGGAAGTCTGACAGTCGCGATTGCCGCAGCAATCTCCTGACGGCGCAGGAGCACAGTCGCAGCAAGAAAAGCGAGAAACAGGTGGGCGGGTTGGATATTGTTCCCACCGATGAGAACAGCCGCCGCGGATCCAAAAACCGCTGTGGCCACGAAAACGATCGACGCCGAACGCTGGCCCAGCCACAAGCAGAGCAGGCCGATAGCAATTGTCGCCAGGCCGATCGGCTCCAAACTCACGACGTCACGTCCGGCATTCGCCGAACATCTCGGCGACGAATGGCGCAGCCTGAATGGCGCAGCTGAATCGACCGGGGCCTGACATCAACTGCGCGCATGGCGGATATGGTGCGATTTCGAAAGTGCGTCGGACATTTTCTATTCCGCCAGGACCAACAACGAATAGCCGCCAAGAAGCCGGACCGCGAAGTCAGGGTCGGCCGCGTACGCCATTCGCCGCGGCAGCCGCATGAGCCTGCTGCTCAGACTCTGATTGGGCAATTCCAGACGGCTGGCCGTGTACTGACTATCGATGATCGAATATCCACAATCCTTCAACGCTGCGAGCGCGGTGTCCTTGTAGAAATAATGAATGTGCCCAACGTTCTGCCTGAGGTTCATTATCGGCCGAGAGCGAAACACGGACTGCACCGACAGATCCAACGGGATATGGAAGATCTTGAATCTTCCAATATCCCGGATCTTTTTCAAGAACGCTATGTAGTCCTCAACGTGCTCGAAGACGTCAATCGCGAGCAGCAAGTCAAACTTTGACGCGCTCTCGCCGATCAGGTCATTCAGATAGAATTTGGTCCTTGCAGTTTCTTTTTGCTTTGCGCGATTGAACGCCGCCGGAGAAATTTCGTATCCCGATAGCACCGCCTCAGGAAAGGCACTCTCCAGGTTCAGAAGGATCTCACCGGTTCCGCACCCGACTTCGCAGATGGTTTCGCTCGGGACCTTGTTCTTCCTGATCATCCTCTCGATATGACCAGCCTTCCAGGGCGCGTCTTCCTCGTGCCAAGTCGGATTTTTCTCGGCGTACAGGTCGCTATCGTACATTTCCCGCATTGTTATGCCTCGATGCAACTCAAGCTGATCACGCGGACCGACTCCCGACGCGCCTGCACCAACCGTCCCACTGTAAATGCTCGTCGAACACCCGTTCGCATCCCTGTGTAACAAGCAGAGATTCTATGTCGCTTTCGGTTTTGGGTTCTGCTCGACCGAGATGAGTTAGATCCTGTGTTTCGAAAAAATCGAGGCGCGAAAGAATGTCGTACTCGCTGCCTTCAGTGTCGATCGACAGATAGTCTATGTCGATGGGCGCGGCATCATTGGAAAGAAGGTCGTTGAGCGAAATCGTCTCGACTTCGATCTTCTCCGCCTTCGCCCGCACGTCTGCGAAGTGAGCGCCATCCGCGAACTCGGCGATGGCGCTCAGCTCCGGATCAGCGTCGTTCGTTACGAGGAAGGACACGGTCTTGCCCGGGCTCGAGGACACGCATCGATGGTCGATCCGGGACGGCCGATTGATCGCGAGCGCGGCGTGCCAGATCGGATTTGGCTCGGCGAGAAAGCCCCCCCACCCATACTTGTTTTCCAGCAGCCAAGTATTGCTGTTCACGAGCCCGTTGGTGGCCCCGAACTCCGCGAAGAACCCGCCGTGGCGCTCACCCAACTCGTAACATACCCAGAGGTCCTGAAGGATTTGCGCTTCAGATTCAGCGCGCTTGCAGAAAACGTAGGCTAGGAAGCGCAGCTCTTCCCCTTGGCGGAAACGTTCGGCCTCCGGACGCTTCAAGCGAATGGTGTTGAACACAACCCTCCTACGAGAAGCCCGCCCTATCACAAGCGAGGCAGCCCAAGCGGTCGCAGAGAGTGCTATCCTCGAGACGCGCATATTCGATTTTGGCCCAAGCCCGAATTCACGCCAAGCTGGCGTTTTGACCGCCTACGGCAAGGCCGGCGACCGTATTTGAGCTGTGATCAGCCTCCCCCCACTCGATTAAAGTTCATGCACTTTCAAAACCATGAAGTCGCTTCACGCACACTTCAAGCACCGCGTGAAGGGCCTCCGCGCGTGCGCGGTGGATCGGTCGGACGGACAGCAGCGCCGACCTATTTTTGCGCACGACGCCTAGCGTTGAGGCGGAAAGCTTTCGCGCCGCTGGCGAAGTCCATCGCCACCATGCCCTGGCATGGCGCATCTGCGCCCTCACGAAATGTCAACAAAATCGCGCCCTTTCCTGGGCCCAAAAAATCCATTCGGCGCCGTAGTGCAGAGAGAGGCAAAGCTATGTGACTCAAGCGATTTGTTGAACTCGCGAGCCAAGACGGTAGCTTCGCCCGACGAAGACAAGCCGTCGTCATTTCAGAAGAGCTTCATCGCGGCGTTTCTGGTCCTGGCGGACAGGCTGGAGAATGATTTTGCGCGTGTCTGGTTTTAAAGACCTAACCAGCCGGATTGGAACCGCCGACGTGGTTTCTACCGACGTTTTCGACACTTTGCTCCTGCGTACCAACCGGTCTGAGCGGTCTCGCATTGTCATGGGGGAGCATCTGTTCGCCGATGCGTTGGCGAAGCGCCGGTTGAACGCGCCTGCTGACATGCTGATTGATGCGCGCCTGCAGTCACAACGGCTGGCGTTTCGCGCGCTGAATTCCGGCGGAGCAGGCGGCGAGGTGCGTTTCTGCAATGTGGTAGCCCGCCAATTGCGAATCTGCGGGCTGCCGGATTCCTTAGTCTCAGAGAGACTGGAGATCGAGTTGCGAGTCGAGAAGGCATCGCTCGGCGCGAACGAGCGGCTTGCAAAAGTCCTGCGGGCACACCGGGAAGCAGGCGCGCGCATAATCGCGGTCAGCGACACCACCCTGCCCGCAACGGCTGTTCGAGCGCTGATCGAGCATTTCCACGGAACCGATCTTGTCGACGAGGTCTACAGCAGCGCCGACCACGGAATGACGAAGCGCGACGGTGACCTGTTCATGGCCACAGCGAAGGCGGAAAGCGTTTCGCTCGACCGAATTCTGCACATAGGTGATGATCTTCATGCTGACGTGAAAGCTGCTTTGGCGAAGGGGATGTCCGCGATTCATATACCCCGCAGTCGCTTGAGACATCACCTGCGCTCGGCCGATGGCGCGGTTGCGGAAGCGAGGCGTGTGCTGCGGCATCGCGAGCGCGCGGCTATTGTGGCGAAGACGAGCTATGACGATGCGGCGTCGTTCGGGCGCGAGGTGCTGGGGCCGATCGTAACGCAGTTCTGCCAGTTGATATGGCTTTATGCTGCGCAGGCCGAAGCGACGCACAGGCCCGTGCTGCTGTTCTGCGCTCGCGGCGGCGTCGGTATCCGAGAAGCGTTCGAGCGCGTGCTGGCGAAGCTGGACCTGCCGCTGGAGGCACGGCGCGAGAACATCATGATTTCGCGACTTGTGGCGGCGCGGTCAGCCCTATTGGCTAAGAGCACCGCCGCTATTGAGGAACTCACCCGCGAATTTCGGGGAAGCGATTTCGCCGAGGTGGCGCGTGCGCTTGGCGGAAGCACCTATGACCTCCCCGATGCATGGCGTGAACCGTTTCGGAGTGACGGATTTCTAGCGCTACTTTTTGGCCAGTCGGGGGGCGACGTGCTTGCGGACATTCGAAGCCAGAACGCGCTGTTCGCCCGCCATTTCGATAAGCTGACGGGAGGCTCAGATCGCGTAATCCTGTGCGACACGGGCCTCTATGGAAGTACGCAGCGGCTGTTGGCAAGCGGCTTTCCGGATCGCAGGATCGAGACGATCCAGTTCGCGCGTTCGAACTACAAGGGGCACAGCGAGGAGCACTTCCCGAAGGTTGCCGGGCTGTTGGTCGAGCGGAACCGCTACAGCCCGATCAGTATCCAGTCGTCAGTCCTGCGATACTGGCATCTCATTGAGAGCCTGTTTGAACCCGCTGTGCAGTCAGTCCGCCTATTCAGCGAAGATGCAAACGGCGAAGTCGCGGGAAACTGCGGAAACATCACTTGCGGCGCCTTGGACCATTCCGTGGGCAATCCCCTTCTCTCAGGAGTGCTTTCCTATATCAACGCCTTACCCGCTGGTGGCGCTGTTGTAGCAAATCTCGACGCCGAGCGCGCCTGGCGCCGGCTCAAGAGGGCCATCACCCAACCTGCGGCCAGAGAGCTGGCCTGCCTTGGCGTGGGCGTCCGTTCCGTCGACTTCGGGCGTACCGAGACAGTGAGCATCGTTAAACAGGCAAAGGACAGGCGGCTGACGGCGAGACTGATGTCAATGAAAGCCCAGCTCTGGCGCGAGGGTGCAATTGCCCGCGAGTTTCCGGTCCTCAAGCACGCCTTGTTGCCGGTACTAGGGTCGGTTCAATCGCTGCGCGGCATCATGGAGTGCTTCCGGCGATAGGCGGCGCACATCTGATAGTTCACGGCGGCGATCTCGCTGCAGGCATCAGGCGTTGGACCAGTTTGCGCACGGGCGAGTCATAGAATCTGTCCAGCATCACCGATGCCAACAGGCAGGCAGGAAGAATTACGAATGCGATGATCGGCATCGCATTGGTTAGATGCAACGCCTTGAACATGCCGGCCGAGATCATCAGGATCGGCACGTGAATGACATAAAGCGGATACGACAGGCGACCGAGTTGCGAGAACGCGGGACGCCTCACCTGTCCGTCCGAGAGCACCGCTACATAGACCAAGAGAGGCAAGATGATCAGAACAAGCACGGCTTCAAGAACGGCGCCCCCGCCAGGCATCGAAAGAATCGCGGCCAGCAGAAACACGCAGATCCAGGAAAGCAGACTTGATCCGATTGCCATGGGTCGATACCGCCAAATCATCACGCCCGCGCAGAAGCCGTATAACGCGCGAAAAACGCCTCCCGCGTAGGTTGGCCACGTCGCACCCAAGTCTGCCGTGCCGTGATGAATGATGAGGACAAAGAGACCTGCGCCAGTCAGCGCCAGCACAGCCGACATAGCGAGTTTTGAAAACCGAAATAGAAGCGCCGCCCATAGAACATTCACGATCATTTCGACAGACAGAGACCACAGGGGCGTATTGGCGGCGAATACTGTGTCGGTAGGCGCCTGTGTGATCCATGGCTTCGGAAGCAGAAACAGGTTCCACGTCGATCCGGAGAGTATGTCAGCCAGCTCGTACTGCGACTGCTGCTGTGTGAATAATCTTAGCAGGAAGTATGATGTTCCAAGCGCAAGCCCCAACGTGCATAAGGGCAGCAGTCGGACGAGCCGGATTCTTAAGAATTCTCGCAAGGGAAGCGTACGAAGCCTGCCGGCGTACGCATTCGAAAGAACAAAGCCGCTAAGTATGAAGAAGAAATCGACAGCCATATATCCGCGAGCAAGCAGCTGCGGCGCGCCTACAATCGACAGGTGAAAAATCAGCACCCCGATGGCAGCTGCGCCGCGAAGCCCATCGAGAACCTCGTACCGTACCGGCTGCGTCGCCGTGATCGAGCGCGCCTCCGGTATCGGCAAGCTTACGGTCACAGCAGCCCCGTCCTCGACCCTTCAACTCACACCATCTGGCAGCGCAAACACCGTGTCTGCGCCCATCAGCACGACGCGAAAAGTATGAACCATTTTCGCGCAGCAGCATTCACTCAAGCACTAGCCAACATAGTACCTGTTCTTCGCGTGCTGGAGGTAAAGGCTGTCGTCGAACGAGTAACGGCCGACGACCTTGGGCTGCACGCAGTTCAGCGCTAGACCCACCACAAATCCACCCGCCGATTCCAGTTGGCTGACCGCGGAGCGGATCGCCTTCGCGGGCGTCTTGTCCGCTCGCGCCACAACGACCGTGCTGTCAGCGAGCGCCGCCGCGGCGATGGCATCTGCAACCGCCAGCACGGGTGGACAGTCGAGCACCACGAAGTCATACGAGCGCCGCAAACTTTCAACCAGTTGAGCCATCTTTTCCGAGCCCAGCAGATCATCAACCGCGAGATCCTCAGCGACTGACGGGATTATGGACGCGCTGGTCTCCGTATCCAGCACAATCACGGAGGGAAGCGTCTGAGGGTCCGCGACGACCCTGGACAGGCCCGCCTCGGGTTTTGGACGGAGGTATCCGCTGAGACTGCGGCGGCGAAGGTCGCAATCGACGATGATCACGCGTTGGCCGGCCAAGGCCGCAGCCCTGGCAAGACTCCACGCGGCGGTCGTCTTTCCTTCGTCGGGAAGGGCCGATGTGACCGCCACAACAATATTTCTGCGCGCCGTTTCGCCCGGGATCACGCTCTTGCGAAGGACGCGGTAGGTTTCGGCATAAGCCGACATTGGCTTACTGACGAGATAGCCTGCCGGATGACGTTCCGCGGGCGCCAGTGAACGCATGCCTCCTGCCCGGAGATAGGGTATCGACACCAGCGCGCGCCGTCCCACCTTGCGCGTCGCGTCCGAGGCGCCGTGGAGTTTGTCGTCCATGAGATGGCGCAGGAAGACGAGGCCGAAGCTAAAAAAAAGGCCGCACATCGCGCCGAAGACGACCATCAGAATCACCGGCGGCCTGTCGGAAGTCACGGGCTTGGTCGCGGGGCTAACTTGGCGCGCGACGACGGCCGGCAGCGATTCCCGGTCGGTGGTCTGCCGGGACTGCGAGCGATACTCCTCGTAACTCTTCCGGCTGGCCGCTGCGTCTCGCTCAAGCTCGCGCAGTCTCACCACGCCCTCATTGTTGACCCCGAGTTGCCGCTGCGCCTGCGCTAGGGCCGCGTTGCTCGACGTCAACCTGTTTTCGGCTACGGCAACCTCGCTGCGGATGCTGACTAGGATACGGCCGAGTTCGGCATCGATAGCAGCGCGCGTGTCCTGATACTCGGCTTCGGCCTTCTGCACATCCGGGTGTGTGTCGAAATAGGTTGCCTTGAGCTGTGCGATACGGCGCAGCAGTTCGGCCTCTTGCACGCGAAGCATCTGGATGACCTGGGAGTCGAGCGCCGCCGCCGATGTGTCTACGGACCCGCCCGAACCGCGAAGGTCCTCGATTTGTTTCAGCTTTGCTGTGCTTTCGGCGAATTTGCTACGCGCTTCGGACACAGCTGTCTGGGCGCTGGCCAGTTGCTGTTCGGAGACTGTTGATCCCTCGGCTGAGATCAATCCCCGATCTGCGCGATAGACTTCGAGGAGATTTTCTTTCTCCTCAACCTCCTTGCGCAGGTCGGTCAACCTAGTGTCCAGCCAGTCACCGGCCACACGCGCCCGGTCTCCATCAACGTTTCGGTGCCATTCGAGATAGGCCTCAACCAAGCCGTTGGTGAGGCTGGCCGCCCCCGCCGGGGTTGGGGCCGAGACACGTACGTCGATCGCATAGCTAGTTTCCACGCGGCGGGCCGCCGTCGCCCAGTTCAGTGTGCGGACAGCGATCTCGCGCCGCTCGGGCGCCGGGCGCTGCTCGGCTGCAGGAGCCTTGGGCTGGAATACCGACAGGTCAAACGGGGACCTTCGCGGCGCCCCGTTCCAATCCGGATCGCTGGCAAGCTGTTGCTTGTCGACGACAAGGCCCGCGACAGCGGCGGACTTGATGATGGCGATTTCGGACTGGATGGCCGCGTCATCGACCGGGGAAGCGCCTTGGTCGGATTCCACGAGACGATCCGGCCGCGCTAGCAGCACGACCGTTGAACTTGCGGTGTATTGGACCGGCGAAAGGAAATGCATGGCAACGGCTGCCCCGGCGCCAAAAAGAACGAAGGCCAGAATGAGCAAGCGCCACTGCCTGAGCGACAGGAGAATGTCCTGAAAGCTCACCGCATTTTGCGTGACCTCGCGTTCTTCACTCTTGAGGCCTGCGAAGTCCGGGGCTGGCCCCATCCTGTTCATCGACGCGCCTGGTAGATGCTGGCTTGAGCACGCGCTGCTCCAATGCAACGTCGCCCAAACGTGGCAGTAATCCAGCGGCGAGCGCTGGTCAGCCTTCATTCCTCCGCCTTAGGCGTCGGATCGCTGAAAATAACGGCGCCGATGCTCCCGGGATTGGCAACGCAAAGCGATTCGCGAACGGAAGTGCGGAGCGCAACAAACGACGCGTGCAAACGAGCTTGCTCTTCGACAAGCTTTGGTCGGGGAACAAAAGGACGAACTGCGTTAGGTTCACCGCATCGCGGTGCTGCGCCAGCTAAACAACATGAGTCGAATAGAGTTAAATCTCGAAGTGCCAAAAAGGGAGTGGGTCGCCTGCCTTGACTTTGGCACAGCCACCTCCAAGGCGGCGGCCTTGCCAAAGGGCGGACGGCCGCGGGATGCCGTTCCCTTGGCGATCGGCGAATTCAGTTCAGGCAGCAACAGCTACCTGATCCCCTCCCAGATCTGGATCGACGGGGACAAGGTCTTGTTCGGGGGATACGCCCTCAAACACGCGCAGCAGGCCAGCGGGAACGGTCGGCGCGCGGCCACGTCCTTCAAAACGCTCCTTGGCGGAAAAAGCCTGACTCACATACTCGACCAGAAGCCGCCGCGCTCTGTCGATGAAACAGGGCAGTTTTCCAACGGAAGCCTGATCTGCCTATTTCTGGCTCACGTGTTCGCAGCAATGAAACGAGCCGCCATCGCGGCTCCTCATCCATTCTCCTTGGAGAATGCGGAACTCCGCTACACTCAGCCTGTCTGGATTCAGAGCGACCCCAGTCTGCCGCAAGCGATGATCGCGCATATCTACAACCAGGCCGCCTGGTTGGCGCAGGTGTTGGCCGAGTCGCTTTTGGCCCCGTCAGGCCTTCCCTGCAGAATGGCAGTGGATGCCTTCAAGTTGTATCATACAGCGGAGATGCCGGCACTGGTCGCGGGCCATATCCACGAGGCAATCGCGGCCGCAAACTGCTTTGTCGGGCCTGACGTGAAGAACGTCCTGGCGATTGACATGGGCGCCGGCACAACCGATATCGCGGGCTTCAGTTTCTTCCGCCAGGATGGCCAGGAGCGCGCCGTGGAGCTTACCGCGGCTCGGCGAATGCTGAACGTCGCTGGCGATGCACTCGATACGATCGTCATGAATTGCTTCCTGGCGCGCGCCGGCCCCCAGTCGACGGGAGCACAGCAAGACCTTTGGGACGCCCTCACTCCAACCGTCCGATCGCTGAAGGAAAAGGCTTTTGGAAAAGGCTCGGCGATGTTTGACTTCAACGGCGAGTTGCTGACCGTGAGTCGAGCCCAGATTGAATCGACCAAAGAGTTCAAGAGTCTCACCGACTACCTGTCTCGAGAATTTGGAAATGCCCTGGCCGCGATGGAGAAAGCCTGCGCCGATCGCGGCGGTGGTGAACTCACGCTGGTGGCCGCTGGCGGCGGAAGCCGCACGCCTTTCCTGCGGAGGATGATTGCCGACGCAAAGCCTCGCAATAGGCGCGTGCGGTTCTCGCGAGTGGATGGCGACCCGGCTTGGGCGAAAGACATAACAGGTGCCTACGCAAGCGCCCTTCCCCAACTGCTCACCGCGATCGGCGGAGCGGCGGCCCCTGATTTCCAGGTCGTCCGGCAACGTGAGGCACATAGACCAGCCGTCACGCCACGCCAGGCTCTCAAGGCCGGCGCGCTCTAGATCAAGCTTTCTTCATCGCGCCGTCAGCGCCCGGCCTGATCGGCGAGCCTATTGCACAAACTGGTGCGGCGCGATTCCGTTCTTGGCGCCACCCTCGACATGGATGACGACATCGTCAGACACCGGCTTCCCGCGATCGAGAAGGGAACGGACGATGCTTCCGAACCGTTTGCGGAACAGGTCTTTGTGGAAATAGGCAGCTTGCTCCGCCAGACGCGCGGAGTCGAAGGTATGTTCGATCATCTCGAACCTCGCGATGCCGCCGACGAGGCCCGCTCCCGTCTGCTCGTCGAAGAAGACGCCGGTCACGCCCGGAATGACGTAATCCTTGGCGCCGCCGCGCCCGAAAGCGATCACCGGAGCGCCCGACGCCATTGCTTCGACCGGCACGATGCCGAAATCCTCCTCCGTTGGAAAGAGAAGCGCTCGGCATCGCGCATAGTGCTCGGCGAGAATGTCGTCAGGCACGCGCCCGAGGAACTCGATCGTCGGGCCCGCCATCTTGCGCAGGCGCTTGCTGTCCGGACCGTCGCCGATAACTATCAGACGACGCTCCATCATGCTGCACGCGTTGATTGCGATGTCCGCGCGTTTGTAGGGCACCATCTCGCCAACATAGAGATAGAAGTCGTCGCGAGGTTGCGACGCATCGAACCGGGCTGTCTCGACCGGCGGGGGAACAACGTCTGCGTCCCGCCGCCAGTATTTATTGATCCGCGATGCAACGCTGGTGGAGTTTGCAACGAAGTGATCGACCCGTGCAGCGGATGTCACATCCCATTGCCGCAGCCGACTGGCGAGCCATGGCATGAGCATGCGCGTGAAAAAGCCGGACGAGGAGTGATAGGTGGGAAACTGATCCCAGATGTATCGCATCGGCGAATGGCAATAGCAGATATGAAGAGCGTCCGGCCGAACGATCACACCTTTTGCTGGGCCCGCCTCGCTCGAAATGACCAGATCGTATTTTGACAGATCGAGCTGTTCCAATGCCAGCGGCATCAGCGGCAGATATTTGCGGTAATGTTTTCTTGCCATCGGCAAACGCGAAACGAACGTCGTGTGCACATCGTGCTGGCGAATGATGTCGGACACTTTAGAGGGCGTATAGACGTGTGTGTAGATGTCCGCTTGCGGGAACATCTGGCAGAGTTCCTCGAGAACCTTTTCTCCCCCGCGCATGTTCACGAGCCAATAGTGGATGATCGCGACCTTCGGTTCGCGATCCTTGTGCCGCCGGGGCGGGGTATGCCCGCGTATCTTTGGCGCTTCGATTCCATGAAGGATGCCCATCACATCGCACCTGATCGCAACAGCAGCGCCGGCAGGGTGTGTAGGAGAATCGAGATATCCCGTATGAAGGTCCACTTGAGCACGTAGGTGCGATCAAGTTCAACGCGCTTGCGATAGCTCGTATCCGACCGACCGCTGACCTGCCAAAGACCGGTGAGGCCGGGCCTCGCCCGCAGGTAGTGCACGCGCGCGAGCTGGTAGTGCTCGAGTTCCGCAGCCACGACGGGTCGCGGCCCCACCAAGCTCATCTCGCCACGCAGAATATTGAAAAGCTGAGGTAGTTCATCGAGGCTGGATTTCCGCAGGAATTTCCCAACGCTAGTGATACGTGGATCGTTCCGCAGTTTCCGATTGAGCGCCCATTCGCGGGCCGCAGCTGGGTTGGATCCGAGATGCACTGCTAGTCGTGCATCGGCGTCTGTCACCATGGACCTGAACTTCAAGCACCGGAACGTTTTGCCGCCGAGTCCGACCCGTTCCTGCCGGTAGAGAGCCGGCCCTTTGTCGTTGAGTTTGATGAGGATTGTCAGTAAAATCAGTATCGGCGAAAGAAGCAGGATCGCCATCACTGCGACGGCGATATCGAAAGTCCGCTTTGGGGCGCCGCCGATGACGGTCTGTGGCCACTCGCGCCAGACGGTGGCGGCAGGTTGAAAGAGCCTGGCGTCTGGACGCCGCTGCGTGGAATGGCCCACCCTAACCCGAGGCGAAAGGTTGCCGGCGTTGTTCATTGTCTTCCCCGTCCCGACCGCCCGCACCAGAGTCCGTGCACTTGTTTTCAGTACGCGTCTCCGTGAGGTGATCAGAGCGTGAGACCGCCAAAACCGAAAACCAAATCGGGAGACGTAGCCGCAAACGCCGTCGCTTGATTAACGTTCGGCTCTTTTCTTTCAAACTCGCCTGCCAATTGAGCGACGAACGAAGGAAAGATGACGCCTGCTTGAATAATAGGCTGCACACGACAAGCATAAGCTGGATGGACTCAATGAAAGCGAAGTCGACGCCCGATGCGGACCAAGTGGTAGCTCGCTCAATTTTTTCGCCTACGCTTTTCACAACTGACGCAAACGTAGCCAGTCCCTGCTTTCGGGTGACCAACAAGCGGTCGCTTTCTTCCTAACTCGATCCCAAAGGGGCCTGCGTCTTCCCTATATCCGCTCTTCCCGCCAGCCTTCCGTATCGATGTTGGGGTACGAGACATGGCGGAAATTCTCGTCCGTGTTACCGAGCTGGAATCTTGCGGGAATGAACTCGGCGATGTGCTAGCCGCCTTCTCCGCGCGTAGAGCGATAGGCGCCCAGCAGTCCCGTCTTCTGGAAGGGGAAGCAGTGATGATGACCTCATCGTGCTCGGGAAGCATGCTGAGCAGAACGCTCATCTTCCAAAGCCTCGACCAGGCGATCCAGTTCCTTTCCTTCTGGCGGCAGGAGGTGAAACACTTCGCTCATGCGGTCCGGGTCTTTGAGGCAGCGCCAAACGCGGATGTCGTTCATGCAGGTGGTATCAGATGCGACTGAGAGCCTAGTGATCGACTGTTGATCACCGGGCGGTCAATGACATCGAGATGCCTGCCGAATACGTCCACCTCATCCCAACCGCCTTTTCTGCCGGGGCTTTTGAAAGTCCCCGAGCTTCCGTTCTCCATGCCACCGGCGCTTATATCGACAGAATCTTGTGTAGCTTTGCCGTCGGCGTCCTTCGCATGTCGGACGTTGCTCCCGTACGGTGTTCCAGCAGATCCGCTGGGCTCGCGGGCGAACGCCATTGTGGTAAGGCCGTCACGAGTGCGATGGCACTTATGCAGGATTGTGTTTGTGCCGAACCGCCAGAAAATATTGGGAGCATTGGAGATATCGTAATCGCGTAGACGCTGGAGGGTCGGTGATGAAGCCGCGGCGGACATAAGTATGGCCCATAGGCTAAGCTGCCTCGTCCTCAGCTTCATCGCCATAAATCGACGGGAAAGGCCGTCCCCGCCCCAGCCGCCTTGGAGGGACGCCCCCGTTGAGCACCTTCCGAACGGTCGCCGGCCCCTCGCGCTGAATGTGATCGACGCCAAGCGTCAGCGCATCGACAATGTCATTGTGTTTGTCGTTCGGAAAGCACGCGACCTCGCGCCGAAAGTCCGGCGTCCATCGGGGCGTCTCCACAACCGCAAAGCGGTTTGACTGAAGGAACCCTGACTGCGCAAACAGTCGAACTTCTTTCGCCTCAGAAACCGTCCGTTTGAAGAAGTTCTTACGCCCGTTTGCCCGAAGGTCCTGCACCAGAGACGCCCCGCAGCCTTGCGCCTCGACGATGATGTCCCACGCCTTCCAGCGGTCGGCGAACTCGCAAGCTATCTGCCGAAGCACCGGATAGGTAAAGCGGCCGCGAACCATATCGACGAGATGCCAACACCGGTTCGCGAAGGCGAAACAAAGCCCGACCGAAAAATCACCGTCCTCGGAAACGCCAAACGACGTATCCCAAAACTGCAGAGTGCAAATGACACGTTCGGGCGGCGGCGGCGCCGGGACAAACGTGATCTTGTTTACATCGACCAGCGCCGAAACCACAAGGTGCGGCGCCTGCTGATACTGCGCCTCGTAGACGCTGGGGTTGCGGAGGCGGATCTCCTCAAGCGTCTTGCGAGAGAAGCGCGTGGGCTCAAGCAAGTCGCCGGCCCGCCTCTTCCAGACGCGGCCGCCATAGAGCTCGAAAGCTTCATCGGAAACAGCGATGCTCGGCAGAATCAAACGCTTGAAGTTAGGCAGCTCCAGAAGACGGGCGATGGCGTCGTCAACATGGAGGCGCTGCTGCGCCGCGATAAAGATGTCCTTGTCTGGATTGTTTTGCCGGCTGAACAACACCTCGTCGAGGAAACGCCTGATACGGTCACGGAGCGCCTGATAATTCGTATCCTGCGCTTTTGCGAGGTCATCGGTGATGATGACGTTGCCGCCGAACCCGGTTAGCGCGCTGCCGGTCGAGACCGGACGTCTGCCACCACCGGCTGTGGTCCGCATTACCTCTTGGCGGTCGCTGGCCGGGTCAATCCGCATGTCGGGGAAGATGTCCTGATACCAATCCGACCGGACAATATCGCGGAATATCTCGGTGAGGGTGCGAGACAACTCATCGCCGTAAGTCACGAAGATAATCTCGGCGGTCGGATCATGTCCGAGCAGCCATGCCTGCAGGCAGACCAGCGTAAAGGATTTCAGGTGACGGGGCGGCATGCAGGCAATGAGTCGTTGCTGGCGCCGCTCCGCGCATTCCTGAAGCTGAAAACAGAAAGCCTCAAGATAAGGCGCGTCGGAGAGGTCCTCGGCGGGGTATAGCCGCCCGAAAGCGAGATGCACGAAAGAGAATAGGCGATGACGGGCAAGCCCAAGTGCGACCTCGTGTTCGTCGATCATGCGGTCTGCTCCTCGGACGGCGCCGGCTGGGATCTGATCTCTTTCGCATAGTCAATCAGTATGCGTTTGAGCGCCTTGTCGTCATGAATTGCGCGCTTCGCTGCCGGCGTGCTCTCGGCAGCGGGCTTGCTGACGCGCGCCTCCAGACCGGTGATGGCGCGCACGAAGCCTGAGAGCATGCGGACCGCATCCTTGTCGCCGCCCAACGCCTCCGCCGAGTATCGCTTGGTGATGGCGACGGCCTTGGACACTTTCTTGCGCTTGCCGCCTTCCGTTATCGCGACCTTGGCTGAAAGCTCAGCGAGCACTTCCTCGCCCAGCGTCTTTCGCTTTTTGACCGGTCTTCCTTTTGGATTGCCGGACGTCTTGGGCGGGATGCGACCATCGGGTAGCCGATGCTCCTTCCCTCCCTCGTTGTTCGTCGGTGGGTCAGTCTCCGGACGCGAGACACCACGGCGCGGGGCTTGTTTGTCGTTCATGGTCGCTCCCCTCCTTTGGGTGGCGGCAACGCGAGCGGAGGCGCCCCGGCGCTGGCGGCGCGGAAACGACCAAGCTCGTCGAGCGTCATGCCGGTCTCACGGTGGACAGCGTGGCGCCCGAACAAGCGGTGATAGCGTCGGAGGATCACGTCGATGTAGCGCGGATCCAACTCAACCAGACAGGCAAGACGCCCCACGGCCTGCGCCGCGATCATGCATGTTCCTGATCCCGCAAATGGGTCGAGCACGGTCTCGCCACGCGCGGTGGAATCCTTGATCAAATCGATCAAAAGCGCCGCGGGCTTGGGTGTTGGGTGATCTTTCATCTGCTGCGCGCGCGTCGCCTTGAACCCCGACAAAGAATAGCCGGCCCAGACGTTCGAGCGCATGCGCCCGAAGCGGCCGAGCTGAATGTTGTTGCGATGCGAGGCGCCCGGCTTGCGGAACACGAGCCAAAATTCATGAGCCGAGCGATAATATGAGCCCATCCCCGCCGTTTTGCACCAAACGGCTGTGTTGATGTGTTCGAGCCTCAACTCGCGCGCCGCCAATTGCAGGTCGAGGCTATGGCGCCAATCCATCGCCATATAGAGCAGCGCACCCTCCGGAAGGACGGGCAGCCACGCCTCAATCGCGCTTTTGAGGAAGGCGCGGTATTCTTCCTCGCTCATCTCCCCATGCGCCATCACGAAATTATCGTGCTTGGTGGCGCCCCGCCCGCCTATAAAGCGCGCCTTAATGTTGTAAGGCGCGTCGGTCGCCACGAGAGCGGCCTCGCGCTCGCCCAATACGGCTCGGATGGCTTTGGGATCACGCGCATCGCCGCAAAGGATCGTATGGCCGTCAACCTCAAAGAGGTCGCCCCGACGCGCGATGGCATTCTTGGGAACCGCCTCGACCGCATCGGCCTTGTCGCCCAACCCCCGGCGCCAGACCGATAGCCTCGTCGAACTCCGGTATCTCATAGCCCATCGCCGAGATGTCGAGGTCGGGTGCGAGAATGACAATTTCCTGCAACTCGGCGCGTAAGCCCGCGTCGTCCCAGACCGCCCTTTCGGCCAGCCGGTTGTCGGCAAGCCTGTAAGCCTTGATCTGCGCCTCGGTCAGATTATCGACGCGCACGACGGGCGCGTGGGTGAGCTCGAGAACGTTGGCCGCCTCCAGCCTTGCCTCGCCTGCGATCACCCGGCCGTCGCTTGTGACCAGCAGCGGCATGACCCAGCCGAACTCGAGCATCGATGCGCATATCTGCTCAATCTGACGTGGCGGGTGGTGGCGAACACGACGCTCCATCAGCGAGAGCCGCGTAATCGGGACCATCGCAAAATTAAGCCCGGCCGCGGGAATGGAAAAGCCGTTCGCGCCATTCCCCGCCGACATGTCGGGAAGCGCCAGTTCGCGCGCGCCGGACTTTTGTTTTTTCAGACCTCTGAGTGTCATTTTCCTACCCGGGTAGAAAAGTTGCTGTGTTTGTCCGTTTAAGTTCGTTCCAGTAGTGGTTGATAGCCCGCACGCATCGTCACTCGGCCGCGAAGCGACGCCTCGGGTTCGCGTACGAAAATCGCACGCGCATAAGGCTTGTCGGTTCGCGAAGGCCCCCGCCAAGGCTGCGCCAAAAATGCCGGTAGCAGCAGCTTAACCCGGCGCCAAACATATTTTGGCCCTGTGAGGCGTCTCAAAAATAGTGTTGACCAAAGCGGCGGGACACTGTATATGTATTAGCGTTGTTTTTATTATATTTATTGTTGATTCGCCGTATAAGCGCGGCTTCGACCAAAGCTGTGCATAAGCTGAACGCGGCGATGCCGCGCGGCTGCCGACCCTGTTCGACCGAACTCGGCAGGTTGTGATCGCAGCGGATACGAAGCGGCCTTCGCTGCAAACCCCACCTGACTGTTGGCGACCGGTTGGCCTCGAACCGAGATCGTTCGCGGTGACATCAAACTGTCGGTTGGAGCTTCGCGGATTTAGGCGAGGACCGGGACCGGCGTCCTGTGGCCTGCGTGCTCAACCTCGCCAATCAGGGCGATCAGCTCGCCCGAGGTGAACATGCGCCCGTAGGTCTTCCCTCGCTCCCGGGTCGTGGCCCAAGAGCTTCAGCGTCGCGTCCAGATGGTAGATGGCCGCCTGCGCTTCCTGAATCCGAATCGCCAATGCGGTCCGCTTCAGCAAGGCGGGCATGGTTGGGTCCCGATCGTCGCTCATGGACCAAATGTAGCCCGTCGGGATTCCGTTTTCTTGGTGTGGTTGCCACATAAGTCCGGGGTTTCGGGCGTGCGCTCCTGGAATAGGATGCGATCGTCTCGGCGGACGCTCGTAGGCGTCGTGTGAGCCGCTCGAAACGCACGCGCTCGAAACCGGTAATCTGCTCCTGTTATCGCGAATTACTTGCCTGTTCTCGTGGCGAAATTCCCCTGTTATTTTTGCGCCCGTCCGCTGGCCGCCGCGTGTCGCGGAGAGATTCCCGGCCTTTGATTTTGCCCTCTTTGGTCGGCGAGATCTTTCCAGAGGCTCCAATTTCGCGTCCGCAAGAAAAATTTGGGCGTTTTGGGCGCGATTTTTCGAGGATCGCCGATGCCTTTTCGATGTGTCTCGACGTGACTGAATAGGTCCGCTCCCCGGCTTCGATTATGCTTATGCGGACAGCTCGCAGTTCGCCGTGATCGACTATGCGAAGGCGCGCATGAGGGATCCCGGCTCATTTGAACACATTGAGACGCTGGTTGCGCCAGGGGATCGCTCAGGCGAACAAATTGTCCTTATGACCTATCGCGGCCGCAATGAGTTTGGCGGAATGGCGATGGATCGAATCGTCGTCAGAATGCACAACAAGGATTGCTCGGTTGCGGGGCCGGCATAGCTGGTACACTTTAGTGGCGTGTCGAGAAAACCCGGATCAAGGCCGACCGGATTGCCCGCGCCGCCCGCGGCTTCGACGTTCTTGCGGCCTACAAAGCGATCTCACCAAGCGGGCAGTTCGATGATCGCGAACCCGCCCGGCCTCAGCCGAACTCGGTGCGCAGTTTTTGTTTGTCGACCTTGCCTGTCCCCGCGAGAGGCAGTTTCGCGAGTCTGATCACCGCATCGGGCATCCACCAGGACGGGACGCGGCCCTTGAGGGGCGCTAACAGATCCTCGTCGCTCACGTCATGGTCGGCGCGCAGCTCGACTATCAGCACGGGGCGTTCGCCCCATTTCGGATCCAGCCGGGCGATCACGGCTGTCTGGGCGACAGCGGGCGAAGTCGCGACGATGGATTCGATCTCCGCCGGGTTGATCCACTCCCCACCCGACTTGATCAGGTCCTTGGCTCTGCCCGTGATGTAGAGCGAGCCGTCGGCGCCGACGCGCGCAAGATCGCCCGTGTCGAACCAGCCATCCCCGTCCACCGCGGGCGCCGCCTGGTCGTAATAGCGATGGACGACGCTCTGCCCTCGCACATGCAGTCGACCCTCGACGCCACGCTGCTCTGACAGGGCGCGCCCCTCGCCATCCTTGAGAAGAAGATCGAGTCCGATGGCCACGCGCCCTGCGCTTGCGGCCTCGCGATTTGCAAGCCCTGCCGGCGCAATGGCGCCCAAAGGGGTAAGCTCGGTCATCCCCCAGCTTGTCTGCACGATGGCGCCTACCCGGCGCTCGATCCGGGCCATCAGCTGCTCGCCGATCGGGGCGCCGCCGACGATGATCCGCTTCAGGGTCGGGAGGTCCCCGCCGGTGGCGTCGAGGTGATCCACCAACCCCACCCACACCGTTGGAACCGCCGCGGCGAGCGTGACCTTTTCCGCCCTGATCAGCTGCGCGAGGCTCGCCCCATCCGAATGCCGGCCGGGCAGGATCAGGGACGCGCCCACGGCCGGGGCCGCGAACGGCAAGCCCCAGCCATTGGCGTGAAACATCGGCACGACCATCAGGATGTTGTCGTTCGCTGTCGGCGCGATCACGTCGGCCTGCAGCAGCCGCAGCGTGTGCAGGTAAGACGAGCGGTGCGTATAGACGACGCCCTTCGGCTCCCCGGTCGTGCCGGAAGTGAAGCAGAGCCCCGCAAGGCTGTGCTCGTCGAAGCTGCCCCACTCGACCGCTCTCTCTGTTGCTATGTCTCGATGCAGGGTCACGGGAACCGGCGCCTGCAGGCCGTCCGCATCAGCCGGATCGTCGATCAGGATCAGGCGCCCGACCGAAGGCGCCAGCTGGACTAGTTCCACCGCCATCGATGCGAGGCTCGCCGACACGACTAGAAGCCGGCACTCCGCCTGGCGCACCATCGCGGCGAGCGTCGCGACCGCAAGGCGCGGGTTCAGCGTGTGGACGACGGCGCCGATGCCGGCGATGCCGTACCATGCCCCGACATGCTCCTGAGTGTTCCACGCCAGCGTCGCGACGCGGTCGCCGTGGCGTATTCCAAGCTCGCGAAGTCCGGCCGAGAAGCGCCGGCTGCGTGTCAGCAGCTCCTCATAGGTGACGCGGCTCGTCCCGCCGTCTCCCCGCGCCGTGACGACGCCTGCCTCCGGATGCCACCGCGCCGCGTGCTCAATGAAGCGGTTCAGCGTGAGGGGAAAATCCTGGACGTAGGGATCGGTCATGAAGCGTCTGCCTGCTTCCCGCAGCAGCCGGAAAGGAAAAGACAGGCGGCCGAAGCCGCCTGTCGAGGTTCTACGGGGTCGTTAGAATGCTTTCTTGACGCCGATCTCGATCGTGCGGCCGAGCGGATTGCCCATCCACGGATCGTAGCCGAGTTCTTCCTGAGCGCGCGGCGGCATGCGGTCGAGGATGTTCGCAACGGTCGCTGTAAGGGCGAGGTCTTCCGTCACCTCGAAGCGATAGGTGAAGTCCTCCGTGACCCAGTCCTCGCCGTTCTCGCCATACTGTGTCCCTGCCCTTTCATCGCGAACGGCCGAGACATAGTTGACGCCAAAGCGGAGGTTGTGACGATCCATCCGGTAGTTGGCGCTGAAGTTGGCGCGCCATTCCGGGGCCGCCAGAGCGAAAGTTGCAAAGTTCAACGTCCCCAGCCGGTCGTCTCCGGTTGAGATGGTCACACCATCGAGCGATGTCGGGCCGGTCCTCAGTTCGGTGACTTTGGTGGCCGTCAGGTCCAACGACAGGTCGCCGGGCCCAAGCGGCAACGCGTAGGTCGCCTGGATGTCGTAGCCATTTGTCGTCTGGCCCGGGCCGTTGCCGAACAGAGTGTCGACCATGTTGAACGTGCCGACGCCGCTCATGCCGACGGTGCAGCTGCCGTTAAAGGAGATGCGCCGCACCAGTGGCTGCACGTTCGGATCGCAGGTGGTGATCGTGCCGCCGGGACCATTGAACACCAGGCTGGCGATCTGGTTGGGATCGGCGATCTGGCCGATCTGATCCTCGGTCTCGATGTCGAAGTAATCGATGATCAGGCGGAAGTCGTGGTCGGGCGCGAAGCCCTGGCTGTCCCAGATGGCGCCGACGTTCCACGCCGTCGCCGTCTCAGGCTTGATGCTGGCATCGGTGATGAACCTGGCGCCGAGCCAGTTTCCGCCCGCTACCGTGTAGGTGCGGGCGCCGACGGTCTGTGCGCCCGGGATCGTGCCGACCGGCGGCGTCTGGTAGTTGGTGCCGTAGGAGCCGCGGATCGACAGGGGGCCCCACACATCCCATTTGCCCGCGACCTTGTAGACCGTGGCGCCGAGGCCGCCCGAGAACTCCTCGCGCCGGACGGCGGCCTGGACGTTCACATTGTCGAGCACCGGAATCTGCAATTCGCCGAAGACCGAATACTGCTGCTGGTCCGCATAGTCCGGCGGGTTGGGCACGAAGGCCACGAACGGGCCCGGGCTGTCCGGCGTGCAGCCGCGGTAGCGCGGATCGGTCGTGGGGAGCGGATTGGCCTCGAGGTTGGGCGAGCCGACGCCGTTGCCACTGGTCGTGCCGTGTGGCCACTCGCACTGGATCGAACCGTTCATGAACGGGCTGTTGACGGTCTCGCGGCTCTCGAATTGCCGGCCCTGCCCCCCTAGCGCCCAGCCGACCTCGCCACCGGGCAGCTGCAGGCCCGACTTGCCATTGAACACGAGGTCAACGGTGAGGTTTGAAGTGACGGTTTCGACCGCGCGTGGATCGAACAGCCAGCGGGTCAGATCGAGAGAGTTCTCCGTCCCCGCCACGTATTGCGGGTTGGTAAGGCCGCGCACCGGCTGGTTCGGGAACGACGTGGCGAAGGGGTTCCAGTACTGACATCCGTTCTTGCCGGCCGCTGCGGCGTTCTGCGTGCCGAAGCGCGCGGGGTCGAGGTCGGCCGCGTTGCAGCCCGGCCCGCCGAAGCCGTTGAGAGCCTCCTGGAACCGGTAACCGATGATGTCCGGGTGCGTGTTGGCGTTGATCGCCTGGTTGTAGGTCACCGCAAAGTCGTAGTTGACGTCGCGAGCTGGCCCGGCCCAGTCGCCCAGCTTGCCGTCCAGGCTGGCGGACACGCGCCAGAGCTGGTTGTCGATCGCATCCGGCACGCCCTGGCCGCCGAACGCCTGGTTGCCGCCATGGCCGAGCACCCGGTAGGTGACCGGCGTAAAGCCCGTCGCGGCGCCCGTCCCCGTCCTCGCCGCGAAGGCCGCAGCGTAGGGGTTGGTGATCGGCACATAGAACTGGAAGGTCGCACCGGTCGCCATCGCCGGACCCCGGATCACCGGCTGTGAGGGCGACGCATACATGTGCGGCGTCTTCACCTGCCCATACGCCGCCTCGACGTGGAAGTTTGCGTTGTCGTTGAACGAACCGTTGAACTGCGCAAACGCGCGGTAGATGTCGTTGTCTTCGACGAGGTTGTAGTAGTTAGAATAGTTGTACGCGCAGGTGAAACTGTTGTCGTACCTGCCACCGACAGCAGCGCACGAGGTCGGCGTGAAGTCTGACGTGATGCCGGCGATCGGAGCGCCGAACTCAGCTCCGTTGGCGCCGATCGTCGGGCTCGCCGGCTGGGGGCCGAGGGGAAGCCAGCCCGTGAGGTTGGTCAGGGTCGACCACGGCGCCGGGTTGTAGTTGACGCCTGCGGTGGGATCGAACGAGTCGTGCGTGAAGTCGCGATCGATGGCGCGCAGGCGCGAGCGGTGCTCCCACTCGGCCGACCAGAGGAAGTTCATCTGGTCATCGCCGAAGCCGCCGAGGATGCTGAGGCCGTAGTCGCCATCGGAAGAGTCGATGTATTTGTACTGAGCGTTGACTTCGAGCCCGACAAAGTCATCGCGCGTGATGAAGTTGACGACGCCGCCGGTGGCGTCGGCGCCGTAGATCACCGCAGCGCCGTCCTTCAGGATTTCGACACGTGAGATGGCTGCGAACGGGATGTTCGACGTGTTGGAACTCATGCGCCGGCCGTTGAGGAGGGTCAGCGTTTTGTCGGCGCCAATGCCACGCAGGTTGTAGTTGACCGACCCGATGAGCGCGGGACCGCCGAAATAGTAAGCCTCGCCAGACGTCGGCCCGGCGATCGTGAGGCTCTTGGCGAATTCCAGCGCGGTTGGCGCGCCGCGAACCTCAAGCTCTTCATACGAGAAAACCTCGACCGGCAGGGCGGCGTCTTCCGGCGTGCCCTGGATGAACGAGCCGGTGACGACGACGCGGTCTCCCTTGTCGACGTCGTCGGGCTGGGACGGCGCGACCTGCTCTGCCGGCTGTGTCGGCGTCTGGGCCCAGGCGGGGAATGCGCCCGCGAGTCCCACGAGAATCGCAGCACTGGACGCACTGCGGAGTGCGAATTTCATGTCGAAAACCTCCCCTAATGAGCCTGATGGCTCTCATTCTTGTGTGAGTGAGTGTCCATGGGCAACTTCACTCAGTCAATAATATTCATGCTCGTGATAGTGAATATTATTGACGCGGTCGCCGCCCTCGCCTCATTCTGCGCCGAGACATCGACGTCAGATCGATACCGGGAGGCAGTGTGTGATCGTAAGGATACGGACGGAATTGGCCCCAGAGGTCGGGCTCAAGTCGCCTTCTCCATACCGGCCTGCCGTCTAGGCAATGGCGCAGGACCCGTCGCCATCGCTTCTCGCGCAGACAGTCCCCACGGCGGTAGGCGCAAGGGCCTGGATCGCCCTCGCCATGCTGTGGTTCGTCTACGTCCTCAACTTCCTCGACCGCCAGCTGCTCTCGATCCTGGCCAAGCCGATCCAGGACAGCCTGAAGGTGAGCGACACACAGCTGGGCATGATCAGCGGGCTTTATTTCGCACTCTTCTACTGCGTGATTTCGATCCCCGTCGGCTGGCTCGCCGACCGCACGAGCCGCGTGAAAGTCCTCTCGCTCGCCTGCGCCACCTGGAGCGCGGCAACGATGGGCTGCGGTCTCGCCGCGAACTATGTGCAGCTGGTGTTCGCGCGGATGGCGGTGGGCGTCGGCGAAGCCGGCGGCGTGCCGCCCTCCTACGCCATCATATCCGACTACTTCCCGCCCGGCCGGCGCGGAACCGCGCTCGGCCTTTTCAACCTCGGCCCGCCCATCGGGCAGGCGCTCGGCGTCGCATTCGGCGCCGCCATCGCAGTCGCATTCAGCTGGCGCTACGCTTTCATCGCGCTGGGCGCCGTTGGCATATTCGCGGCGCTGGCCGTGCTGCTGGTAATACGCGAGCCCAAGCGCGGCGGCCTTGACCCTGTCTCGCAGCAGACGCCGGAGAAGGCCCGCTTCTGGCCGACCTGCCGCATGTTCTTTTCGCGCCCGACCCTCGTGCTCGCCGCGCTCGGCAGCGGCGCAACCCAGTTCATCACCTACGGGCTCGGCAACTTCACCGTGCTCTTCCTCCAGCGCGAGAAAGGCATAACGCTGGAAGAAGTGGCGATCTGGTACGCTCTCGTGGTCGGCATCGCGATGAGCGCCGGCATCTTCGTGTCCGGCCGCATGATCGACCTGTTCACCCGCAAGTCGCGGGTCGCCTATGCCATGCTGCCCGCCATATCGCTGGCCTGCGCGATCCCCTTCTACATCGGCTTCGTCTGGGCCCCGTCCTGGCCGCTCGCCCTGCTCTTCCTGATCGGGCCGACCTTCCTCAACTACTTCTACCTCTCGTCGTGCGTGACCCTAGTGCAGCAGGAAGTGCGCCCGAACGAGCGCGTGATGTCCGGCGCACTGCTACTGCTGGTGATGAACATGATTGGCCTCGGTCTCGGCCCGACCTATGTCGGCGCGGCGAGCGACTTCTTCCGCGCGAGCAATCCGGAAAACTCGCTGCAGATTGCGCTCTACACCCTGCTGCCCTTCTATCTGATCGCCATCGCGTGCTTTACCTGGCTGGCGCGTCGACTGCGCCGGGAAGATCGTTCGAGCGGAGAACCAGCATGATGTCGCCCTTTCGACGGATAGCTTCGAGCGTTGCAGCCATTCTGGCGATTTCGCTCATGGCCTGCGCGGGCGGCTCGCGGCCGGCGACGAAGCGCGGCTCGGTGGTCGACGCGCCGGCGGGCATAGTCGCAGGCGCGACCGATGGCGACCTGCGGGTGTTCAAGGGCATCCCCTATGCCCTGCCCCCGGTTGGCGATGCGCGTTGGAAGCCTCCCACAGCGATGCCGCGCTGGAGCGGCGCCAAGACCGCGACCGATTTCGGGCCGGCCTGCGTACAGCCAATCGCGCGCGGAAACGGCGTCTACGCCCAGGACCTCGGGCCGTTGAGCGAGGATTGCCTCACCCTCAACATCTGGGCGCCTGCCGACGCACGCAACGCACCTGTCTTCGTCTGGATTCACGGCGGTTCGCTACGCTCCGGCTCCAGCAAGGAGACGCTCTATGACGGCGCCGCTCTGGCCAAGCGCCGCGTCGTGGTCGTGTCGATCAACTACCGCCTTGGCGTGCTCGGCTATCTGGCGCACCCCGAACTCAGCGCGGAGTCGGCCGGCGGCATCTCCGGCAACTATGGACTGCTCGACCAAGTCGAAGCGCTGAAATGGGTTCAGCACAATATCGGCGCGTTTGGCGGCGATGCATCGAACGTCACCATCGCCGGCGAGTCTGCCGGCGACCTCAGCGTGATGTACCTGATGGCGGCGCCGCCTGCGCGCGGCCTCTTCGCCAAGGCGATTGCGCAGAGCGCCTATATGGCGTCCACACAGGAGCTGAAGCAGACAAAGTTCGGCACGCCATCCGCCGAAGCCGCCGGCTCCGCCATGGCCGCCAGGCTCGGCGCCACGAACATCGCAGCGCTGCGCGCCATGGATTCGCAAGCCGTCACGGACAAGGGACTCGCCGCTGGCTTCGCCCCCTTCGGCGCGATCGACGGAAAAGTGCTGCCGGCTCAACTCGTCGACGTTTTTGACAAGGGCGAACAGGCGCTCGTGCCGCTGCTCGCCGGCTTCAACAGCGGCGAGATCCGCACACTCACCGTCCTCGCCCCGCCGCCTGTCGTGAGCGCCGCAGACTATGAACGCATCATCCGAGAGCGCTATGGCGATCTTGCGGACCAGTTCCTGCAGCTCTACCCGGCCGCGAGCCAACAGGAGAGCATCTACGCCAATACACGCGATGCGCTCTATGGCTGGACAGCCGTGCGTCTCGCCAGGAAGCAGACGGCGGCGGGCGCGCCGGCTTTCCTCTACCTGTTCGACCACGGCTATCCCGCGACCGAGGTGGCCAATCTCCACGCCTTCCATGCGAGCGAGCTGCCCTTCATGTTCGGCACGCTGGAGCGCACACCGCCGAACTGGCCGAAGATCCCGGCGACGAAAGCAGAGCGGACTTTCTCCGACGCGATGCTCGACTACTGGGCCAGCTTCATCAAGACCGGCCAGCCTTCAGCCGCGGGCACTCCGGTCTGGCCTGCCTATGGCGCGACAAGCGCTTACATACATTTCGCCGACGCTCCGCGCGTGGCGCAGCGACTGTTCCCTGGCATGTATGACCTGCATGAAGCGACGGTGTGCCGGCGCAAGGCCAGCGGCGATTTCCCATGGCACTGGAACACCGGGCTCGCTTCGCCGAAGCTCCCCGCGAAGACACCGCCCTGCGCCTGAAGAAAGCCGCGCCTCAGTTCTTAAGCGCTAGGAAGCCGGCCGCCATGAAACGGGCCATGCGCTTCTTCACCGCCGGGAAGTCGTCCGAGTGACAGATTCCGCCGGAGAGGCGGTCGATCCGGCCAGTACGGGCCAGGGTGTTCATCAGCGCGCCCGTGACGAAGTGATAGCCCCAGAACAGATCCTCGTCGGAATAGCCCGGCAGAGCCTTCTTGAGAATGCTGATGAGCTTGAGCACGACGGGATCGAAGTAGACGTCCATCAGCTCGGCGCCTTCCGGCGTGTTGCTGGCCCGGGCGCTGAACGCGCCGTAGTTCATCCACCCCTCGCCGCCCTCGTAGTAAAGGTCCAGGTCGGTGTCGAGGAAGGCCCGGAGCGCGCCCTCCACCGTAGGCTTCTTGCCCGCCTTGGCCTCATATTCCTCCAGCGCCCTCATGCGGCGGCCGCTGGTAACGGCCGCGCGGCGCGCGAAGACAGCTTCGAACAGGTTCGCCTTGTCCTTGAAGTAGTAGTTCAGGAGCGTCGTGTGGATGCCGACGCGCGCGGCGACGTCACGCAGCGTCACGCCATGCAGGCCGCTCTTCGAGAACAGGTACTCGGCCGCGTCGAGAATCTGCTCGAGACTCGCCGCCCGCTGTTCCGCCTTGGTGCGGCCCCGGCGTTTCGCGACAACTTCTGATGCCATCCGATGGTCCTCGCATAGCCGGCCGGATCGACCCGGTGAAACTCGTTAGCAATTTGCCGCCGCGTTCCAATCCTTCGGGAAATTCAAGGACGCGACCGCGTGTACGAACGCGTCCTTACAATTCCCAAAGTTATTCTCTATCTCGATAATGAGTGTTCACACCCGAAATACCCGACGTCAGCTTCCCGTCAAGCGCCAAGAGCCAAGAGCATCTCGCCTGGTGTCAGAGTTCGGGACCTCCCTGGCGGACACCAGCGTACGGTGACATCGCCAATATTACGGCGATCACCGCCGCGCGAGCTGGAGAAGGGATCTGTCGCGGCAACACCTGCTTCTTGTCCGGATGGTTCTGGCGAGGAACAACTTCCACCCCAGCACCGCCATGCCGATTGGCGCTGCGCCGGCGACGTTGCGTCGCAACCGAGTGCGTCAGTCAAAGTGTTGGACCAGCATCCGCCGGCGTCAAGCCGACGAACGGAAATGCGGTCAAATACGACTGCGGGGAATAGCAGGAGTGGGCCAACGCCTGCTGCTCGCCTGACTTGCATCGCCGTCTGCAGCGAATAGCGGACGTTCGCCCCGTTCAACCAACCGGGCTTCGTTTTGAAGCATGATCGTCGCAAAGAGCCGTACTTGTCCCGGCGCCAGTGGCATGAAACTAACGATTGACCACTTTATGCCGCGCTTGGTCTTTGGAGTGCACGCAATGACGCTTACGAACGTCGTCCCTGGCTGGACCTTGGGAAAGTTCACCGCCGCGTTCGTTCTGGCTTTCGCCCTGTCCGCCTGCGCGCCTTCCGACAGGGTAACCTCGGAGAGCGAGCCGCCCAGTGAAGCCGCGCTGATCGAAAGCGCGCGCACCATCCATCAGCAGAGTCCGGTTCTGGATGCGCATGCTGACATCGTTGTGCCATCAACAGCGGCGAATTTTCTCAGCGCTGACGGATTGTCAAAGGTAGCTCCCTCGAAACTCAAGGCCGGGGGAGTCGGGGCCGTCGTCATGTCAATCGCGGTCGGGCCCGGGCCGCGCACGCCCGCAGGAGACGCGGAGGCGCGTGCGGAAGCGGACGAGAAGCTTGCGGCCGTTCAGGCGCTGGCCGCCGAGAATGCTGACACCGTGGCGATAGCGAAATCATCCGATGAAATCCTGGCTATCCGCGAAAGCGGCAAGACGGCATTGATCCTGGGATTCCAGAATGCCAGAGCGCTTGAAGGGAATGTGTCTGCGCTCGACACGTTCTATCAGGCTGGCGTCCGTGTATTTGCTCTGAATCATCTGGCCCACAACGACTTCTCCGATTCCTCGCGCCCGTTCCATGATGCGGCGACGGGCCTGTATGAGCCCGACGCGCACGGCGGGTTGTCGGCCCTCGGTCTCGCCGCGATTGACCGCATCAACGCACTCGGGGGCGTCATCGATATATCCCAGGCGTCGAAAGCGGCCACCTTGGAGACCATTGCACGGTCGAAGACGCCCGTAATCGCCAGTCACTCAAACGTCCGCGCGATCTCGAACGCCACGCGCAATCTTTCCGACGAGGAAATCGATCGCATCGGGGAGACCGGGGGCGTCATTCACGTCGCGCCGTTCTCGGCTTATCTGATCAATTTCTCGACCCCGGAAAAGCTCCAAGCCATCGATAAGGCGCGGAGCGCTGCAGGCCTTCCCGCCGCCTATTCGTATCCATACGAACTCTACTGGGAGCTTCCGGATCCGGCTGCGCGGGCAACCTTCACAGCCTCGATCCGCGAGGCGCTCGGGCCAGCGACGATCGATATCATGATAGACCATATCGACTACATCGTGAAACGCATCGGCATCGACCATGTAGGCATCGGCACGGATTTCAATCATGGCAGCGGTATCGAGGGGTACGAGGACGCGAGCGAGTCGTTTGCCGTTACTCTTGGGCTCGTCCGTCGCGGCTATTCAGCGGATGACATTAAGAAGATCTGGGGAGGCAATTTTCTGCGGGTGCTGCGCGAGGCCGAACGCGCCGCCGACAGCTCGAAGGGCAAGGCGAAACACTAAATCCTCCAGCATAGCCAGCGCAGTTTCCACCAGGCTATTTCTCTTTGGATGCAGACCGCTCGTTCTCCGAGTTTGGGTCGCGCCAATGCGCAACCGGACTGTCGATTTGTTCACCGCCTCTTGGCGACCGTCACCTTTCGAGTTTTTCAACAGTATCGGCCAACTTGCAGACCATGACTGCAGTGTCTCCATAAGGAGACAGGGCGCGGGCTGTTCTCTTCCTTCCCAAGTGGCGCACTGAGGATGTTGCTCTGCAACGCGCACGTTGCTGCGACGCATGTCCGACTGCCTGCTCGTCCGTGGACCCAGATATTGTTTTCGCCAAAGTCGATCTGCGACTCCTTCGAGAGACACAGCCGCATCCATCATGCGGCATGCCGACAGCGACCACGACGCGAATGCGGTCTCTCGAATTCGGCCATGTCCGAGAAATTCGATTTCTGGCGCGATGCCAGTGACGTGCTCGCGAAAACGGCACGACGGCGCGCCTGCCGCGAACTCTGATCGGGCCCCTGTAGAGATTCTTGAAGGCCAAGTCCCCGGAGAGTAGGCCTCTATTCGGAGGCTCCGTGACGACCGCCCCCGGTGACCGGGCTCCCTCGCTGGGACACTAGGATTCGACCAGTCTCTCGATTCTTAGTGTAGAGCAAAAAACTCGATGCGAGTCCGATGCTTAGTTGATCCTGAACACGAAGCTTTATCACTCGAGCGGCCGCAGAAGTCGCTGCCAGCACCAGCGTACAGCCATCTCCAACCCACCTCCGCCGGTCAAACCGCGGACAGCAATGACTAAAGGGAGCGGACGTCGCGTGGCGAGGCGCGGCGCGGCGCCAGCCTCACTTTTTTTCTGCAAGTTTGAACCGCCCCGGCGCCGAGCTCGACAAACCCAGCACTTGAGGGCGTGCGGATCATCCGCTCGGGCCCTTTTGTGTTGAGGAGTTCAGTTCATGCGCCTGCCAGTTATTGCCGCCGCCGCCACGTTCCTGCTGGCGGCCTCCTATCCTGCTCATGCCCAGGCGCCCCAGCATCGCTTCTATGCCTCGCTTCACGCCGGCCAGGACGTGCAGGATGACGAAGCCATTCGCGGCTTCAACGTCGCCAACCTGCCTCGCAACAACGACCTGACCTTCGCCGATGGCCGCGTCTTCGCAGCAGCGTTGGGCATCAACGCGCTTGAAGGCGACTGGGGCCGTGTCCGGTTTGATGCGGAACTGTCGCACCGTGAATCAGACGTCGACACGATATTCCTGAACAACGTCCAGCAGACCATCCGGCAGGGCTCCCACGTCCTGATGACCGCCGCCATGCTCAACGCGTATTACGACACGCCCGTCTATTTCGATCGCGTTCGCTTCTATGCGGGCGTCGGCGCTGGCATCGCCAACGTCGACCATCAGGTGCGCTATCGGATCACGGGCGGGACGGCCCCCTCTCTCGCCAATATCGCGATCCCGACATCGGAGCCGACCTGGTCCTACCAGCTTGTCGGCGGCGGCGAGTACATCCTTACGCCGAACTGGTCACTCCTTGCCGATGTGCGCTTCGTCGAGTTCGGCAACCACCAGATCCAGCGCTTCAACCTCACCGCCGGCGCGCTCGACAGCGTGAACGACGTCTCCGACAAGTCGAGCGTCTCCGTCACGGCCGGACTTCGCTACGCGTTCTGACCGATCGTGTGCGGCTTCGTTTCCCGTGGCCGCACGCTGCTCGCCGGACAGTCCTGAAGACCCTCCCTGTCCGGCGAGTCCTCTCTTTCGCGGCGGCTGTCGACGCCGCGGCGTTTTAGCGATTGCGCTGCGGGCTTCAGCGCGTCCCGCAACCGTCCTTGAGTATGGGCAGGCCGTATCCGTAGACGACGTCCCGGCCCGGCGCGCCAAGGTCGGCCGACGATTCAACGAGGGCCTTCATGGTTTCGCCAGCCGTCTTCGCCGAAAGGGCGCGCGGGTCCGCGGCAATCCGCGCCGTGACATAGGGCGCCGCAACCGAAGTGCCGGTGACATATTCTCCCTCTCCGCCCACCAGCACGAAGACATCGACGCCAGGCGCCGCAAAATCGATATGCGCGCCGCGAACCGCGTTGTCATAGATCTTGCTCTCAACGTCGATTGCCGTCACGGCGATTACGCCGTCGAACGCCGCAGGATAGCGCGGCGGACTCTCGGGGCCGTTGTTCCCGGCGGCGGCAACGATGATCATCCCCTTGGCGATAGCCTGCTGCAGGCTGCGGTCGAGGATCTTGTTGTAGGGGCCGGCGAGGCTGATGTTGACGAGCCGGACGTCGGACACCTGCATCCAGTCGATCGCGCGGACGAGGCTGTCGACGCCGGCGGCTTCCTTTGCCATGCGGTGGTCGGAGAGCACGCCAGCATTCTGCAACCGGACGCCGGCGAGCCGGCCCTCGCCGGCCAGGATCTGGGCGGTCACGGTTCCATGGTCGGTATCCGCGGCAGGACCGCTTTTCGTTCCGGTAAAATCACGAAACGTGAGCGAAACGCCGGTGAGGCCCGGATCGCTGGCATCCGCCGCCGCATCGATCAATCCGATGACGGCGTTCGCGCGACAGCCGCCATCCGGCCATCCAAGGAGGCGGCCGGCATATTCGCGGCGACCATCGCCCGATCCGTCCTTCGCGGAGACGCGATAGGCGTGGTTCACTCCCGCAGTGACGCCGGGCTCCATGCTCTCAAGTTCGCGGATGGCAGCGTCTCCCGGCATGTTCGCCGGAATGGTCATCACCAGAAGCACCAGATCGAGCCCGGTCAGCTCCTCTTGGGATTCGACGACATAGCCTCGCACCGCCGATTTTTGCGTCAGGGAGAATGCGGCGGCCGAAGTGCGCGCGAGCACTACGATCTGCTGGTCGTCCACCACGTCGCCGGCGTCGGCCTCGATCTGGAGGGGCAGAGGCGGCGCCGGCTGGAACATCTCGCAGGCGCACAGGGCAAGCATGGAAGCGCCGAGCGCCGCCCAACGAATGGATGTCTTCGGTGTCAATTCAGACCTCTGCAAGGAGCCAAATGCTTTGTCGCCGCCCGCGGCGGGCGGGTTCAATCGCTGTCCCGGCCTCAGAAACTCCTGCGGACCGAGAGCCAGAGCTTTTGAGTATCCGCGCCAAACCCGTCGGCGGAATAACTGGCGAATTCCAGCGATGCCTGAACATCGTTCACCGAAGCTCGCAATGATGCATCCCATTCCGTGCCAAGATCGTCGCCGGCGATGTCGTCGGCAAACCAGTGATGCCGCAGGCCTGCAGTCAGGCTGCGCAAGGGTCCCACCACGCCAATCAGCCAGCTGCCGTCGAGAAACGTGTCCCGCACGCCGACGTCCGGCGTCACCACAAATAGGTCGGCGGCGCCCTGGAAGGCGTGGTTGGTTCCCAGCGGCGTCTGGAATGCGCGCGCGCCGCCCTCGCCGAGAACCTCATGTCCGGCCGTCGCCGATACGCCGACGACCTCCAGCGTGGCCACCGCACGCCAGTAGTCGGCGGAATAGTCCAACGGATTGCCTGCGTGATCGCGCTGCCGTGCATACTCCGCGCGCCCGCCAAGTCCGAAATTCTTCCAATAGCGCTGGCCGGCGAGGCTGACACCCGAAGTGACGCTGGAATTGACCTCGCTGAGCGGCCCACCCGCCCCATCGTCGAGATCGAGCACATAGTGATAGCCGGTCAGCCGGCCGGCCGGCGTCTCCGCGCTGACGTTCACCAGATAGGTGTCGCCACGATAGCGAGAGGCCGCGTCCCGCGCCGACAGGAAACGGTTCACCTGCCACAGGTAGGCAACATGGATCGCTACGCCGCTGAACGGCGAGGCCGATAGCTGCGCGGCGTCATAGGTCTGCTCGTTCTGGCGAAACCCCACCGACCCGACAAAGCGCTCGTCGTCGAACGACAAGCGCTGGCGCCCGCCGATAGCCCGCCCGGGGCCGAAATCGTGCGATAGCTGGGCGCGGTTGATTTCGAGCACTTCGCGGTCCGGAATGAGCGGTCCCGGCGGCCCGTCCTGCAGCTCGTCGCGGTAAAGATCGGCGACGCCTTCCACCTCGACCAAAACGCTCGTGCGGGGCGAAAGCTGCAATTCGGCGCCGGACCGGACGCGCAGCGTCAACGCCTGTTCTTCGGCGCCGGCCAGGTCGGAATCGACCGACTCGAACCGCAGTCTTGCATCGCCAAATCCCCGCAGGACCAGGTTCGGCGATGCGGCGGTGGTATCCGGCGCTTCCTGAGCCGCGACAGGAGCACAGCAAAGCAGGAACGCAATCATGGTCGGCGGAAACCGCTGCCCAGCCATAACGTGCACTGCCGCTACCATCCCGATATCCCGCCTCCTGACGGCCGGCGCGAAGGATTGAACCAGATCGCCACTTTCATCGACTAAATATCCGGAAAGATGCAGTGGGCTTTTCCCCGCCCCGCCTCAGCACTAAGCATGCCTTCCGGGAGGCGCATAAGATGGCAGACCAGACAAGGTACTCCGACGAGACCCTGCGGGACTACGCCAAGGGCCGTCTGTCTCCCGCGGAGGCCCTCGCCCTCGAGGCGGCCGCAGACGCCGACCCTAGGCTGGCAGCGGAGATCGCCCTTGTTCGCGGTGTGGTTAAAGTTGGCGAGGCGGATGCCGGCCGCGCCGCCTCCTCCGAACTGGGTTGGGCGCGGCTTTCCCGCGCCATCGATGCGGAGAGCCAGAAGCCGCCTGCGTTCGTGCCGAAACAGTTCTCGCGCTGGCAGGTCGCCGCCGTTGCCGCGATTGCCGTCGCAGGCTGGGGCGCCGCGACCGCGCCGCTGCTCGTGGCGCGCAACGACCGGCCCGGCGGCGGCTACGCCGTGGCCAGCGAACGCCCGGCCTATGCCTATTCAGCGCAGGCGACCTTCATACCCACCGCCCAGGAGAGCGCCATTCGCGAGGCGCTGCGCTCCGTGAACGCCGAAATCGTGGCGGGCCCGAGCGCTCTGGGCGTCTATGTGCTGGCCTTCAAGGACGAGGACGCGCTGAGCAGCGGCGTGGAAGCCCTGCGCACCCGCACCAGCGTTCTCGAATCCGCGCAGGCGATCTTAAAGCCCTAAACGATCAGATCCCCCGGATCACCTTTGTCAGGCACTGCATCAGCAGCTTCTTCGCGTGGAAGATGCGGGTCTTGATCGTCCCTTCCGGAACCCGCTCAACCTCGGCGATTTCCGCGTAGCCCATGTCCTCGTAGAAGGCGAGCCGGACGGCGCGGGCGTGAGAAGCGCTCAGCTTGTCGATGCAGCCGCGCACCTGTTCGGCGTCGCTTGCGGCTTCCATCACGGCCTGCGCATTGGGCGTCAGGTCAGGCGGATCGAAATCTTCATCCAGCGGAACTTCCCGGCCTTTCTTGCGGAAGCGGTCGATGGTCTTGTTGCGCGCGATCGAGAATATCCATGTTTTTACCGACGAACGATCTTCGTGCCGCGACGCCGAGCGCCAGACATCCAGGAATGTGTCCTGCACGACATCGAACGCCTCCATGGAATCTCGAAGACGGGATTCGACGAACACGAGCAGGCCGGCCTGATGGCGCTCATAGAGCCGCTTCATGGCGCCCTTGTCGCCGCCAGCGACACGCTTGAGCAAGGCGCGGTCATTTTCATGATCCTCCACCTCGTTCGCTCCCTCCACGCGCCCGCGGCGCACCCCGAAACCCTCGGACCGTGGTGTTGGTCGCGATGATATGTTTGGTCAAGTCAGTCCTGCGCTCGCACTGGAAAAACTCTACGCCCTTACCGGGCCTCGGACACAGAAGGCGGACATCGGGCGCGTGACCGCCGGCGGACGGTCCAATCTGAGCGCCACGATACGACCTTGCCTCGGTGCGCTGGCTGCTTCGTCGGAGATCTTCTGCGCGTTGCGACGCAGCGCTCCGCTGTTGCGCCGCAACGTCACTCCCTACCCGTCCACCGACCGCGATACTGTTTCCGGCGGGTCCGATGTCCGCTCTCATCAGGCGCATCGCGGTTGGCCGGCATGCTGGTCAAAACGCCGCCGAAGGGGCCGCAGTGCTTCAGCGCATGGGACAGCTCGCAGTTCGCCGTGACCGACTACCGTTCGGGAAGCCTCCGACGCCCAGCGATTGCGCACCTCGCGACAAACGTGTTCGAGTTAGCGCGACCCGCTTGATCCTTTCCGCCATCGAGTGAAGCTATGACCCACAGCGCAAGGAAAAAGCCATGAGGCGCCGCTCATTTCTCGCCGTCCTTCCTTTCATGGCGGCGCCCGCGTTCGCCCAGAACGTCAACCGGCCCGACATGCGGCCGGGGGATCGCCAGAGCGGGGCGTCGTTTGCTTCGCGCTCCACGGTGTGGGGCGCGAACAGCGCGGTTGCGACGGGCCATCCGATGGCGAGCATGATCGGCATCGATATTCTGAAACGCGGCGGTTCGGCGGTGGATGCGGCAATCGCGGCGAATGCGGCGCTGGGATTCCTCGAGCCGACGGCCAACGGGATCGGCGGGGATGCGTTCTGCCTGCTGTGGGACCCCAAGCAGAAGAAAGTGATGGGGCTGAATGGCTCCGGGCGATCGCCGGCCAACCTCACTCTGGAGATCGCGCGGTCCCGAGCGAAGAATGGCGAGGTGCCGGGCCTGGGCGCGATTTCCATCAGCGTGCCGGGCGCGGTCGATGCCTGGTCGACGATGCACAAGCGCTACGGGAAGCTGCCGTGGAAAGACCTGCTGGAGCCGGCCGCCGCGCTGGCCGACAAGGGCACGCCCGTGCCGCAGGCGATCTCCATGCTGATGGAGCGCGGCATGAATCGCTTCCTCGCGCCGGGGTCGGGCGTCGAGGAAACGGAGAACATCAAGAAGATGTACCTGACGCGCGGACATACGCCGCGCGAGGGGGAGATATTCCGCAATCCGGACCTCGCGCGCACGCTGCGTAACGTGGCGAAGGGCGGGCGCGACGCTTTCTATGACGGGCCGATCGCCGACACGATCGAGACCTATTTCAAGCGCGTCGGCGGGTGGATGACGCGGAAGGACCTGGCCGCACACCATTCGGACTGGGTCGAGCCGGTATGGGTCGATTATCGCGACGGCGTCCGGGTCTATGGCATGCCGCCGAACAGCCAGGGACCGACGACGCTGCAGATGCTGTCGATCCTGAAGAATTTCGATCTCAAGGGCATGGGGCTGATGTCGCCCGCGTCGGTGCACCACCAGGCGGAGGCCAAGCGGCTCGCCTTCGAGGACCGGGCGCGGTATTTCGCTGACCCCGCGTTCGCGGAAATCCCTATTCAGTATCTGCTGTCGGACGGCTATGGGCAGGAGCGCGCCAAGCTGATCCGGCCGGACAAGGTGATGGACCGCGTCTTCCCGGGCGATGCGCCGCATCGGGGGGACACGACGTATCTCACCGCATCAGACTCCAGCGGCATGATGGTGAGCCTGATCCAATCGAATTATTCGGGTATGGGCGCCGGGTTGATGCCCGACGGGCTGGGCTTCATCTTCCAGAACCGCGGCAGCGGCTTCTCGCTGGTCGACGGCTCGCCGAACATCTATGCGCCGCGCAAGCGGCCCTTCCACACCATCATTCCCGGCTTTGCGCTGAAGCAAGGCGCGCCGTGGCTGAGCTTTGGGGTAATGGGCGGGAGCATGCAGCCGCAGGGACAGACGCAGATCGTGGTCAACCTGGTGGACCACGGGCTCGATCCGCAGGCGGCGGGCGATTGCCCGCGCTGGCGGCACGATGGCGGCTCGGAACCTACCGGCCTGCCCGATCCGAGCGGCGGCGAGCTGTCGCTGGAGTCGGGCACGCCGGCGTTCACCCGCGCGCGGCTGGCCGATATGGGATGGAAGGTTGCGCCGATACGCACCTATGACAGCGGCTATGGCGGCTACCAGTGCATCATGAAGGGCGCGGAGGCTTATGGCGCCGCTACCGAGATGAGGAAAGACGGGCTGGCGCTGGCGTACTGAGAGCGCCTACCCTTCCGCGCTACTTCTTCTCCCAGACCACCGTGCCGTTCTTCATCACCCACGCGACTTTCGTGGTGTCGGTGATGTTGGCGAGCGGATCGCCGTCGATGAGCACAAGATCCGCGATCTTGCCGGGCTCGATGGAGCCGATCTGGGAGTCGACGCCGATGGCTTTGGCTGCTTCCAGCGTGGCAAGGCGCAGGACGTGCGCGGGTGCGATGCCGGCCTCGACATAGAGACGCAGCTCGACGTGGAGGGAGTCCGCGAAGGTCACGAAAGGTGAATCGACGCCCGCCACCACGCGCCCGCCCGCGTCGACGATGGCTTTCACCGTCTTCTGGATCGACGGGATCGGCTCCGTACCGTTGCGCGAGTGCAGCGCCAGGGTCGGCGTGATGATCATGCCTGACTGCGAGATCAGAGCGACGACGTCCTGATAGGTATTGTTGAGGCGCGAGATCTTGGTCGAAAAGCCGCGACGGCTGGTGCCGCCGACATGCTCCACCTGGTCGGCCCCGTTGGCGAGCGCGGGATAGAGTTCGTGGCCCGAGATCGGGATGCCGGAGGCGTGGGCTTCGGCGATGATCGCCTTCTGGACGGTATAGTCCTCGCGCACATAGCTTTTCAGCGTGTCGAGCTTGAGAGCGGTTGAGCGGGCAACGGCGGCTTTCGCCAATTCGACCGTGCCGACAGTTTCGGAGATGCCGTAGGAGACCCGGCCACCCTCGTTGAGCGGACCGGCGGAGAAGACGCGCGGACCTGGGCGCCTGCCCGAGGCCTCGGCTTCCCGGCGCTCGACGACCTCGTAAGGATCGGCCCCGGTCTCGCGGACCGATGTGATGCCATAGCTGAACCAGCGCTGGCCGAGCGAGCGGCCGAGGCTGGTCGACTGGTGAGTATGGCTCTCGATGAGGCCAGGGATCATCGTCTTCGTGGAGGCGTCGATGAGCGTGCCGACGACCGGCCTCGATCCGGCGGGCGAGATGCCTGTGATGACATTGCGTTCGATCAGGACATCGACATTGGTCTGGTAAGCATCGCCCTTGCCGTCGAACAGCTTGCCGGCGCGGATGGTGTAACTGGTATCGGGAATGGCGCGGGTCCACATCGCGGCAGCGGTCGACGTGACGACGGCGCCGCTGGCGGCGTTCCAGGTATTGAGCTTGTCGCCGTCGACGAATATGAGCTTCGAGCCGTCAGCCGACCAGCTAGGATTCTCTCCTGACTTCGTGATCATCACCGGCGAGGGGCCGAGCTTGCCGGCATCGTCCAGTGGAACGGACCAGAGCTGATCATCGATGCGATAGACCATGTCGCCCTTGCCGCTCCAGGCCGGGCGGTTCCACTGGCGGCGGCCAAGCGATCTGCCCTCCACCGGCGACACCCATTTCGCGGCCCCCTTGCCGTCCGCGGGCGCGAGCATGAAGGCGTTGACCCCCTCCCGGAAACGGCTGGTGAGCGGCTTGCGCGCCACGACGGCGATGGTCTCTCCGGTCGGCGACCAGGCGGGGGCGCTTGGTCCGAAGATTTCATCAGCGACGTGGGTGATTTTTTTTGTGGCCACGTCGAGCACTTCGACCGTGCCGGCAAGGAAGATCGACGCGCGGGCATCCTTGAGAAAAGCAATCTTCTTGCCGTCAGGCGACCATACCGGCGAGTTCGCGGGAACCTCAAGATCGGTCAGCTGGGTGAACGCGCGCCCCTGGAGTGTGAGCGTCCAGATGTCGGTCTTGCCGCCGCGGTCGGATGCGAACGCAATCTGCGCGCCATCCGGCGACCAGCTAGGCGAAAGGTCGATCGCCTCATCGTCGGTCAACTTGGAGACCGCCCCGGTCGCAAGGCTTGTGAGCCAGAGATCGCCTACGGCGGTGAAGACGGCCTGCGATCCGTCGGGCGAAAGCGCGGGATCGAACACGCCGAGCGCCTTCTGCGGCGCCGCGTCGGTAAAGTCATAGGTGCGGCGCTTGTAGGGAGGCCGCGTAAACGTCACGGCGGCCTCGAACGGCGTGACCGTCGCCTCGCCGCCCTTCAAGGAGAAAGTCTTGATCTTGCCGTCGGCGGTTACGGTGATGGCGTCTGCAGTGACGCTGGGCCGGAAGGGAAAGATGTCGCCTGTCTCGCTTACGGTGATGGGGTTGCCTTCACCGAGCGGCGCAAAGGTCAGGTTGGATGCCTTGGGCACAACGCCGACGACGTAGAGGCCCGAACCATCCGGCGCCCAGGCCGGCGCGCCCAGCGTCTCGGACATGTGGATGGGTTTCGGCGCGCCGCCTGCAAGCGGGCGCACGTACAGCGTGTCGGAAACGCCATCGACGACATAGGCCAGCTTCGTACCGTCGGGCGACACGACCGGATAGACGACATTGCCCGCCTTCTGGAAATAGGCGGCGGTCGGAGGCGCATAGCCGGCATCCTTTGCATCGACCAGTGTCGTAAGGACGTCGGAGGAGAGATCGAGGCTGACGGCGGAATAGCCGTCCCCGTCCGTCGAGTAGAGCAGTGATTTTCCATCCGGCGAGAAGGAGGGATAGCGCGCGTCGCCGGGGCCGGCGCTGCGTTTCGAAAGCCCGGTTCCGTCTGGAGCGATGGTCCAGACCGACCAGGCATCGTCAGCGAAGGCGTAGAAGGCGGCCAGCTTGCCATCCGGCGACCATGCGGGCTCCTGCGCGTCCAGTTCGGGCGCAGTCAGCGCGGTGGCCTTGCCGCCACTTCCCGGCATCGACCAGAGCGTGCCCTGGATGCTGGCGATGATCGTGCTGCCGTCTGGCGATACGGTCGCCGACATGTTGGTGCCCTCGGTCATCACCACGGTGATGGGGGGCGGCGCGACAGGTTCGGACACAGGCGCTGCGGTGCATCCGGCCAACAGCGCCGTGAGAATGAGCAAGCGCCACGAGCTGGATTGCTGAGCAGGCATGTCGGACTCCAGAAAAGAGAAACGCGCGGCGGGCGCTGGACGGCAAGGTGGCCCAGCCGCCCACGCACCCCAGCCGATCAGAACGACTTCTTCAGATCGAAGTACCAGTAGCGCGGGACCGGTTGGTAGAGCGAGGAAAGCCAGCCGCCGGTATCGCCGCTGGCGAAGGGCGGATCCTCGTTCGTGATGTTGCGAACGCCAACACGGATGCTTCCATCGCCCATAACGCCCTTGTCGAACTTGTACTGCACGTATGCGTTGGTCGTGTACTGATCGCCTACTTTCCATGGAACGTTACCAGTACCAAGCACCGTCGGCTGGTAGACCAGCCCGGTATACTGCGTGAACGTGCCAATCTCCCAATTTTCCACGGCGTAAGACAGGGACATAGAACCCTTCCATTGCGGGCGACCGCCTTGTTCGATCAGGTTGCCGCCGCCAGTGATGGCGACGCCGGGGTTGATCGTGCCGGCCGCCTTGGCGGCCAGCAGGATGGCGGCTTCGGCCGTCGGACTTTGATAGTAGGTGGTGAGATTGGAGGCGTTGAGGTTGAGCCTGAACGTGCCGGGACCAGCATCCACGTCCCAGAACAGCCCGTAGTCGACGCCTTCCACTTCGAGCGGCGCCAGGTTGGTGAAGGCGGCGATGACATTGAGCACATCGCCGACCGGAGTGAGGCCCGTGCCGGCAAATTCTGCGATCTGTTGCGGCGTCGGCGCCTTGCGGATCACAAGTGGGTTCGAGCCGCCGCTGAGACGCAGGAAATAGTCATAGGTCAGCGCCGTATCGTCTGTGAGCAGGCCGATGACGTTTTCCTGTTCGATGTGCCAGCTATCAACGGTAAGTGTCAGTGACCCTAAGGATTCGGGCAGGAAGGTGGGTTCGAAGACGGCGCCATAGGAATAGCTGGTCGACTCCTCGGGCACGAGATTCGCGTTGCCGGATCGCAGACTGGCGACGGTGACCGAGCGATAAGCGCATTGAGAATAGGGAACGCCGCGCTGCCTTAGCGCTGCTTCGCATTGGATATAGTCGGGATAGCCGTTTACCCGCTCAAGCATCGGGGTGTTTACCACTTCAAGGTTGGGCGCCTTGAAGCCTTCTGACCATGACCCGCGTAGCTTCAGCCCAGCCGCCACATCCCACGACATCGCTATCTTGGGCTTCGCAACAGATCCGACGTCGCTGTAGTCCTCGTACCTGCCAGCCAGTTGCAGGTCGACGGCTTCGACCAATGGAATGTTCCAGTCCGGGCTCACCAGCGGGATCGCAAACTCGATATAGGCGGATGCCGTGTTGCGGGCGCCCTTCACGTCCGGCGATGGGCTGTGGCCCATCAGATCGGAGGTGGAGACGAGCGCGCCTGTGATCTGGTTATAGAACGGCGTAGACGTGTCTTGCCGGGCATCGCGATCGTCCCAGTACATTTCGCGGCGCCATTCGACGCCCGCCGCCACGCCGATGTCGCCGGCCCAATAGGTCAGGAGATCCGGCTTGGAGACTTTAAGATCTCCCAGCAGCAGCGATGTGCGGTTTTCCCGCACCTGCTTGATCCGGAAACTGTCGATCGTCGCCTGAAGGTTGCCGGTACTGTCGCCGATACTCGGAGTTGCCGGATTGCCCCCGCTGAACGGATTATAGGCCGTGTTGTCGGTGCGGTTGAGGGCCTGCTGGAACAGCGTCGAGGAATAGCCATCCGCCTCGTCGTGCACCTCGGCTTCGCTGTAGAGAACGGCGCTGTCCCAATCCCAACCCCAAAAATCGCCCTTCAAGCCGGCGAGCACGCGGAATTGGTCATTATCGACCACGACGTCGCGCGTACCCGCATCGACGAGGTTATAGCTGGTAATTACAATCGGAACGCCCGCCGCCGATGAGTTCAGGCCCGACAGCCGATTGGGGCCGGAGCCTAGTGGGTTCCAGTAAGCGTTCGCGGCGATTGTGATCGGCGCTGATCCGAGCGATCCGCCCGATCCGATCACGGATTCGGTTTGGGCCTGATAGTAGCCGGCCTCGCCATAGACCCTCAGGTTTTCCGTAAGGTCGTAGTTTGCGAAGGCAAAGGCGTTGTAGCGCTCCACGCCTGGCAGCGTCGTGAGGTCCTTGAACGTGTTTGGCGAGTCGTAACGCATTTCGCGGTAGCTCGCCGCCGTCACGGCGCCTGGTGCGAAACACACGCTGGTGTAGCCGGAAGGCGTGCAAGTCGCCGCATTGCCGAAGCCGCTCGTCGGCTGGCTGTGGAATGCACCCGTTGCGTCGGTGAACAGCACGCCGTTCCTGCGGATGCCGCCCGCGGGCGCCGTACCTGAAACGGGCGTGAAGACTCCCCAGGGCGAACCGGTGGCGCGTGCATCGAACACCACCGCCGGACTGCCCCAGGGTGTTCCGGCCACGAAGTTGCGACGATCAGCGTGATCGGTGTAGTCCTGATCCGACGCCAGTAGCGACGACCGGTCCGTCGCGCCCAGGAACAACGAAATATTGCCGCGGCCCTCGGCAAACTCCGTGCCGTAGAGGACGCTGCCGGTAAACTCCCGCACGTTGGTGTCTTCGGCAAAACCGTATTGAAGGCTGACATTGAGGCCCTCAAAATCGTCCTGCAGCACGTTGTTGACCACGCCGGCAACGGCGTCGGAGCCATAGAGAGCGGCGGCGCCGTCCTTCAGCACTTCGACGCGCGCGAGACCCTGCACCGGTACAGCGTTGACGTTGTAACCGAACACGGGCGTTTGGTTGTCGGTCTGCGAGGTCGGATGCAGCACCGAGCGGCGGCCGTTGAGGAGCATCAGCGTGTTGCCCTGCGCCAGGCCGCGAAGACTTACCGTCGAAACGTCCCCGCGCGCCGCGTTGGAGTTGCCGCCACCGAGATAAGTGCCGTTGAAGGTAATGTCTCCGGCCTGCGGCACGGTACGGAAGAGTTCTTCCGCCGAGACCGCCCCCGTCGCCTCGATCTCCTCGATTCCAACGACCGTCACAGGCAACGCGCCAGTCGTTTCGGCGCCGGCGATCTGGGATCCGACGATGACCACCCGGTCGAGTGAGTTGGATTCGGTAGTCTCGGGAGCGCTCTGCTCAGGAGCGCTTTGAGGTCCCGCATCCGGCGCGCTCTGTGGCCCGCTTGTGGCATCGGCGGCCTGCTGGGCGGCAGCCGTCAGAGGCCACAAGCCCAATGCGATGCAGGTTGAAGCAAGAAGAAAATTGCGAATTGATCCGGATTGCATTGCGCGCCGTCCCTGAAGGCGACTCCCCAAGTCGCGGCAAATACTCGGCGCCTTGCACGCGGTCCTGCGCGCAATCCGCCAGCGAGTTGATTGCCCTTCGCGCGTTGCTCCCCGTTTTTGTAGTGTTGAAATGATGTGATGCAGCTCTGACGCGGACGTCAAACAATCGATCCTGCTAAACAAATGCTGGGACGAAATCGGCGGGAGAACAGGCGCCCGCGCTCAATCTCTGACATGGAGCGTCGCCAAGCCGCCAAACAGGCGCCCGCATATTGTGCGTGTTGCAAGACGTGCGCTCAAATCGTTATCGCAAACGCAAGCGACCGGACAGTTCGCCGCCGATGTCGGTCAAAGTCAGCGTCCATCACCTGGGGCGCCAAAGCACGGCGAGCGCGAGGACGTGATTTTTTTCGCCGGCCATTGCGTCCCGCAAGTCTTGCCCACGCATGCGAAATTTTCGAACGGCCAGTCCCTTTGCGCTCAGATCCCGCCGGTCTGGCTGCCGTTTGGCGTAGCTTCCTCCAGCTTGTTCACGTGGATCTGCCTGAGCAGTGCCGTTACATACTCGGCGGGATTCACACTGGCGCCAAGAACGAGGTTGCAGTGAGGACACGCCAGCACGAGGGCCGTCACGACGTCGCCAGCTGGGTTCGCCGCTTCGAGATTCCGGAAGGCAAGCTTGTCTGCTGCCTCGCCACAACACGGACATTTTAGGACGTCCACCAGGCGTCCATTGCGCGACGCGATCATTGGCCGACCCTCCATCCCTTGGCGACAAGGCGCTCCTCGTCGACAGCGCCGAGCGGGGTGCCGGCAATGTGGAGATCGATGAAGGCTTCGAGTATCGCCGACTTTGCGCCCGATGCTGTCTGATAGTCGCCCCCTCGCAGTTGCCGGCCGAATTCGACCACCTGCGTGCGCCAGCGTCCGCCCGTACGGCAGGCGATGGCGGAGGCAGCTGCCGTCGAAGCCATCACGTCAAACTGACGGCAGTATCCGGCATCGGAAGAAAGGAAAGTGAGGCGGGGCGTCACCGAGACATCCTGCGCGATCGGCACCCTCTCGCCGCTAGCGCCAGTTTCAAGCGCTCGATGAAGGGAGGACGATGCGAGAATGATTCCATCGGGTTGCGGCGCGAACCCGCCTCCTTGCCCCCCGCCCCGCCCCATGGACGAAACGCCCCACACGGCGATCGCGCAGACCACCGCCGCCGCAATAGCGCGATGCTCCATCACGAAGACGCCGATGCGCGAGGCGCGAAAGGGAATCACCTTTGCGACGGGCGGAGATGCGAGCACGCGTTGGACCCCTTCGGGCATCGGCTGCCGATCAATCTCGCTAACGGCCGCAATGTAGGCCCGGGTCGCCGACCCCAGGCGTTCCAATCTGGCTGCTAGCGCAGGGTCAACGTCCACATCACGTGCAAACGCTTCCGCGTCCGACGGGCTGAGTTCTCCGTCTATCGCCGCAGAGATCTGCTCATCGGTCCATGTACGCGTCATGTGACAGCCTCCATGTACGCCGCGAGCGAAGCGCGCGCCCTCGCCAGGCGGCTCATCACCGTACCGATAGGGATCGCGAGCGCCTCGGCGGCGTCGCGATAGGCCATGCCGGCGATCGCCACCATGGCGAGAACCTCACGCTGATCGTCCGGCAGCTTATCGATGCCGGCTTGCGCGCGCTGAAGGGCAAAGCGCGAGGCAACTTCTTCCTCCGTTGAAACCTGGGGCGCGGGGACGATTTGGGGCGCAGCTTCCCGACGAATTTTGCGCGAGCGGATCTCGTCGATCCAAATGTTGCGGCATACCCTGTATGTCCACTTCGCCAACTCGACGTCCTCCGGCATGGATTTCGACAGCACACGTTCCAGCGTGGCCTGGAGCAGATCATCCGCGTCCGCGGGGTTGCGCGTAAGAGCGTATGCGTACCGCCTCAGCTGCGGCGCCAGCTGCACCAGCTCCCTATGCAAAGCCGATGTGGGCAAACCTGTTCTGTCCCTGGCCATCTGCTGTTAAGGACGTGCGTGTTGGGGATATATTCCGCCGGTGATCGGACTTTTCACAGGGCTGGCTCGTTTTTCTGGAGAGCGACCTGGATCGATGAGGGCTTATGCTGATTCACGTAGCGTCTGAGACCGGGCCGCAACTGGAGCGGAAACACAAGCGTTTCCTTGCGTCCGTGGCGATCCTGGCGGTTTCGCTGCTGGCAAGCGCGCCCGAGGCATGGGCTCAGCTTCCTGATCTCATCGACAACTCCGTCACGCGCCGGGTGGAGGAATCCATTGCCGGACAGGTTGCACGCAAGATCGAGCAGACGGTCGAGACCAGCGTTCAGGGTGCCGTCGATTCGGCCATAAGCAACAGCGTGACAAAGGCGCTGGGCGACACCATCGACCAGGTTATCGGTGAGCTTCGTGGCGTTCCGCGCGAGGTAACAGTCGAGGACAACTGGCGCGCAGTCGACCATGAATGGATCGCGCTGGTCCCACCGGGTCAGCTTGCGGCGCTGCAGAACGCCAACATACGGATAGTCGAGAGCACCCCGTTGCAAGCCTCCGGCCTAATGCTGGTTCGTGTGATCGTCTCGGACCAAGACGACAATCCCGGCAGGGCGCAGCAATTGCTGCGCGGCCTTGGCGCCACGGCTGCGGATCGCAATCACATCTACGGCGTCCAAACCCGGCTCGCGCCCGAAGAGCCTGATCCCTCGCCGGTCCCGCAACCTGCATCGGCCAAGCAGCGGCCGCGGGTTGGATTGATCGACACTGCCCTCAATCGCAAGCATCCGGCGCTCAAATCAGCCAGCATCGTCGAGAAGGATTTCGTCGACGGAAAAGATGCGCGGCCCACAGCTCACGGCACCAGTATCGCATCACTCCTGATTGGCGCAGAAAAAGGCCACGAAGGCCTGTTGCGCAATGGACAACTTATAGCGGCCTCCGTGTTCTATCAGGCGGAGAGCGGCGCGACCGGCGCTACTACATCCGCGCTCGTGGCCTCTCTCGACTGGATGGCCGCGCAGAAAGTCCAGATCGTCAACATGAGCCTCGCGGGTCCGCCGAATGAGGTGCTGGGGATGATGATCTCCCGATTTTCTGGGCAAGGCATGCTCGTGGTCGCTGCGGTCGGCAACGATGGTCCGGCTTCCCGGCCGCTTTATCCCGCCGCGTTCGAACCCGTCGTCGCCGTGACCGCAGTCGATCGCAAGAGCCAGATCTATCGCTGGGCCAACCAGGGTCCGCAGGTGGATGTCGCTGCCTGGGGCGTGGCCTCTGTCGTCGCAAGCGACAAGGGCGGATATGGCGAGGAAAGCGGAACGTCCTTCGCTGCGCCGGTCGTCTCGGCGGCTCTAGCGCAGCTTGTCGCGGATGGCACGAGGACGACGTCGGCGGCCATGGCTTCGCTCATGTCCTCTGCGGAAGATCTTGGGGCCAAGGGCCGAGACGATGTCTACGGTTACGGCATGGTGAAGGCGGCCTCGGCGCGTCAGTAGCGGACGCCGATCTTTATCGCGCCGACATGCTCGTTGTAATCTGCGCTCAGGAGGTTCGACGAGTAGTTTCCGTACCTGTAAGAGATCTCCGAGAAGAAGCGCTCGCCCAGCGGGATGTCCAGCTGCGTGTCGATCACCGTTCGCTTGTCCGACCGGGACGTCGTAGCGGGCAGCGGCAGGATATCCGGGTGCGGGTTGTCGTAGTCACGGTCTTCGTACTCTGCGCCGAGGCGGAATGTCATCTCGCGATCCATAGCGTCGAAACGCTGGACGAAGCGCGCCTTGAACGTCCCGGACTTGTAGTCGAACTCATCCGCATTGGCGTCTTCCTCGGTCGCCTTGCCGCCGAGAACGATGTAGCGCTTCACGCCGTCCAGAAAGAAATACGCATCCAGCTGCAGCGCGTCCGAATTCGCATCACGTTCGGGCCGGCCATTGAACTCCTTCTCGGTCGCGGCATAGGCGCCGCGCAGGAACAACGTGTTGCCGAACTGCTTCGACAGGTAGGGCGAAACCTGGGTGTAGGTGAGGTATTCGTCGCCATCGAGATTGGCCTGCGCGAGATTGCCCAACACGCCGGCTGTCGCGACGTCGAAGTCATACGCGATCTCTGCATAGCCGCGATGAATGGCGAGGTCGAAGGCATCGAACTCCTGATGCAGCGACTGAGAGAAGTCGTAGCCGCCGCGCAATGTCAGCTTGTCCACCGGGGTCAGGGTCGCCTCGGCAAGCAAGTTGATGGTCGCCGCCCAGTCGCCCTCGCCCGTGTTCGTGTCGAGATCGGCCACCGCAACGTTGCTATTGTATTCGGCGCCTAGACGGCCTTCGAACTTGAACGTCGGGCCTGTCGTCGCACCGGTTTCTTGGGCACAGACAGGGGCTGCGAGAGCAGCAAACGCTCCAGCGAACCTAAACGAATTGGTCAAATGTCGCATTCGTCCCTCCAAGTAGAGCTGGCGGCCAACTGCGCCGCCAGCTCTTGCCCTAGGCGCCCCAGATCAGTGCCCGAGGATGCCGCCGATGTCCTTGGAGATATTCGCCTGGACGTCCTTGGCAATGTCCGCCTTCACGGCATTGTTGACCTCGCTGGAGACGTTTGACGCGATTTCGCCCGCCACGTCCGCGCCCAGCGCGCCTGCGATTTCACCGCCAACAGCGCCGGAAACGCTTGATCCCAGATCGCCAGCCAGATCGGCCGAGAGAGCACCGCTCACAACTGCGTTCGCGGATGTCGAAGCCGACTGGGCGGTGTTCTGCGCCGCGTTGCGAGCGCCGGTGGCCGTGTTGCGAGTCGCTTGAACGCTGGCCTGTCCGGCGGCTCGCGCAGACTGAGCGGTGGCTTGAGCTGTGCCACGAATCTGCCCCGCCGCCGAGCGCCCCGCTGACAGGGCGTTGGAGGCGGCTTGCGTTTCAACGCCACCACTGAATCCGCCGCCGGCATTGCCCGAAGCCGAGCCATCGCCTGCTTCGCCGTTGGCGGCGCCACTTCCACCGAGGTTAACCGACGTTGAACCCGCCTGCGCAGACGCGGAACCACCGCTTTCACCACTGATGCTGCCACGCTGTCCCGTTGTCGCGTTGCCTGCGGCGGCGCCGCCAACAGACGTTGAGACCTGCGCTAAAGCAAGCGGCGCAAAAATCATTGCGGCGCCAGTGAACAGAACAACCTTAAGAGTGCGTCCACGAGCCATGATCAAACTCCCTTGCTGGCCATGATACAGCTAGGACGGATGGAACCGGAATTTATTCCCGAATGAGGGCTGGTGAGCTTGGGTAGGCCATGCGGACTTTGGAACACCCAACAAGGACGCCGTCGCCCAAAAGGGCCTCCAAGGCGTGTTGAGAGCGGGGCGGTCGCGGAACCCCTGATTGACGTAGATCCGTGACGCCATTTGCGATTCTGCTGGTTGCGTCTACTGTGGCTGGACCTGCACAAGATGCAGAGAGGGGCCCCAGTGTCGGCGATCTTGTCCGAATTCGCTGCCAGCAAAGCCGCCCTGCAACGGTATCTCAGGCGTTTTTTTTCCGCGCCGCAGGACGTTGAAGACGTGTTGCAGGAGGTGTTCCTGCGCGCTTATGCGGCCGAGGCGCGCGGCCCTATCCTGCTGGCTCGCGCGTATCTTTTCCGGGTGGCAAAGCACGTCGCGCTCAACGAGCTGGCGAGAAAGCGGAATTTCGCGACGAGTTCGATGGAGGATTTCGACGATCCGGATGTCGTAGGTAGCGAGACGCAGACCGGAGTGGAGCAGGAAGTGGATGGACGGCGACGCCTCGCACTTTTCGCAAGCGCCGTGGCGTCCCTGCCTGACCAATGCCGGAAGGTTCTTGTGCTTAAGAAGATTGAGGGCCTTTCGCAGCGCGAGATCGCCAAGCGCCTCGGCATTGCGGAAAGCACGGTTGAAAAGCATTTGGCCAAGGGACTGCTGCTTTCTAGGGACTTTATGACCCGGCGCGAAGGTGGCGATGATGGCTCGGCTTCCACCTCGAACAAGACCGGTGTACGCCGTCTTCGCCTTGGAGAGGGCGAATGACGCGTTCCGGAAACATCGTGAACTTTCCCGATAGGTCGCCCGTCGATGAGGAGGCGGCCCGATGGGTCGTTCGCGTCGGCGAGGGCAACATTTCAGCGACGCAACGGGCGGAATTCGAAGCCTGGCGTCAGGCCAATCCGCAGCATGCTGAAGCATTTGCGCGGCTAAGCAAGCATTGGGATGACCTGGACGAGTTGGGAGCGTTGTCCAAGGAGCCCTCCACGCAGCTATGGTCACGTCCAGCCATCTGGGGCGTTGGCGGGCTTGTTGCCGCGACACTGGCATTCGCGGTTATCGCTGGAGCCGGCGGTCTATTCCGCCCTGCTCTGTCCGCTTCGCAGGTTGCATCGCAGCCGGGCCTGGGCATCTTCCAGACGGAGGTCGGCGATCAGCAAAAGATCATGCTTTCCGACGGCTCTACCGTCACCCTGAATACCGACAGCCGCATTGAGACACGGATAAATGGCCAGGAACGCACTATCCGGCTGCTGGAGGGCGAAGCCTTCTTTGAGGTCGCGCATGACGCCGCGCGACCCTTCCGGGTCTATGCCGGCAATGGCGTAACCGTTGCGGTCGGCACGGCCTTCTCGGTGCGACTCGACAAGGAAGCCATTGAGGTCGTCGTCTCGGAAGGCAAGGTTTCGTTCTCGCGCGTGGCCGACACGGTCGAGCCTGTGGCGTATGTCGCCGCAGGGGAAGCCGCAACGTTCAGCGACAATGTGGTTATCGAAACCGTCGGCGAAACCGAGGTTGAACGCAAGCTCTCGTGGATTGACGGAAAGCTGGTGTTCTCCGGAGATCCGCTCTCAAGCGTCGTGGCGGATATCTCACGCTATACCGACATACAGTTTGACTTTGCCAGTCAGGAGCTAGCCGACATGCGCGTCGGCGGGGTATTCCCGGTCGGTGAAGTCGATGATCTGCTTGATACACTCGAAAGCAACTTCGGGCTGCGCGCTGTGCGGGTCGATGCGACTCACGTGCTCATTACCGGCCAGGAGCCGTAGGCGCGCCGGTTCGCCTTTAGGCGTTGACCGTCAGATTGAGGCGCCCCTCTCCGCAATTAGCATGACAAACGCCTCGGTCGCCGCTACGGCAATCGGCGCCAATGCCCAACACCGGCAAAAACATTTCGATTTTCTCGAAATGCAGATGGAGGATTCCTGTCCCTCGCCTGTCGTTGCTGACAAGGCCGACGGAGAGACCAGCTTTCGACAGTCGCGCCATGTGGGAGGAAAAGAGACAAGCTGGATCCGGACTGTCGTGCTCTGTGGTGCGCTTGCGCTCGGCAGCGTGACGGTCGGGTCGGAGGCGGCTGCTCAACAAAGCACGGTCGTCTACGATATCAGGATCCAGGAAACGTCGCTTGCCGATGCGCTGCTAGAGCTCGCACGGCAGACGAACGTGCAGCTGCTCTTTCCCTATGACATGGCCGAAAAGGTACGGATTGCCCCCTTGTCGGGTCGGTTCACCTTCGAGGAAGCGCTGAACGCGCTGCTTCGCAATACGGGTCTCTCTGGCGGCGTTGTGCGGGACGGGGTCGTGAGGATCTCGCCCGCCGAAGCAACCAGCGGAGGCGAGGCCACAGTGTCACCCAGAACCAAAGCAACACTCCTTTCGGGCGTATCGGCTTTCATCGTCGGCGCATTCAACGCGCCGTCGTATGCGCAGGATGCCACCGAACCGGCGGTGCGTGACGTCGTGGTTGTGACAGCGCAACGCCGCGAACAGGATCTCCAGGACGTTCCGTTGTCCGTGTCGGCCTTCTCGAGCGATGAGCTGGACAACCTTGGAGCTACCGACCTCACCGACGTCGGCAAATTCTCGCCCAACGTCACGCTGGAAGTGTCTCGCGGCACCAACTCGACATTGTCTGCATTCATTCGCGGCGTCGGCCAGCAAGACCCAGTCGGAGGCTTCGAAGCCGGTGTCGGGATTTACCTTGACGATGTGTATCTGAACCGGCCGCAGGGCGCTGTGCTAGACGTGTTCGACGTTGAGCGGATCGAGGTGTTGCGGGGACCTCAGGGCACGCTTTACGGCCGCAACACCATTGGCGGCGCCGTCAAGTACGTCACCAAGCGCATCGATCTGAATCCTACGCTGAAGTTCGTCGCCAACATTGGCGGTTATGATCGCGCCGACGTCATCGTGTCGGCCAGCACTCCGTTCGGGGACACGTTCCGCGTGGGTGGAGCGGTCGCGAAACTCACCCGCGGCGGCTACGGCGACAACCTCAATCTGAACGGCGTCGAGAACTACAGCAAGGATGTAACCGCGGCGCGCGCAGCAGCAGAATGGGACGTAAGCGACGTCATCGACCTGCGCTTCTCGGCTGACTACGTGCTCGACAAGTCGGATCCAAAGCAGGGACACCGCCTGATACCGGGGCTGGTATCCGGTGCGCCGGTTCTCAATGACGTCTTCAACACGCGCGCCGGGCTAGCGCTGCCCCGGCAACGGTCCGAAGCTTATGGCGCTTCGCTCGTCGGCACGTGGGAGCTGAACGACACCTGGACCGTGAAGAACATCCTCGCCTATCGCGAGGATGAGTCCACGACGCCTATCGACTTCGACAGCCTTCCGGCCGCCGACATTGACGTGCCAGGGCAATATATCAACGACCAGGCATCGGAAGAGCTGCAGTTCCTCTATAGCGGCGATCGGCTGAACGGCCTGGTCGGCGTTTACTATCTCGACGCCAACGCCGAGACTGACTTCGAGGTTTTGCTCGGCCTGACGGGCGCCCTGATCGGAGTGCCCGGCCTCAACGCCCAGACGCTCGGCAACGTCAACACCAAGACCTGGTCCATCTTCGCCGACTTCACCTACGACTTCAGCGACACGTGGGCGCTCAGCCTTGGCGGCCGCTATACCAACGACAAACGGGCAGCGACGGTCATACGCCGGACGCTGACCGGCGGAGCTTCCCCGCTCTTCGGCGGCACAGGCACAGTCATCTCGACCACATCGAACTTCAACGGCAGCGACGAATTCAAGGATTTTTCGCCGCGCCTGTCGCTTAGCTGGAAGCCCAACGCCGACAACAACATCTACTTCACCTACGCGAAGGGATTCAAAGGCGGCGGCTTCGATCCGCGCGGCCAGACCTCGGCGGCGCCGGATGTCGACCGGGACGGCATTCGCGAACCCAATGAAATCTTCGATTTCATGCAGTTCGAACCGGAGAAGGTCGACAGCTACGAAGTGGGCTGGAAGGCGTCCTTCATGCGGGGCCGCTTCACGACAGGCCTTGCCGGCTTCTGGATGGACTACAAGGATGTCCAGGTTCCGTCATCGATTGGCGTCGACACCAATGGCGACGGCATCAACGACACCTTCACCGGCGCCACGACCAACGCAGCTGCCGCAACGCTCAAGGGCGTCGAGTTTGATGGCGCGGCGGTGCTGGGTGAAGACTGGATTACGACCGGCGATGAACTCACCACCTCGCTGTCGCTGGGATACATCGATGCAGGGTATGACGAATTCATCGGACCCACCGGCGTCGATGTCGCAAACCAGCGTGTCATCCAGAACACGCCGGACTGGACCGCGAGCTCGCGCATTTCGTACGTCACGCCGTTTAAGCTGGTCAGCTACGACGGCACGTTGAGCCTCATCAACGCTCTGTCCTATCGCGGCGATTCCAGCCAGTTCGAAACGCCGTCGGCCTATCTCGACCAGGAAGCCTACACGCTGTGGGACATGAGCCTGATCTTCCGCGGCGACGATGGCCGCTGGAGCATCGGGCTGCATGGCAAGAACCTGAGCGACGAGCGCTACAAGGTCGCGGGATACAACTTCGTCAACGTCAACCCGACGACCGGCGCACTGACATCTGCACTCGGCCGCGAAGGAACGCTCACCGCCTTCTACGGCGATCCGCGTACATACTGGCTGAGCTTCACCACTGCATTCTAGATCTGTTGCGCAGGTTCGCGTGCGATCTCCCCCGAGGCGCGCAAACCCTGACTTGCCCGGATGCGTTCAAAGCGCATCCGGGTTTTCCTTGTGGAGACACACATGACAGGCCAGGTCGAAACAACCACACAGTCTCGGCTTTACGTCCTGCTGGTTCTCACGCTGGTCTATGCCTTCAACCACATCGATCGGCAGGTGCTGGTCATCCTGCTCGAACCAATACGGCAGGACCTCAAACTCGAAGACTGGCACCTCGGACTGGTGTCGGGCATCGGCTTTGCGGCGGTCTATGCGACCGTTGGAATTCCCGTCGCGATCTGGGCGGATCGTGGCGTGCGGCGAGATATCGTTGCGCTCTCGCTCGGCGTCTGGTCATTCATGACCGTGCTTTCCGGATTCGCGCAGTCGTTCTGGCACCTGCTGATTGCACGCATGGGCGTGGGTCTGGGCGAAGCCGGCGGCACACCACCCGCGACATCGATGATCGCGGATCTTTATCCTCCGGCCCAGCGCGCCACCGCGCTCGGCGTCTACACACTCGGCATCGGTCTCGGCATCCTCGCCGGCTTCCCGCTGGGCGGACTGGTTTACGAAGCCTTCGGCTGGCGCGCCGCTTTCTTTGTCGCTGGCGCTCCGGGTCTGCTGCTCGCGATCGTCTTTCGCCTTACGGTCAAGGAGCCAAGGCGCGGCGGGTCCGACCGGATCGAGGCAGAGGCCGCTCGGCCATCCGTGCTGTCCACCTTCGGCTTCATGCTGTCCCAGCCCTCTTTCCTCTGGCTGCTGGCGGGCTGCATGCTGATCTGCGTTTCCGCAAACGCTTTCCTTGCCTGGACCTCTCCCCTCCTGATCCGCACCTACGGCGTCGGCGTCGGCGAGGTAAGTCTGATGCTCGGGCTTCTGATAGGCGGACTGGGCGGGCTCGGCGCCGTTCTGATCGGCATGCTTTGCGACCGGCTGTCGAAGCGCGATCTTCGCTGGCGGCCATGGACTATCCTGATTTGCGCGGTCATCGCCCTGCCCTTCGCCTGGGCGTTCCTGCACGCTCCGTCGATCGAGTTTGCCTACCTCATGAACGCCGTACCCGCTTTCGTCGGGCTGATCTACGCGAGCATCGCCTACACCGCCGCGCAGGAGCTTGTCGGCATCCGCATGCGCGCGACAGCAAGCGCTTTCACACTTTTCTGCCTGACGCTGCTCGGCATCGGTGGCGGACCAACCCTGGTCGGATTCCTCTCCACCCATTTTGCATCGGACGATCCAGGGACGTCGCTCCGCCGCGCACTGGAGCTGATGCTGATCTTCAACGCGCTCAGCATCGTCTGCCTGTTCCTCTCTTCGCTTACCTATCACCGCGATGCGGAGCGGGCCGCAGTCGGTGGCTCGCCGATGGACAAGGGTTCTTCCAAAGGTGGGGTTCAACCACAGAAAGAAAGAGAGCAAAAAGCGGTTCGTTGAGCGATCCTGTGGCTACTGCCTTTGACCAAAGACAACCCTTTGCCATTCTACGCGGCGGCGCATTCACTTGATCGGAGACATCATGATGGCTGAACAGTTCGCTTCGCGCTTTTTCCATACAGACGATGGCCCGAGAATCGAATTCCGCGAGTACCCAGCGACTGCACCAGTGACGGGCATCCCCGTTTTGTGTCTGCACGGCCTGACCCGCAACAATCGCGACTTCGAGGAACTGGCGCCGATGATCGCGGCGTGCGGCCGGCACGTTCTGGTCCCTTCGCAGCGCGGTCGCGGCGTGTCGGATGCGGACCCTTCCCCCGAGCGATATCATCCGGGCACGTATGCGGCGGATATGCTGGCCCTGCTCTCCAGCCTGGACATTTCGCGTGCGATTTTCATCGGAACGTCCATGGGCGGACTGATGACGATGATCTGTGCCGCTCTGGCCCCTGCGCGCGTGGCAGCGGCGGTGTTGAACGATGTTGGTCCCGAGGTTGATCCAAAAGGTCTCGCGCGAATTCGCGGATATGTCGGACGCGCGGAGGATCCAACCAACTGGGACGGGGCGGCGACCATCTGCCGTGCAATCAATGGTTCGGCTTTTCCAAACGAGACGGGCAGTGAATTCTGGCTGAAAGTGGCTCGCCGTGTATTCTGGGAGCCCGAGCCCGGCCGTTTTACGCTCCAGTACGACCCTGCAATTTCTCAGGTTGTGAATTCTCCTGCGGTGGTCCCATCCGATCTCTGGCCGCTGTTCGAAGCCCTCAAGCCAGTGCCGACGCTGGTGGTCCGTGGAGAACTCTCTGACATCCTCATGGTAAGCACCGTCGAGGAGATGCGACGCAGGAAACCCGATCTGGTTGTCGCCAATGTTCCCGGCGTCGGGCATGCGCCTTTTCTCACCGAGCCCGCGGCGTGGAGTGCGCTCCGCAGCTTCCTGAGCGGTCAAGCTTCCTGAAATAGAGTGGGCAATAGTGGGCGAATTCCACTGTGCATGGGTTTGTTCTTCGTAGTCCGCGCAGGCGTCCCAACTCCTCAATGAAAATCCCGCGACTTCGGCATGATGCGGACGTTGCGGGGATGTCGCCACATTGCGTCTGGTTGAGGATGCGCGACTTCCTCTCCACGGGACATCTCGATTGCAGGTGAATGATCGTCCGACAACCGGTCCAGCTCTGCCGTGCGGTCGGTCAGTCTTGCGCCCATGAGGTGAGTGACGCCTTCAGGACTTTTCTGAACCCTGCCCTCGATCAGGAGGAGGCGCGCGCCCATCGCTTCGGCGCGGAATTTCTCGAAGGTGCGCGCCCATAGGAGGGCGTTGGTGATGCCGGTCTCGTCTTCCAGCGTGATGAATACCGCCTTGCCGTTGCCCGGCCGCTGGCGGACCAGGATGATGCCCGCCGTGCGCGCCCAGCGGCCGTCGCGCAGGGCCGATGTTTCGGCGCAGGTGAGAATGTGCTCGCGCCGGAACAGGGGCCGCAGGATCTGCATCGGATGCGATTTGAGGGAGAGGCGCGCCGTCTGGTAGTCGGCGGCCACATGCTCGCCGAGCGGCATTTCGGGCAGGCCGACATCCGCATCTTCGCCTAGTTCCCTCGCTTCGGCCGCCGCGAACAGCGGAAGCAGGTCGTCGTCCGGCAGACGGCGCACGGCCCACAGGGCCTCGCGGCGGTCCTGGCTGAGCGAGCGCAGGGCGTCGGCGTCTGCAAGCTTGCGCAGCATGGGGGACGAGACGCCGCCGCGCGACCGCATGTCCTCGACGTTGGCATAGCCCTGCCCCCGCCGCGCCACGAGCGTGTTGGCCTCTTCCTCCTTGATGCCGTCGAGCTGGCGGAAGCCGAGCCTCAAGGCGGGCTCGCGACCCTCACGATTCTCGAGCGTGTTGTCGTAGGAACTGAAGTTCACATCGACGGGCCGCACTTCGGCGCCATGCTCCTGCGCATCGCGAACGATCTGGGCCGGCGCATAGAACCCCATCGGCTGCGAATTGAGCAGCGCACAGGCGAACGCTGCGGGATGGTATTTCTTGATCCAGGAGGAGACGTAGACCAATTGTGCAAACGCGGCGGCGTGGCTTTCCGGGAAGCCATAGGAGCCGAAGCCTTTGATCTGGTCGAAACAGCGCTGTGCGAAGTCGCGTTCATAACCGCGCTCCACCATCCGACCGACCATCAGGTCTTCAAAGCTGCCGATTGTGCCCACGTTGCGGAATGTCGCCATCGCCCGGCGCAATCCATTTGCTTCTTCCGGCGTGAACTTTGCCGCGACCATGGCGAGCTTCATCGCCTGTTCCTGGAAGAGCGGAACGCCATTGGTCTTGTTGAGGACCCGATAAAGCTCGTTCTCCGGGCCGTGCTGCGGCGAAGGCGCCGGGTACTCTACCTTTTCGACACCGCTTCGCCGGCGCAGATAGGGGTGCACCATGTTTCCCTGGATGGGTCCGGGGCGAACGATCGCGACTTCGATGACCAGATCGTAGAAAATCTTCGGTTTCAGGCGCGGCAGCATGCTGATCTGGGCTCGGCTTTCCACTTGGAAGACACCGAGCGAGTCGCCCTTGCAGAGCATGTCGTAGACGGCGGGGTCTTCTGGGGGAAAATCCCGAAGCCCCCGCCTCCGCCCGCCATGCTCATAGATGAGGTTTCGCGCTTTGCGGATGCAGGTGAGCATGCCAAGTGCAAGCACATCGACCTTCATGAGCTGCAGCGCGTCGATGTCGTCCTTGTCCCATTCGATGAAGGTGCGTTCGTCCATCGCGGCGTTGCCGATGGGAACAAGTTCGTCGAGCCGGCCCTGAGTGAGCACAAAGCCGCCGACATGCTGCGAGAGATGCCGCGGGAAGCCGAGCAAACGGTTGGCAAGATCGAGAGCACGATGAAGGACAGGATTTGAAGGATCGAGCCCGGCCTGGATCAGCTGATCATTCTTTGGAGCAGCGCCCCAACTGCCCCAGACGAGCCCTGAAAGACGCGCGGTAACATCCTCGGTGAGTCCAAGCACCTTACCCACTTCACGCATCGCGCTCCGCGGACGGTAGTGAATTACGGTAGCGGCAATGCCAGCACGTTCGCGGCCATAGCGCTTGTAGACATGCTGGATGATCTCTTCGCGCCGTTCGTGCTCGAAATCGACGTCAATGTCCGGCGGCTCCTCCCGTTCCTTGGAGAGAAAGCGCTCGAAGAGGACATCGAACGTGGAGGGATTCACGGACGTAATGCCGAGAACGTAGCAGACCGCTGAGTTCGCAGCCGAGCCCCGCCCCTGGCAAAGAATTCCCCGGTCTTCCCCAACCCGGACGAGATCGAAAATGGTTAGGAAGTACTGCGCCATCCCGCGCGTGTGGATGAAGGCGAGTTCCTTTCGCAGAAGGCGTTTGACCTTCTTCGGGATTCTCCAATTGTACTTCATCCCGGCGAAGAACCAGACCTGCTTCTCAAGATACTCCTGGTCGGTGTAACCCGGTGGCACTGGCTCCTGAGGGTATTCGTATTTCAGCTGCCCCAGATCGAATTCAATCAGTTCGAGAAGAACCTGGGTTTGGCCGATTGCCTCAGACGCCTTCGCGAAAAGCCGCGACATTTCTTCCGGCTGCTTCAGATGCCGCTCGGCGTTGACTTCCAGGAGTCGGCCCGCCCTTTCGATCGTCACGCCTTCGCGGATGCAGGTCATCATGTCCTGCAGGTCCCGCTGTTCGGGGGAATGATAAAGCGCATCATTCGTCGCGATCAGGGGTACGTGGGCATTCTCAGCGATGCGTTTCAGCTTGGCCAGGCGGCGCACGTCGTTGCCGCGCCGATGCATCGTCACACCAAGCCAGACGGGGGCGGCGTTTTCGAGGCGAACCAGCAGCTCGGTCAATCCGTCGAGCCTATCTCCCGGCATGACGACGAGCAAGAGATCGCGGCAACGGACCAGAAGATCGTCCAGCGTAAGAAGGCACTCGCCCTTCTCGGCTCGCAGATTTCCGCTTGTGAGGATACGGCATAACCGAGCCCATCCCTCACGATTTTGCGGATAGACGATGATGTCCGGCGTTCCGTCCGTGAAGACGAGGCGCGATCCGACAACCAGCCTGAACTTCTTCGCGTCTTTCTTGAACTCTTCCTGTCTCTCCGCGGACTTCTTTTCATCGGGGTGCGCGACCCAGGCTTGCTCGCCCGGAGACCCACCTTCCCTGACCTTCTCACGCGTCGGAAGGCCGTCCTTGCGCAGTTGCTTGAGTTCCCTCCAGGCCCGCACGACGCCAGCGAGCGTGTTGCGGTCGGCGATGCCTATGCCGGTGTGGCCGAGCATGAGCGCAGAGAGGACCATGTCCTGCCCGGTCGAGGCGCCGCGGAGGAAGGAGAAGTTGGTGGCGGCGGCTAGTTCGGCGTAGGGGGGCGGGGGGGTGGGGTCGGGACGGGTGGTCTCGTCCTTCCTGCGGGCGGGGAAAGGGAGGATGTTTTGGGTGCGTTCGAGATCGCTCATGCGAACAGCCCGTGGACGTACCAGCGTGGGTGCGCCTTGCTTCCGTAAGCGCCTGAGCGGAAGAGCCAGAAGCGGCGGCCTTCTATGTCTTCGACGCGGTAATAGTCGCGCTCGGAGGCGTCGGGCGCGCGCCACCATTCCGGGGCGATGCGTTCGGGGCCTTCGGCGTGGACGACGACGTGTTTCCTGCGGCGCCAGTTGAAATGGAGGGGCGGTCCGTCTGGCACCTGCGCGGAGGCGTCGACGAGCTGGGGCGGATCGAAGATCTGCACGGGGCGAAGGGGCGGCTCTTCCTCTTCGGGCGTGGGCCAGACCGGAGAGGTGAGCGGGTTGAAGCTGGCAGGGACGGCCTTCGCGGCACGGTTGGGATCGTGGGTGTCTTCGGGGAGGAAGCGGAGGACGTTTGCCGTGCCGAAACGGGTGGAGAGGCGGTCGGCGAGGTCGGCGACTTCGTCCGCTTCGATGGCGTGGCCATCGAGACCGGGCTGGATCGTATCCAGCGGCTCAGTGACCGGAAGGGAGAGGCGGATCATGTCGAAGCCGAAGCCGGGATCAACGGGGTCGGCGAGCGCATCCAGCTTTTCGCGGAAGAGACGGAGGAGGATCCGCGTGTTGCGTATCGGCCGGCCGGTCTCGACGGCGATGCGGCGAACGGCGCCGTCGGCGCGGAAGAAGCTTGCCTCGAATACGCGGCCGCCTTCGCGCTGTTCTCCGAGGCGGTTGGAGGCCTTGTCCGAGAGTTCGCCGAGCACGGCTTCGATATCTTCGGCGCGGCCGATGGGTTCGGGGAAGCGGCGTTCGACCCAGAGCATGGGGACGGGGCGGCGGGGATCGAGGGGTGGGTCAGCCTCGCCGAGCACGCGGCGGAGGCGGAGCGTCATCTTCTCGCCGAAGCGGGCGGCGAAGGCCGTGCTGGGGCGGTCGGCGATGGCGCCGATGGTCTTGAGGCCCGCACGGGAGATGGAGAGGCGGGCGTCGTCGGCGAGGCCGAGGGCTGCGATGGGGAGCGGGCGAACGGCGGCGGCGTCTTCGCCGGGGGGCACGATGGCGGTGCGGCCGTAGCGGGCGAGCGCGCGGGCGGCGTCGGGCGCGCTGGCGATGACGGCGCGGACGTGGATGCCGGCGCGGCGGAGGCGCGCGTTGAAGAGGGTGCGGAGTTGGGCCTCGCTGCCGAAGAGATGATCGCAGCCGGTTATGTCGAGGAGGAGGCCCTCCGGGGCGTCGATGACGATGACGGGAGTGAAGCGGTCGCAATCGTCGGCAATGCGATCCAGCAGGGCGGCGTCAGCGTGGGGGTCCATCTCCTCGACCCAGAGATCGGGGATGCGGGCGCGGGCGTCTGCGAGAGTGAGACCGGGGAGGAGCCCTGCACGCTTCGCCTCGGGGCTGATGGCGGCGAGACGCATCGCGCCTTTCACCTTTTCAGTGATGACGAGCGGCTCAGCCGGCGTCTCTGTATCCCGCCTCCGCCGCATCAGGCGATCGGCCGGGAGGTACGGGAACCATGCGGCCAGGTATCGTTTCGAGATCCTTGAACTCACGACGGTCACGATCCCATTCCACAATCCAGTTTCGCCCGGCGGACCCGACACGGTCGCGGAGCAGTTCGACGGCGAAGGCGGGATGGCCCGGGGCCTCCCCCTCCAGCGGTACGGAGGGCGAGGCGCTTATTCGCCATCGGGTAGCCGCGGCGCTTGGGAGGGCCGTGCCCCCTGCCCGCACCATGAAGAGCGGAACGTTGGAGCGGCCGGCGGCGAGGGCGAGCCGCCGCGAGGCGACGAGATCGAGCGTCTTGGGATTTCCCCACGGCTCGATCAGCACGGCGCCGAGAGGCGGACAGCGGGCCGCCTCCTCGCCGGCGCGGAGCACGCTCGGCGCATCGCGGGCGCGGACGAGGATGAGGCGATCGGGCGAGAGGCCGAGTTCGGCAAGGCCGGGGGCGTAGATCTCGCCCATCTCCAGGCCGACGAAATCCTGGCGCACCCAGACGACAGGACGTTCTCCCGCCGCACGGATAGCGAGCATGACAGCGAAGCTCGCGGCCGAAGGCTCGTGCATGATCTGGCCGGCGAAAATCTCGTGCAGGGCGCCGCGCATGAGGCCGCCCCCCAGGGCCGTGTCGATCGCGGTGGAGCCCACGGAAAAGCGTCCAGAGGCGACGGGGGATGAGCCCCGCTCCAGTTGGGAGACCTGTCGTCTCAGCGCTTCAAGATCGACCTGCGGCACGGCCCTGCCTCTAGCTAGTTCCTGTTTTGTTCTATAACGCCTGAGCGGGCCGAAAGAGTCAAGCGGCGGTTTGAAAAGACTCAGGAAAAGCCTTCAGGCGTTGGCCTGAATCACCGCCAGAAAGCGTTCGCCGTAGCGGTCGAGTTTGGCTTTGCCGATGCCGGGGAGGTCGGCCATGGCGTCGAGCGAGGTGGGGCGGGCTTCGGCCATCGCCCGCAAGGTGCTGTCGTGGAAGACGACGTAGGGCGGCACGCCTTGTGACTTGGCGATGCGGGCGCGTTCGGCGCGGAGATCGTCGAAGAGCGTGCGGGCGTCTTCCGGCATCTCGGAGGCCTTGGCTGCGCGGGCTTCCTTCTTGGTGCGCTTGGGCAGGTCGCGGCGGAGCATGACTTTCTGTTCGCCGCGCAGAACGGGGCGGGCTTCCTCGGCGAGCTTCAGGGCGCCGTGGGCTTCGTGGTCAACATAGATGAGGCCGGCGGCGGTGAGCTGGCGGAGGACGGACTGCCAGACGCGTGCGTCGATGTCCTTGCCGACGGCGAAGACGCCGAGCTTGTCGTGGCCAAGGCGCTCGGTGCGCTCATTGCCCTTGCCCATCAGCACGTCGATAACGTGGCCGCCGCCAAAGCGTTGTCCGGTGCGGTAGATGGCGGACATCGCCTTGATAGCGGCATCCGAGGCGTCCCACGTGTCGACGGGCGAGAGGCAGGTGTCGCAGTTGCCGCAATTGCCGGGATGGGCTTCGCCGAAATGAGCGAGGATGGCCTGGCGGCGGCACGTGGTGATCTCGCAGATGTTGAGCAGCGCGTTGAGCTTGGTGTTCTCGACACGTTTGATCTCTTCGGGCGCATTGCCTTCCGAGATCATGCGGCGGCGCTGCACCACGTCGGCCATGCCGTAGCACATCCATGCATCGGATGGCTGGCCGTCGCGGCCAGCGCGGCCGGTCTCCTGGTAGTAGGCTTCGACCGATGACGGCATGTCGAGGTGGGCGACATAGCGCACGTCGGGCTTGTCGATGCCCATGCCGAAGGCGACGGTTGCGACAAGCGCGAGGCCGTCTTCGGTGAGGAAGGCATCCTGGTTCTTCGAGCGCACGGCCGCGTCCATGCCGGCGTGATAGGGCAGCGCGCGGATACCCTGCTCTTCCAGCCACTCGGCGGTCGCCTCGACCTTCTTGCGCGAGAGGCAGTAGACAATGCCGCTGTCGTCCTTGTGCTTGCGGAGGAAGTCGCGGAGCTGTTCGCGCGGCTTGTCGCGCTGGACGATCGAATAGGAGATGTTGGGGCGGTCGAAGCTGGTGATGAAGACCCTGGCGTCTTTCAGCTTCAGGCGTTCGATGATGTCGGCGCGAGTGGTCGGATCCGCGGTCGCGGTGAGCGCGATGCGGGGCACGCCGGGATAGTTTTCGGCGATCGAGGAGAGCTCGCGGTATTCGGGGCGGAAGTCGTGGCCCCACTGGCTGACGCAGTGCGCTTCGTCGATGGCGAAGAGGCTGATGTGGATGTCCTGCAGCATCTGCTGAAAGCCGGGCGTGGTGACGCGTTCGGGCGCGACATAGAGCAGCTTGAGTTCGCCGGAGTGGAGCTGGTTGCGTACGGTGCGCGCTTCGTCGGAGGTAAGCGAGGAATTAAGCGCGGCGGCGGCGACGCCGGACTGGCGCAGCACTTCGACCTGGTCGCGCATGAGCGCAATCAACGGAGATACAATGATGGCGACGCCAGGACGGCAGAGCGCGGGAACCTGGTAGCAGACCGACTTGCCCGCGCCGGTCGGAAACAGCACGACGGCGTCGCCGCCGCCCGTGACATGGCGCACGACCTCTTCCTGTTCTCCGCGAAATTCGGCGTGGCCGAATACGTCGCGAAGGATGTCGTGCGGATCCTTGTTCAATGTCTCTGTGCTGTGCAGGCGTCTTCCCCAACCATTGGCGTGACGTGTCTTGCGGGGCGGGAAAGGTCAAGTGCTCCACGACGCGCGTGCGTCTGGAGGCTCGCTCTAGCTCGTCCCTCCTTGATGAGGGAGCGGGGCGCGTGGATCAGCGCCGTTGAGGTAGTCCTCGGTCCAGCCTTTGCGGGCTGGCGTTTGCGCGTCCTCACGCGCCCCGGATCGATCGTTTTTCCCGGCGCCAGGAGTGGAGTTGCCTCTCAGCCCCTGCCTTTTTCGCAGTGGCTCGGCACACCGGTGTTATGCACCCGGGGCCTTAGCTCCCGTCCTGACCTGCCGGTTCCGCGTGCAGGAGCGCCGATGCCCCTGGGCCCTCCGGTTGTAGTCCCCGGAGGCAATGCCCTGCCGTTCGTTTCGCGCCGCAACCGCTGCTCCGTTTCCGGCGAAAGCACGCAGTAAAACTCGGTTCGCTTACTCGCCGGGCTTTCGCCCGGCGCGACAACGCCACGCCGACCAACGCCCAGCCATCCCGAAGCTTCGGTCGACCTCGAAACCTCCCTCCGGATGGGCGCGCTCATTATAAGCGAGCGCCGACCCAGCAGGATAAGTTGCACGATTTTTCGGGCGTGGTTTCGAGTGAAAGCGGCGCAAGCGATTGTCGCGGTTCAGAATCTTTTTCTGAAAAAACTTTCAGCGCGCGTCCTTAACCTGCGGATTTGAGCGGTTTTGTCCCCCGATTTCGTACAGTCGCCGCGTTGCGTGGGGTGCATGGAGCACAGCGGAAGGCGCCATCGCGCCACGTCCATGGAAGAGGTGCATTCCGCTTCGCAGCATGCACCCTACGCACCGGTGAGCGCTGCCCGGTGATTTGAAAAGAATCCTTGCCGACCCTCTTTACGCCGGCATTTGCCCCCTATATATAACTGACCGGTCAGTTATATAAAAGAGCCGTCATGTCAGAGACTTCTTCCTCACCTAAACGGCCAAAGAGCCGGGTTGAATCGGCCGAAACATCCCCGAAATGGCGGCGGCGGGCGGAAGCCCGGCCGGCCGAGATCGTCGAGGCGGCCTATGAGGTGTTTTCCGAGAAGGGGTTCGCGGCCGCGAAGCTGGACGACATCGCCGCCCGCGCCGGCGTCTCCAAGGGCGCTCTCTATCTCTACTTCGAGACCAAGCAGGAGATCTTCGAAGCCGTCGTGAAGCAGGCAGTGGCGCCGAACATCGGCGCGATCGAGCAGATGGCGCTAGGCTTCCCAGGCCCGTTCGAGCAGCTCATCCGCATGATGGTCCCCCGCGTGGCGGAGCTGGCCGACAAGTCGAACATGGGCCGCGTCATCAAGATGGTGGTCGGCGAGAGCGGCAACTTCCCCGAGATCGCGCGAGTCTGGCACGACGACGTCATTGCCGTGGGCATCGGTCTCCTGACCAAAGTCATCGTGCGGGCGCAGGAGCGCGGCGAGGTTCGCGCGGGCGACCCGCGCCAGTATGCGATCTCGATCATCGGGCCGCTGCTCACCGCGGTCATCTTCCGCGAGACCTTTGTCCCCACAGGGGCGAAGCCTTTCGACATCCCTGCCCTCATGCAGCAGCATCTCGAAACGCTGCTGCCTGGACTCCTGACGACAAGCGCACGCACATGAAACTGAAGCCGCAACAGATACTCGTCGGCGTTCTCCTGCTCTCCGCAGCGGGCCTGGCCGCTTTCCTTGCTTTCGGACATGGCGCGGGAAATTCCGCGACACTTTCGGGCTACATCGAAGGCGAGCCGCTTTATCCGGCATCTCCCCTCGCGGGGCGGCTGGTGCGCATCGACGTGCAGCGTGGCGACAGCGTGGAGGCGGGCAAGGTTCTCTTCCAGGTCGATCCGGCGCAGGGCGAGGCGGCGCGCGATGAAGCCGTCGCTGGCGCGGAAGCCGCGCGCGCGCTGGCGGCCGATGCACGGCGCGGCGGACGGCCGGCAGAGCTGGGCGTGTTCGAGGCGCAGGTTGCGGCGGCGCGTGCGGTGCTCAACGAGGCGGAAACTTCGCTGAAACGTGTGCGGCCACTGGCCGAAGTGGGCGCGGCATCACGCGCGCAACTGGACCAGGCGGTGGCGGCGCGCGACACGGCGCGGGCGAATGTGCGTGCGCTGGAAAAACAGTTGCAGGTTGCGAAGCTCGGCCAGCGCGAGGACCAGCGCCAGGCCGCGGACGAGCGCGTGCGGCAGGCGCAGGCGCAGTTGTCGGCGGCGGAATCGCGGCTGGCGGATCTGTCGCCCGTGGCGCCGTCGGCGGGGCGGATCGAGGATGTGTTCTTCCAGCCGGGCGAATGGGTTCCGGCGAATCAGCCCGTGCTGGCCATGCTGCCGAGCGACCGCGTGAGGCTGCGCTTCTTCGTGCCGCAGACCGAGGCGGCGAAATACGCAGTGGGAACCGACGTGAAGTTCTCGTGCGATGGATGCGCAGAGGGGCTGACGGCGAAGGTGTCGTATGTCTCGCCGCGACCGGAATTTACGCCGCCTGTGATCTACAGCCGTGAGGCGCGGGACCGGATGGTGTTCCTGGTCGAGGCGATGCCAGCTTCGGCGGAAGGGCTTGTGCCGGGGCTGCCGATCGATGTGGCGCGGGTTGGGAAATGAGCGCGACTCTTCCCAGCACAGCCAGCGCCGATCTCGTCATCGACGTGCAGAACCTCAACAAGTCATTCGGCGACAAGCGGGTGGTGAAGGATTTTTCCATCCAGGTTCCGCGTGGGAGGATCACGGGGTTTCTCGGGCCGAACGGGTCGGGCAAGACAACGACGTTGCGGATGCTGTGCGGGCTGCTGACGCCGGATTCGGGGACGGGCACGTGCCTCGGCTTCGACATCGTCAAACAGTCGGACGAGATCAAACTGCGCGTCGGCTACATGACCCAGAAATTCTCGCTCTATGAGGACCTCTCCATCGAGGAAAACCTCATGTTCATGGCGCGGGTGCATGGGCTAGACCGGCGGCAGGAACGGGTGAAGGAAGCGCTCGAGCGGCTGGGCTTGTACGAGCGGCGCAAGCAGCTGGCGGGAAAACTCTCGGGCGGATGGAAGCAGCGGATGGCGCTGGCGGCCTCGACGCTGCATGAGCCGCAATTGCTGCTGCTGGACGAACCGACGGCGGGCGTCGACCCGAAGGCGCGGCGGACGTTCTGGGACGAGATCCACGCGCTGTCAGCGGAAGGGCTGACCGTGCTGGTCTCGACGCACTACATGGACGAGGCCGAGCGTTGCCATGACATCGCGTACATCGCCTATGGCGAGCTGATCGCGCGCGGGACAGCGGAGGATATCCTCAAGACCGTCGGGCTGGTGACGTGGGAGGGCGAAGGGCCGGGCGTGGACCGGCTGTCGTCCGAGATTGGCACCCTGCCCGGCGTCGAAACGGCCGCGCCGTTCGGGACGACGCTGCATGTGAGCGGCACTGATGAGCGGGCGCTTGACGCGGCGCTGGCGCCTTACCGCCGCCCGCCGTTCAAATGGGAGCGGACGGCGCCGACACTGGAAGATGCGTTCATCCATCTGATGGGCAAGTCGGAGGACAACTTCCGGTGACCGCCGTTTCCAAGCCGAAGAGCTTCTGGGCGACGCGCATCCTTGCGGTGCTGGCGAAGGAGTTCGTGCAGCTTACGCGCGACCGGCTGACCTATGCGATGATCCTGATGATCCCGGTCGTGCAGCTCCTGTTGTTCGGCTATGCGATCAACAACGAACCGCGGCACCTGCCGACGGCGGTGCTCGTGCAGGACGATTCGACGTTCGCGCGCTCGACACTAGCGGCGCTGGTCAACACGCAGTTCTTCGACATCACGCACGAGGCGACGTCCGTTGGCGAACTCGATGAGCTGCTGCGCAAGGGCGAAGTGCAGTTCGCGCTGACCATTCCGGGCGATTTCACGCGACGCGTGGCGCGGGGCGACAAGCCGCAGATCCTGCTTGAGGCAGACGCGACCGATCCTTCTGCAACCGGCGCGGCGGTGTCGGCCGCGAGCGCGCTGCCGCAGTATGCGCTGACGCGCGACCTTGTCGGCGGCATGGCGCAGCGCGCGCCCAAGCCGCCGCCGTTCGAGGTGGTGGTGCACCGGCGCTACAACCCGGAGAACATCACGTCGTACAACATCGTGCCCGGACTGCTGGGCATCATTCTTTCGATGACCTTGGTGATGATGACGGCGCTGTCGGTGACGCGCGAGACGGAGCGCGGGACGATGGAGTCGCTGCTTGCCACCCCCGCCCAGCCGATCGAAGTGATGATCGGCAAGCTCGCGCCCTATGTGATGGTCGGGCTGATGCAGACGGCGGTGATCCTGGTGATGGCGGCGCTGCTGTTCCAGGTGCCGATGGAGGGCGGATGGATCGCGCTGGGGCTTGGCGTCCTGCTGTTCATCACCGGATCGCTGGCGCTGGGCTTTCTGATTTCGACGCTGGCGCGGACGCAGCTTCAGGCGATGCAGATGTCGTTCTTCTACATGCTGCCCTCGATCCTGCTGTCGGGCTTCATGTTCCCGTTCAGGGGCATGCCGGAATGGGCGCAGGCGCTGGGCACGGCGATACCGGTGACGCACTTCCTGCGCGTGGTGCGCGGGGCGCTGCTGAAGGGCGAGGGTCTTTCGACCCTCTGGCCATCGCATGCGGCGCTTGGCGTGTTCGTCTGCCTCGTCACCGCCGCCGCGATGATGCGGTATCGGCGGACGCTGGATTAGAAAAAGAGAGCGCCGGGCCTCGCGAGTCTGGAGGCCGCGAGGCCCGGCAGTTTCACTCTTCCCCCGAGGCGGACGGTGCGGGGTCTTGCGCTCCGGCTGGCTCGCCTCGCTTTTATTCCTAGTTCGCGGCGGCGCGAGCGCCAGCGCTGGCGTTCTTCGCCTGTCGTGACAACCGCTGGGCCCAGGGGCTTTGCGGTTTGTGAGCCAAGCGTTCGGCGGCGAAAGCCTCCGCCGTCGACTGCATACCGCCGCGGATGGCGGCCTGGAGGGCGGTGAGCGCCAGCACGTCGCGCTGGGCGTGGCTGCCGCCGAAGCGCTGGGCCATGCCGCGCACCCGCGCGATCTTCTCGACGGCTTCGACGTTGCGGCCGGCGGCGAAGGCGATGAAGCCCTCGGCAAGCGGCAGGCCGATCTCCGACGTCATCGCCGCGTTGTCGGTCTTGCCCTCGGCGGCGAGGCGCATGGCCTTGAGCGTGCGTTCCGCATCGCCCATGCGGCCGGCGCCGAGGAAGGCCATGATCGCGTGCAGATCGTTGAAGGCGTAGATGCCGTCTTCGGCCTTCTGCTCCCATACTCGTGCGAGACGCTCGAATCGGTCGCCGGTGTCGACGCCTTCGAGATGCAGGCGCCAGAGCATGGCCGAGGCGTCCAGCATTTCGAGCACGACGTTGGCGTCGTTTTTCGGGCGGACACGTTCGTCGTAGAGCTTGAGCGCCGCCTTGTGGTCGAGCCTGTCGAGATGCAGCAGGCCGAGGTGCCACCAGTTGTGGTAGGCGAAGCCGCAGTCGGTGGACCAGCCATCGGCCGTGCCTTCGAGCCAGCCTACGCCCTCTTCCACGTTGCCGCGCATTTCATGGACGTGGGCGACGGCGTGAGCGGCCCAGGCATCGGTTGATTCTGCGTCGATGGCTTCGACGCCCAGGGCTTCGGCGCGGGCGTAGTCGCCGCATTCCTCGAGGCCGAAAGCGGCCATGCCGAGGATGGCGTGCCAGGATTCATCGCCGTGCTTGTGGGCGCGCATCGTCTGCAGCGGCCAGTCGCGCAGGTCGAACTGGCGGCCGGTGAAGAAGCAGCCGACATGGGCGTTCTGCAGCGCCAGAACGTCGCGCGGGTTTTCCTGGGCAATACGGCCGAAGATCGACGTGCTTTCGTTGAAGCGGCCTTCGGCCCAGGCCATGGCGCCAGCGAAGTGGCCGCGTTCGCGGTCGTTCATGGCGCCGGGGGCCGCAGCGCGAAGGCTGCGCTGGACCTCGTCGGCGAACATGGCGTCGGTGACCTGCGCCAGCACCATCGCGCGCGTGACGTTGGCAAGGGCGAATTGCGGATCATGCTCCAGCGCCGCATCGAGTGTGGCGATGGGATCGCCATGGTAGGTGCGGATCTGGCGCAGGGCCTGGTCGAACTTCGCCAGCGCTGCGCGCGACGACGTCGATACGTGGTTTCCGTAGATATCTTTCAGCATTGGATTGTCCTTGGTGGTGCGGACGCAATCTCGCTTCCGGCGATGTTACCGGATCGAGTGGCGCTGCGAGAGCTTTTTCGTCAGGCGAAATCGAAACCGGGCTGACCGGACAGTGTCGCGATCAGGAACACGGCGACGAGGCTCAAGGCGGACAACTCAATGAAGAGGGCGGCGGAGGCAATGTGCTTGGACATGGGGAGGTGGGCTCTTTTCTTTTTGTGGTCTTCTGGGCAGGCGTCTTGTTTGCCCGGCGGCTTTTGCACCGGTATGCTGATACTTGGGCCCCTTCCGCGCCGGAAAATAGCGGACACGCGGTAAGGACGCTGTTCTTTCCGTTTCCGGCGGTTTTCCCAGCGTTTGTGGTCGTAAGCCCGATTACAGTCTGCAGGATTGCAGAGCACCGGCTGCGGAAGTGCAGAGCCACTGTACCGAAGGTACAGTTGAGTCTGTCCGGGTGTTCAGGTTGGGCGCGACTCAGGCGGGCCCGGTTTCACGTTCGCCGTACTGCTGCGAGCCGTAGGACAGCATGCGCTTGCGCTGCTCGCTGCGCGGATCGCTTTCGACGCGCGGACCGGCCGGCGTTTCGTCCCACACCATCGTTGGCCGCGCGGTCGAATTGTACTTCGGCCAGCTCGGCGTCTTGCCGCCATTGGGATCGCCGTTGCGCGCGAAGTTGGCCCACGCCGCGCTCATGCGGTCGGCGAGGTTCTGCGCGTTGGCGGTAGGCTCGCCGCCGATCGAGGTCGCCCTCGACAGCGTGTCGAACACGAACGGAATCTCGGAGGCGTGCGGCGTGTGATAGCGGCCGCCTTCGAGCGGTGTCGAGCGATAGAACTGGTAGACCCAGACGGGCGCTGCGTTCTGATCGGCCTTGCGGCCGGCGAGGATGGTGGTGTCGAGGAAATAGCCGCGGTCGGTCGAGGCCATGTAGAGGATCTCGTCGCGCTTAGCCTGCGGATAGATGCGGCGATACATGTCGATGGTGGATGCGCCCTCGCCTGCCGGTACGAGCGCTGCCACGCGCTGCTGCAGTGTCGCCTCCTCGAGATTGGCGATCGAGGGATTGCCGCCGAGGAACACCGACGCCTCGGTGCGGTTGGAGCCGACGATCATCGGCACGTTGGATGAGATTGCAGGCGCGCCTGGGTCGAACGGGTGCGCGGGGAAGGACGGCGAGCCGATCACCGGACGGAACTGGCCGGAGCCGGTGACCGCGCCGGGCATGGCGGCGAGGATTTCGTCCTGGCTGACCGTCCAGAGTTTCGAGAGATCGGTCTTCGGGATGTTGAGTGCCTTGAGGAGTTTTTCCGTGCGCTCCATGCCGACGGCCGGCGTGTCGAGACGCAGCTGCGAACCGGACTGGACGACGCAGCGGTGGAAAAGGCCCTGCGCCGGCGGCATCGCCATCATCGAGGATGTCTTACGGCCACCGCCGCTTTCCCCGTAGATCAGCACGCGCTTGGGATCGCCGCCGAAGCTGCGGATGTTGTCCTTGACCCACTGCAGGGCGAGCACGCAGTCCAGCATGCCGACGCTGGCGGCGTCCTTGAACTCGCCTCCGCCGAGGTCGCCGAGGTAGAGATAGCCGAAGGCGTTGAGGCGATGGTTGATGGTGACGACGACCACGTCCTGCTTAGAGGCAACGCGTACGCCGTCATACCAGGCGGAGGAGCCGGAACCTGTCGAGAAGCCGCCGCCGTGCAGCCAGACGAGGACGGGGCGCTGTGCGTTGTCGGCCGCAGGCGTCCAGACGTTCAAGACGAGGCAGTCTTCGGACTGCTTGCCGGTGGGTGCGTTGTTGATCAGCGGAGGAGGCGAGCCTGCCGGACGCGGCGCGGGTGGAGGCGCGGTGGACGGCGCGCCTTGCGGCGTCGGCGGGCCGTAGGCGATGGTTTCCTTGACGCCTGTCCAGGGCGCAGGCGGCTTCGGCGCGCGAAACCTTCCCTGCCCGGCAGTCGATGCGCCGTATGGAACGCCCTTGAAGACCTGCACACCGCCTTCGACCAGGCCCTGCACTTTTCCGGCGGTGGTTTCAACGACGGCGGGGCCGCTGCTTGCGGATGGCGCGGTTGTGCAGGCGGCGAGGCCGGTGGCCATTCCGGTCATCAGGATCGTGCGGCGGCTGAAGCGCGTCATCGCTGGTCTCCCCATCCTTGTTCGGTGCAGTCTTCTTTTGGGGAAAGCCTAGGGGGCCCTGACGAGCCGTCAATCCTGACCGGAAATGTCGTTGCAGGCGCAGCATACGGGACGCAGGCGCTGTCCCCTGGCTGTCCTTTGTCATTGCGCGTGCTGCGTGTTTGATGTTTCGGGTGGCTGGGGAAGCGATTATTGCTAGGGTCATGACTGTTGCGGGTACAGCGGCAAGAACAGCCGCGGCCCTTGGGGTGACGGGATGCTTGCTCGCCTAGTTCAGTTTCTTGTCGGCGCCGTGTTGGGCGGCGGGGGGGTGGGGGTGTTGTGGGTGCAGCGATCCCAGTTCCAGTCCTTGTCCCTGTTCCCCCCGCAATCCCAGTCGTGGGTGGCGGTTGGGGCCCTGTTCCTGATCGCGGCCGGGATCGTGTTTCTCGCCTATGCCGTGGCGCCGCGTCCGAGGCGGAATGCGGAGCGGGCCGCGGCGGCGGCGCGCAATGCCGAGGCGCTTTCGGCGGCGGATGCCTATTATTCCGAGCGCAATCGCGCGGCTGACCGGGACTGGCGGTCTGGCGATCTTCCGCCGGTTCCCACTCCGCCGCCCAGTCCGGTTTCCGATCCGTTTTCCGATCCGTTCTTCGATCAGCATCGCGCCCGGAAGCTCGACCCCGCCCCGGCGCCTGAGCCGGTGAGGCAGCCGGCCGCGAAGCCGGTCGCGTCGTCGATGCCGCCGCCTGCCCCTGCCCCGACGCCCTTCCCGTCGACGGCGACGCTGGCGCGGATACCGCCGTCGGCCGATCCGCCACCGCCGCCGGTAGCCGCGCCATCTATCGTTGCGCCCGTCATCACGCCGCCAGCTGGACCTGTCATCACGCCGCCAACTGGACTTGTCATCACGCCACCAGCTGCGCCTGTCATCACGCCGCCGGCTGGACCTGTCATCACGCCGCCAGTCGCGTCTGCCCCCGCGCCGCCAGCTGGACCCGTCATCACGCCGCCAGCTGGGCCTGTCATCACGCCGCCAATTGCGCCTGCCTCTGCGCCGGTTGCAGCGCCGGTAGCCGAATGGGTCGTTGCGCCACCGGTTGCCGCGGCGCCGATTGTTCTGTCGATACCTGAGCCAGTTGCCGCGCCGCCAGCAGTCGAACCGGCGATCGAGCCGGCCGCCATTCCGGCGCCTGCCGCGCCAGCGCCGGCGCCGGATCCGTTTGCGGCGATCCGCGACGCCATCGCCGGAGGGCGGATCGAGGAGGCTGACAGGTTGCTGACCGCCGCACGCGAGAAAGCGACCGGCGTGGCGCTTGCCGAACTCACCGGCCTTGCGGGAGATCACGCATCGGCCGCGGGGCGGGAGAGCAACGCGAAATGGCTGTGGCGCCTGGCGCTGAAGCGCTTCGGCGAGACCGGCGCGATGGAGTCGGCGGCGGCGCAGGCCGTGGCGGAGCGGCTGAGGCTGTCGGATAACTGAGCGCTGCGCGCACGGCAATCGGCAATCGGGAATAGCGCATAGGGAGTAGTTTTCCCGCTTGCCGCGCTGTCTACTTCCGATTGCCGATTGCCTATTCCCTACTCCCTATTCCCTGTTCTCAAAAACAAAGCGCCCCGCTGGTGAGCGGGGCGCAGTGGGTTGGGAGGAAGAGTAGCGTTACTTCGAGATCCGCAGCCTGGAGATCTGCGTGGCGATCGACTTGAAGGCCGCCTTGAGTTCTTCGTTGGTGGCAGCGAGGAAGACGTGTTCCGCGTCGGTGGCGCAGGCCTCCATGAACGACTCGGCGTTGCCACCCACTGCGAGCTGAAAGCCCACCGTGTAGACCTTGACGTCGGCGGCGCGCATGCCGTCGCAGATATTCTGGGCCTGAGTGAAGGGGTTGCCGTTGGTGGCGGTGCAGTTGATGCGGTCGGAGTCGTTGTTGACGCCGTAGTTGCTCGATACCACACCGTTGCAGTGGGCGGTGTTGAACTCACCGTCGGTCATCAGCACGACGACCTTCGCGAGATCTTTCGTATCGTACGCCGCCGGCTTGTTCTTGGCTTCGGGCCAGAGATAGCCCCAGTCGGGCGAGACCATGTACCAGCCCCAGGCCGCGCCCATTTGACCGGCGGTCGAGCCGGCGATCTGCATGCCGGTGTCCTTGTGGAGGGCGGCGTGGAGCGCGGTCTTGTCGTCCGTCAGCGGGGTGATCAGGTTTGCGGTTTCGCAGAAGAGGTTGTAGCCCGTACCGGCATAGTCGAGACCGACGGCCTTAACGCTGGGGGCAGCGTCCGTGTACTGGTTCGAGCCGACGCGCTCGCTGACGCACTCGCTGATCGGCCGGATCACCGTGCTGCCGCTGACGTTGGTGAAACGCAGCTTGATGCATCCATGGACGAGGCACTGCGCCGAACCGGCCGACCCGTAGTCGCTATAGTTGGGGCCGATACTGCCATCGAGGCGGAAGTTGTTGCCCGAGACTGCTTCGACCAGCCAGGCGCTGTTGCCGGTCTGGTTGATGCCGGTCATTCCGACGACGCCAGTGATCTGGACCCGGTCGCCGTTGGCCAGGTTGTGATCGGTGGACGTCACCACGACTTCACAGCCGGCCGCGAAACACTTGCCTGCCGTACCGGTGGTGGGAGTGCTGGCGAATGTTCCGAAGGTTGGACCTGAGGTTCCCGGCAGCATGAACGTGTTGGTCGTGATGCCGCTGATCGCCCAGGTGTCGCCGTTGGTCTTGTTGATCTGCGTCATCCCGCTGACGTTCCTGATGTGAATCAGGTTGCCGTCGGAGAAGCCGTGGTTCGCCGAAGTGACCTGCACTTCGCACGTCGCGGTAAAGCACTTCGACCCCGTGCCCGTGCTGCTCGTGTAGGTTCCGAAGGATGGGCCGTTAGTTCCGGGGAGAATGAACGTATTGGTCGCGACGCCGGTGATCGTCCAGGGCGTGTTGCCGCTGTTGTTGATCTGCGTCATCCCGCCGACGCTGGCGAGGTAGATCCAGTCGCCGTTCGAATACCCGTGAGTGTTTATGGTGACCTGCACCTCGCAGGCCTGCGTGAAGCATTCCTGTGAGCGACCATTGTTGGGCGAGCCGGCCGCCCAGGTAGAGTAACTCGACGAGTTGATGGCGACGCCGGTGTCCGCGTCCATGAGGCTGAACTTGGTCGTGGTCGTCACGTCGATCTTGTAGCGCTTCGCGTTGACCTGCGTCATGCCGGAAACGCCGGAGATGTAGATGTAGTCGTTGTCCGCGTAGCCATGGGCGGCGGACGTCGTCACCACGGCCGGGTTGGCCTTGGTGATGCCCGTGATGGTCTTCGCCGTACCGTTCCGCCAGGCGGCGCCGGTGATATTCTTGGCGGCGCCGTTGCGCCAGGTGGCGCCGGTGATCGTGTGCGATCCGCCGTCGCGCCAGGTGGCGGCGGTGATGGCGGTCGGGCCCTGCATTTCGCCGCGGATGTCGTCGGCATAGCCGCCGACATAGACGCTGTTGGCCCAGGGAATGATGGCGGCACGCGAATAGTAGGGCGTCTGGACGTTGTTGACGACCGTGTCGATCAGATCGTTCGCCGCCGCACGAAGCGCGGTGATGCGCGAGTCCGGATCGTCGTCGTCGCCCATCGACCCCGTGATGTCGAGCGCGAGCGCGACTTCGACGTTGTTGCCGCCGCGCTTCACTTCGCTCTCGGCCGAGATGTTGACGATGTCCTGGCCGACCAATCCCATGAAATAGGTCTTGATCTGGACGTGACCCTTGAGCAGCACGCGCTCTTCCGTGGAATCGAGTTCGAGGACGATTTCGCCCTCGTGATCGCCATGGAAATTGCGGTTGACGAAATTGTGAGCCATCGCGTTGATGTCGGCGTCTTCCGAAAAGGTCGAGCCGACGGCGAGCGCAGCGGCGTCGAGCGACGAGGCCAGCTCGTAGCGCGCGAGGAAGGCGCGGCCGCCATCGATGGCAAGGCCGGTGCAGACGGTGAGCGGCACCGCCAGGAGGGCGAACTGCATTGCAAACGCGCCGCGGCGGTTCTTCAGAAAGCTGCCGATAGACCCCAACATGGCCTTTGTCCTTGCAAGCGCCGGCTGGATCGCCGGTTCGCCTTCTCGCCAATCAACTCAGTTCCGAAATCACGTCAGTCGAAAAACAAACCCGTCTGGAAATCCCGCCCTGCTCGGGCCTTGCTCAATCCACGGCCATGTAGACGATGTCGCCGTTCTGATCCTTGGTCTGGCCGTCAATGGTGACGACGCGCTCGACGCGGGGCCGTGCGAAGGCTTCGCGTTCGATCGCCATGGAACTGCCGCCGAACAGTGTGGTGAGGACGCTCTCATAGGTGTAGCGAACGCCGACGCGGATGACCGTCTCGTCCTTGACGCCCATGCCCTCTGCTTCGTCCGCAGCGAAATCGATCGGGGCGCCGGCGACGCGACGCCAGTACATGGTGGGCGTCGCTTCATCGCCATCGAAGCCGACGGAGGAGACGTCGAGGTCGAGATTGTCGACCGTCTCCAGCGGTTTCATCAGGTTCGTGGCGGCGCCATAGAGATCTTCGAGGCTGGTTGTCGTGAGCGCGTTCTCGCGCGACACGAGATCGGCCATCTGGTGGACGTAACGCGTCGCCTCCTCCGCCGCGCGGAAGCGGAACGACATTTCGAACACGCCCATGACCATGAAGATCAGCGCGGGCGCGATCAGCGCGAATTCGATCGCTGCGATGCCGCGGCGGTCGGAGCCAAAACGCAGGGGATTGAAGCGGCGCATCATCACTCCCACGGTTCGTTCTTGACGATACAGAAGGAGTTCACGATCGCCGGCATGTCGGGGCCCATCTGGAACAGCTTGTCCATGAAGGGCGTGATGAACTGGTGGTGGATCGCGGCGCGGACGACCGAATACTTCTCCGGCCCGCCGGGCTCGAACACGAAGTTGATCGGGTTGCCTTCATCATCGAACTCGACCGGCGGGAAGGTGATGTCGTCGACCTCGTCGAACGAGCGGACATCGAAGATGATCTCGTCGCAGCTGACCAGCAGCTCAGCCTGGGCGCAGACTTCGTCATGGAACGCGGTCGCCTGGGCCGCCGCGTCGCCGGCGGTCTGGACCTCGCCGGTCTGCAGGTTGCGGGCGGCTTCGTAGACGACGTGGTTGAGGGCGTAGGTGCGGTACTGGAAGATAACGAACTCGACCAGCCCCATGACCAGCATGAAGAATACCGGGGCGAGCATCGCGAATTCGATCATCACGTTGCCGCCCTCCTCTCCGGAGAGGCGTTTTCTGGTGCGCATCTAGCTGTCCCGCCTAATTTATGACGGGCATTGTGCAGGCTCAGGTTTAATAACTGACTTCGGAAAACGCGGGATTTGATTAAGAACCTGGGCCCCGCGTTTACGACCCGTTGACCGACGGGGCCGCTGGACCTCGAGAGTAACGAAGGATTAAGTGCGCGATGGCCCGAACCGTTACCGCCGCCGTTATTCTTATCGGAGACGAACTTCTCTCCGGCCGGACGCAGGATTCCAACCTTAAGACGATCGCGGAATTCCTTGCCCCGTTAGGGGTCGAGGTGCGCGAGGCGCGGGTGATACCTGACGTGCACGAGACCATCGTGGCGACCGTGCAGGCGATGAAGCAGGGCCACAATTATGTTTTCACGACCGGCGGGATCGGGCCGACGCATGACGATATTACCGCCGATGCGGTGGCGGCGGCGTTCGGGCGGACGATCGATGTTCGGGCCGATGCGGTGGCGATCCTCAGGCCCTGGTACGAGGCGCGGGGCCAGGACATCAACGAAGGCCGCATGCGGATGGCGCGGATACCGGCGGGGGCGGAGCTGATCCAGAACCCCGTCTCGGCGGCGCCGGGGTTCATGCTGGGCAATGTGTTCGTGATGGCCGGCATTCCGTCCGTGATGCGGGGCATGCTGTCGGATGTGGGGCACCGGATACAGGGCGGCGCGGTGGTTCACTCCCATACGGTGCGGGCGACCGGCGTGCGCGAGGGGGACATTGCCGAGCCACTGGGGGCGCTGGCCAGGGCGCGGCCGGAGGTTAGTTTCGGCTCCTATCCGTGGGCGCGGCTCAGGGGCAAGAATGTGGACTATGGCTCCAACCTGGTGGCGCGGAGCCGGGACGCCGACCTGATCGCGGCCGCGGTGGCGGCGCTGGTGGAGCTGGTCGAGTCGCTGGGCGCCAAGGCCGAAGTGGATCCGAAGACCGAGGAGGGAAAAGCATGAGCGAGCACGTTAGCCAGGCTGGGGGCGAGCCGCTGCTGCTGGTCGAGCGCGAGGGGCCGGTGGCGGTGCTGACCATGAACCGGCCGAAGCAGCTCAATGCGCTGTCGATCGCGCTGCGGACGCAGATGGTGAAGGCTGTGCGCGGGCTGTCGGTGGCGGAGGATGTGCGCGCGCTGGTGATTACCGGCGCGGGGCGGGCGTTCTCGGCTGGCGTGGATCTCAAGGAGGCGGGACAGAGCGGCTTCACGCTGGGGGCGGGGAAATTTTCGGATGGCGGCGACCTCGATCTCGCGCGGGCGTTCGGGGCGTGCCCATGGCCGATCATCGGGGCGGTGAACGGGTTTGCGATCACCGGCGGGTTCGAGGTGGCGCTGATGTGCGATGTGCTGATCGCTTCGAGCGCCGCGTCGTTTGCCGACACGCACGGGCGCGTAGGGCTGATGCCGGTGTGGGGATTGTCGCAGAAGCTGCCGCGCCTGATCGGGGCGGCGCGGGCGAAGGAACTATCGCTGACGGGCAACTTCCTCGATGCGGCGACGGCAGAGCGCTGGGGGCTGGTGAACCGCGTGGTGGCGCCGGACGAGCTGATGCCGGCCGCGAAAAAACTGGGACAAGAGATGGCGCAGATCGACGGCGCGCTGCTCAAGCGGATGAAGGCCGTCATCGACAACGGCATGGAGCTTCCGCTGGCCGAGGGGCTGAAACTGGAGATCGAGCGCGGCAATGCGCACAACGCCACGATCTCGGCGGACTTCGCGGAGAAATCGCGCGGGGCGGTGATGGCGCGCGGACGGGAACAGAAGAGCTGATGCGGCCGGCGAGGCGAAACGCTGACGGCACTTGATTGCCGGGGCTGCTCGCTGTCATTAGGCGTGATGGCGTTTTCGAAAAAATACGACGGGGCCGAGCCGAGCCGGGTCAACAAGTGGCTGGCGCAGGCGGGGGTTTGTTCGCGGCGCGAGGCGGAGGCGCTGATCGCGGCGGGACAGGTCTATATCGACGGCAAGCTGGTGGAGGATGTCGGGCGCAAGATCGCGCCGGGCGAGACGCTGACCTTGAACGATCGCGCCGAGGGGCGGCTTTCGGCGCAAGTTTCCGTCGTGATCAACAAGCCGGTGGGCATCGTCTCGGCGCAGCCGGAGGGCGACCAGATTCCGGCGGCGCGGCTGCTGCAGGCGGGCATGCAGGTCGGCAAGGGTATCGTGCCGAGTTCGCGCGCGAGCCTGCCGCCGCTCGGGCGGCTCGACCAGGACAGCCATGGGCTGCTGATCCTTTCCGAGGACGGCGTGCTGGCGAAGGCGATCATCGGGCCCGAGTCGCTGGTGGACAAGGAATACCTCGTCGCGGTGAAGGGGCGGATCAATCGCGAGAAGATCACGAAGCTGCGCCATGGGCTGGAGCTGGACGGGCGGCAGCTGAAGCCAGCGAAGGTGACGCTGGAGCAGGATGACCGTCTGCGGTTCGTGCTAGTCGAGGGCCGCAACCGACAGATCCGGCGGATGTGCGAGCTGGTGGAGCTGGAGGTGACAGATCTTCTGCGCGTGCGCATCGGGCCGCTGAAGCTGGGCGACCTGCCCGAGGGCAAGTGGCGGCATATGACCGGCGAAGAGCGGGATGCGCTGGTGAAGGCGGGCGGCGGTTCGTAAGGTTATGGGCGGCGTATGATCTCTTCGTAGATTGCACGCGTCTTCGCATCGAAGCAGACGAAGACGATGTCCATCGCGGGGCCGTCGGTTCTCAGGAAGTCACGGGCGGACTGGATGGCGATCTCGGTCGCCGGTTCGAGGGGGTAGCGGTAGGCGCCGGTGGAGATGGCGGGGAAAGCGATCGAGTCGCAGGCGCGGTCTTCGGCGAGTTCGAGCGAGGCGCGATAGCAGCTTGCGAGAAGGGCTGCTTCGTTGGCGGCGCCGCCCTGCCAGACCGGGCCGACGGTGTGGATGACATGACGGTGCGGCAGGTTGTAGGCGCCGGTGATGCGCGCCTCGCCGGTGGGACAGCCGCCGATCATACGGCACTCTTCGAGAAGCCCTATGCCGGCGGCGCGGTGGATCGCGCCGTCGACGCCGCCGCCGCCGAGCAGGGTCGGGTTGGCGGCGTTGACGATGACGTCGACGCGCACGCGCGTGATGTCGCCCTGCTCTGTTCTTATGCGTCCCGCGAGCATGCGCCTCTCAGGTGAAGAGGAATACGCTGAAGGCGAGCACTACGAGCGTGGT
>JAUYPV010000170.1 GCA_030697555.1 Hyphomonadaceae bacterium
TCGGCGCGGAGCGGTTTGGCTGGGCGAGCCGGCCGGCGGCGGGGACGCGCCGCGAGGGTCGCTGGCGCATCGGCTACGGCATGGCCACGACCTTGTACCCGGCGCACAGGATCGCCTGCGCCGTGCGCGTGGCGATTCAGCCCGACGCCTCGCTGCTGGTGCAGTGCGGCACCCAGGACATGGGCCAGGGCGCCTATACGGCGATCGCCCAAATGGCCGCCGAGGCGCTGGGCGTTCCCATGGACCGGGTCACCGTCGAGCTGGGCGACACGCTCCTCCCCGAAGGCCCCTATTCCGGCGGCTCGATGGTGACAGCCAGCTTCGCCCCGGCGATGGAGGCCGCGATGGCCGAGTTGCGCGCAAGGCTGACCGGCTTGGCCGTCGACGATGACGCCTCGCCGCTGGCGGGGCTACAGCCCGAAGACCTGGACTTCGCCGAAGGCCGGATCATCAGCCTGGTCGGCAACGCCGCCGAGTCCCTGGCTGAACTCCTGGCGCGGCAGGCGCCGGACGGGCTCGAGGCCAGCGCGTCGATCCGGCCCGAGGCGGACGATCGCAGCGGCATGGCCTATGGCGCAGTGTTCGTCGAGGTCGGCGTCGATCCGGACCTGGGCGAGGTGCGCGTGCGGCGTGTCACCGCCGCCTTCGCCGCCGGCCGGATCATCAATCCGCTGATGGCCGAGAGCCAGTACGTTGGCGGGCTGATCGGCGGCATCGGTTCGGCGCTGCACGAGCAGACCGTCACCGACGGCGCCTCGGGCCGCATCCTGGGCGACAACCTGGCGGACTACTTGATCCCAGTGCATGCGGACATGCCGCCCTTCGACATCGTCATGGTCGAGGAAGACGACCCCTATCTGCCGGGCGGCGTGAAGGGGATCGGAATGCTCGGGACCGCCGGGATCCAGGCCGCGATCGCCAGCGCCGTCCATAACGCCATCGGCAAGCGCATTCGCCACTTGCCGATCCGGATCGAGGACGTGATCGCGGAGTCCTAGGCCGTGCTGAGGCGCGCTTCTGGGCATCGCGGCAACCGTCGAGTTCGGCTCCGCACTCTCATCTCGAAGATTGACCCGACAGATCTATGACGACGCCCGAATGACCGGACCCATTCCTATTTTCGAACGCCATTCGGACGTGAACAAGGTTCGAACGCGCAATCGCTGGAGGATCTGCCCTTGGCCTTCTCGTCCGGTACGGTGAGCCCGATGCGGTCGCCGACGCGCCAGTCCTACGGGGTCCGCGGGCTTCGCGCCAAGACGCTGATCGCGGCCGCGGCGATCCTGGCCGAATCAAGCGTCGAGGAGATGAGTCTGCGCGTCATCGCCGAAAGGGCCGGCATCGGTATCGCGTCGATCTACCATTACTTTCGCAACAAGGAAGAGCTGCTGCTCGACCTCACCGTCATGGGGTTCGAGGAGCTGCGCCAGAACATCGTCGGGGAGCGAGCAACGGGCGATGTGCCGGATCCGGTGGGGGCCGCCGCCCGGGCCTTCTTCGGCTTCGCGGCGTCCAATCCGTCCCTGTTCCGACTGATGTACAACGAGCGTTTCCTGCTGCGTCACGAGCGGCTCCGGGCCGCGGAGCATGAGACCTTCCTGACGTTTCAGGCCGCTGTGGAGCATGACGCGCGCTTCCCGCCGGAGCTGCACGACAACCTCGCCCTGGCCCTCTGGGCGCTCGGGCGTGGGATCGCGGCGACGATCTCGTCCCAGCCGGCCGGCCGCCTGAGCCCCGAAGCGGAAAAGATCTGGGCGGGCGTGAACTACCTGGTCAGCCGCACCCGCATCGTCTGACTGCCTCGACGCCGTGCGCCGCCGGTCTAGCCCGTGACCCGGGCTGACGCGGGAGGCGCGGCTTGCGCTCGGATGCGGACTGCAGCGCAATCTGCATATCGGACAGCGCAGGCCCTTTAAAACGAAAAACAATTCGGCTATAGCCTCAACCGTGAAGCCGAAAGACGAAAAGAAACTCGACGCTATCTTTGCCGCGACCTGCCGTCTGGCGGCCGAACGCGGGCTGTTCGGCTTGACCCTAGCCGAAATCGCCAAGGCGGCCGAGATCGGCACCAGCACGCTCTATGTCTATTTCGCCGACAAGGAAGCGCTGTTCAACGACGTCTTCCGACGCGCCAAGCTGGAGGCGGTGACGTTCTACGGCGAGCAGATCGACCCGTCGGCGTCTTTGAAGGCGCGGATTCGAGCGCTCTGGAACGGTATGCTCGACCATCGCCTTCGGCGGTTCGACCAAGTGAGCTTCCTGGAGCAATTCGAAGGCTCTTCGTTCATGAGCGACGAGAGCCGCGCCTATCACGCGCAGATCACCGAAAGGCTGATGACGCTGGTGGCCGAGGGGCAGGCCGCCGAAGTCCTCAAGGCGGCGCCGGCCGCCCTCCTGCACGCACTGTTCATCGGCTCGATCCGTGAGACGGCGCGACTCATTCGCGGCCGACGGGTCGTCGACGCCGAGGAGGTCCGCGCGATCGCTTTCCAACTGTGCTGGGACGGCGTGCGTGCCTGAACGCCCCCTTTTTCATCATTAGCCGAATATATTTTCTTCTAACGAGAAATCCCATGAGCTCTGAAGCCTCCCCCGTAGTTTTGATCACCGGCGCCTCCAGCGGCATCGGTCGGGCCGCCGCGCTCCTGTTCGCCGAGCGCGGCTGGCGGGTCGCCGCCACCATGCGCAAGCCGTCCGATGGCGCGGCGCTATCTGAACATGAAGGTATCGTCGTGCTGCCGCTCGACGTCACCGATCAGCAGTCGGTGGATGCGGCGGTGGCGGCGACGCTGACGCAGTTCGGCCGGATCGATGTGCTCGTCAACAACGCCGGCTATGGCCTCTTCGGGCCGTTCGAAACGGCCACCGACGAGCAGATCCGCCGGCAGTTCGCCACCAATGTCGATGGTGTCTTCGCGGTGACCCGCGCGGTCCTTCCGACGATGCGGGGGCAAGGCAGCGGCGTGATCGTCAATGTCGCCTCGCTCGGCGGCCTGATCACCCTGCCGTTCTATTCCCTCTACAATGCGACCAAGTTCGCGTTGGTCGGCTTCACCGAGTCCCTGTCCTTCGAACTCGCGCCGCTTGGCATCCGCGCCAAGACCATCGCGCCGGGCGGCGTGGCCACGGAAGTCGCGGGCCGATCGCTCGCGCGGACCTTCGCCGAGGGCGAGAACCCCTCTGGCGACAGCCTGTCCAAGGTCATGGCGGCGATGAGCGCGCGGCGCGGCGCCTATTCCACCCCCGAGGCGATCGCCGAGATCATCTTCACGGCGGCGACCGACGGCACGGGACAGGTCCTGTATGTCGCCGGCCAGGACGCCGAACAGGCCATGGGCCTGCGCCAGAGCCTGTCGGAAGAGCAGCGGCTGGCGATGATCCGTCAGCTCTCCGGCCTCTGAGCGCCGCCAAAACGAGCGGCCCCTTCATCAGCGAAGCAATACGCCGGCAAATCTGTCGGCGGCGAAAACGGAGACACGGCCATGGCCGATACGCGCGAGTTTGAAGTGATCGTCTACGGTGCCACTGGCTATACGGGCCGGCTGGTCGCCGAGCACCTCCTGAAGACCTACGGCGCCGCCGGTGACCTGGCCTGGGCCATGGCGGGGCGCAGCCAGGCCAAGCTGGAGGAAGTCCGCCGGGAGATCGGCGCGCCGGCCAGCCTGCCGCTGATCGTCGCCGACGCCGCCGATCCGGTTTCGCTGGAAGCGATGGTGAAACGAACCAAGGTCATCATCACCACAGTCGGCCCCTACCAACTCTATGGTTCGCCCCTGGTGGCGGCCTGCGTGGCCGCGGGGACCGACTACGTGGACCTCACCGGCGAGTCCCATTGGATCGCGGCGATGATCAAGGAGCATGATGCGGCGGCTCGAGCCTCAGGTGCGCGCATCGTCTTTTCGTGCGGCTTCGACTCCATACCCTTCGATCTCGGTGTCTACTTCGTCCAGAAACAGGCCCGGGAAGCCTTCGGCGCGGCGGCGCCGCGCGTGCGCGGCCGCGTAAGGGCGGTTCGTGGCGGCGCCTCTGGCGGCACGCTCGCCAGCGGCGCGACCTCCATGGCCGCGATCGAGCGCGATCCGTCGATCGGCCTGCTGCGAGCCAATCCCTTTGCATTGACGCCCGGTTTCGAGGGGCCCGCCCAGCCGGAAGAGAAGATCTACGAGGACAAGGTCACCGGCTCCTGGGTGGCGCCCTTCATCATGTCGAAGACAAACACCAAGGCGGTCCACCGCTCCAACTACCTGATGGGGCATCCCTGGGGCCGGGACCTGAGGTATGACGAACTGCTGATGGTCGACGGGCCGGAAGGCGACTCGCCGAGCCTCGGCTTCAAGGTGAACCCCTCCCTGAAACCAGGCGAGGGCCCCAGCCGGGAAGAGCGCGAGGCCGGCTTCTACGACCTCCTGTTCATCGCCGAGGCGGCCGATGGGCGCACGGTGCGTGCGGCTGTCAGGGGCGACATGGACCCGGGGTATGGCTCGACGTCCAAGATGTTGGCTGAAAGCGCCGTCTGCCTCGCCCGCGATGTGCCGCGCACTGTCACACACGGCGGGTGCTGGACCACAGCCTCGGCGATGGCCGAGCCGCTGATCTGGCGCCTGGAAGCTAGGGCCGGCGTCACTTTCACGGCCGAAGCTTAGCCCTGCGACGTCTGACGGAGGCCGCCCGGCGCCCGCCGGAGGCTTCCGCTTACGCCGCAGGGATCGCCAACCAGGTCTGTTCCCCGGCCAAGTCCAGGGAGTCTATCATGCGCGGCGCAACCCGCGCTGAGCTCGGCCTTGCCGAGGAAGCCCTTATGCCCGTCGATGGACCTCGCCAGGGCCGGGGGCCGGCCAGGTCAGGATTCGCGACGGGGAATGACCACCTTCATGCTCTCGTAGCCCTTGACGAAGGTCGAATAGATCCGCTTGGGCTCGGCGACGACGACGATCTGCGGGAAGCGAGCGAGGATCTCCTCCCAGATGATCTTCAACTGCAGCTCGGCCAGCCGATTGCCGACGCAGCGGTGGATGCCGAATCCGAACGACAGGTGGTTGCGCGGTCGGGCGCGGTCGATGACGTAGGCGTCGGCGTTGTCGATCACCGTTTCGTCGCGGTTGCCCGAGACGTACCACATGACCACCCGATCATCCTTGCGGATGAGCTTGCCGCCGAACTCGACGTCGCGGGTCGCCCGGCGGCGCATGTGGGCCAGAGGCGTCTGCCAACGGATGGTCTCGGAAACCATCGAGGCCACGAGGCCCGGGTTCTCACGCAGCTTGCGGTACTGGTCGGGGACCTTGTTCAGCGCATAGACCGATCCGGTGATGGTGTT
>JAUYPV010000009.1 GCA_030697555.1 Hyphomonadaceae bacterium
TGCGCGGCGGGCCTGGGCCGAGGGCATGCCGGTGATCGACGATCCGGTGTCGATGATGAGGTGCACCAACAAGGTCTACCTGTGGGAGAGATTGCTGGGCGCCGGCTTGCCTGCACCCGAGACCATCATCATCCAGGACAAGACCGATCTTGAGGAAGTTGCCGACCGTTTGAAGTTCCCTCTGGTGCTGAAGATCCCAGACGGGTCGTTCTCGCGCGGCGTGAAGAAGGCCAAGGACATGGCCGAGCTGAAGAGCGTGGTGCAGGAGCTTCTGCAGGATTCCGATCTCTGCATCGCGCAGAAATTCGTGCCTACGGAATTCGACTGGCGCGTTGGCGTGCTCGACAAGCGGCCGCTGTTTGTCTGCCAGTACAAGATGGCGCGTGGGCACTGGCAGATCATGAACCACAAGCCGGATGGCCGCTCGATCGAGGGCGGCCACGAGACGATCGCGGTGGCGGAAGCGCCGCAGGACGTGGTTGACATCGGCGTGCGCGCGGCGAACCTGATCGGCGACGGGTTCTATGGCGTCGACATCAAGTCGGGGCCGGACGGGCCGATCGTGATCGAGATCAACGACAACCCGAACCTGGAGCATGGCGTCGAGGACACGGCCGACAAGGCCGTGTGGCATCGCCTCACCGAGTGGTTCGTGAAGCGGCTGAACGCCTGATCACTCCTTGAAGATTGACTTGTCGGCGAGGTGGCGTAGCGGCCGGCCGCCAAGGAAGCGATCCAGATTGTCGAGGAAGAGATCGTCAGCGCGCGTGAGCGTGCCGTACGTGAAGCCGGAATCGTGCGGGGTGATCATCACCTTCGGATGCGACCAGAGCGGGTTGTCGGCTGGCAGAGGCTCCTTCTTGGTCACGTCGAGCGCCGCGTAGGCGGGACGGCCGGCGTCGAGCGCGGCCATCAGGTCGTTTTCCTTGACCAGCGAGCCGCGGCCGAGATTGAGAAAGGCGGCATCCGGCTTCATGGCGGCGAAGAAGGCTGCATCGGCCATGCCCTCGGTTTCGCGGGTGTGCGGGACGCTGAGGAGCACGATGTCGGCGGTAGCCAGGAGTTGCGGGGTCAACGACGCCACGATCGTGTCCGCCTCGGGAGCGCTGCCGCCGGACCGGCGCACGCCCGTGACGTGGCCGCCTACCGCTTTCACGCGCCGGCCGATGGCAGCGCCGATCGAGCCGAAACCGATGATGAGCCAGCGCGATCCGGCGATCTCCCGGCTCTGGACGCGCGCCCATGTCTTGCTGGCCTGCTGGCTGCGGAGCGCCGGACCCGCGCGCAGGAAGTCGAGTGCGGACCATAACGCCCATTCGGCCATGGCTTCGGACTGGACGTGGCAGGTCGTGTAGGCGTCGGCCTTGCGCCCCAACGCGGCGAGTGCGGGGAAATCGGCGCCCGCGGCCGAGGACTGGAACCACTCGAGGCGCGGCGTTTCCTGAAGCGCCGCGAGGAATTTGCGAGCCTTGGGATTGGACCAGACATCGTTGCTGCCGAAGCCGATGTCCGGCTGGGGCTGTTCGATAGCTACACCGGTCTTCGTATCGTGGAAGACGCCGGCGAGGTCCATTGCGATGGGGGTGACCCGATCCGCGTATGCGGACAGGCGCGAGCGTGTGCGGTCGAACGTGAACTTGTGGAGCAGGAGAGATTTCATGCGCTCGTTCTGGCGTGAGGTTGCGCGAGCTGCAAGCAGGCGGACGCTCGATGATCATCTTCCCCCGTTTACGGGGGAAGTACGGCGAAGCCGGGATGGGGGGCGACACGATGGGATTTGCTCGGAGCCTCCCCCATCCGGCGCTTCGCGCCACCTTCCCCGTAAACGGGGAAGGATGATCGACAGCGTCAGAACAGGTCCCCGGTATCGCTGTCGCTGCCGCGCTTGGCGCGGCGGATTCGTGGGCGTGGGGCGTCGGGTGCAGAAGAAGCGGGTGGTCTCGGCGGAACCGGACCGCCCTGACCCGCTTGCGCCGCGACCTCGCCGTCGACGAAACGCAGCTTCAGCGCGTCGCCTTCGCTGATCGATACAGCCGAGCGGACAAGGTGGCCGTCCTTGCCGGTGACCAGCGCAAAGCCACGACCAAGGATGCGTTCGTAGGACAGTGTTTCGAGCACCCTGGCCTGCGACTGGAAGGCGTCGCGCATGGCTTTCATGCGGCGGCCCATCGCGGGGCCGAGGCGGGCGGCGAGACGCTCGGCTTCGACGCGCTTGCGGCTGGTGTCGCGGCGCAGGGCCGCCGGTTGCAGGCGGCCTGCTCGCGCTTCGAACAAGGTTCGCTTGCGGGCGATCATCTTGCCGAGAGCGCCGCCGAAGCGATTGGATGCAAGATCGAGGCGCTGGCGCGGGCGCTGGAGCAGCGCATCGAGCTTCGGGAAGCGGCCCGCTGTCGAACGCAGCTCAAGCCGCCTCTTCTCGAGCTGGCCGGTGAGACGCCTGGCTGCGCGGCCGCCGAGATTGAGAACCGTCGCGATCAGGTCGGTTCGCACCGGCACAGCCATCTCGGCGGCGCCCGTTGGCGTGGGCGCGCGGCGATCGGAGGCATAGTCGATCAAGGTCGTGTCGGTCTCGTGACCCACGGCGGAGATGAGCGGGATCACGCTGTCAGCGGCGGCGCGGACGACGATCTCCTCGTTGAACGGCCAGAGGTCCTCGATCGAGCCGCCGCCGCGCGCGACGATTATGACGTCCGGGCGCGGGATAGGGCCGCCGGGCGCGAGGGCGTTGAAGCCGCGGATGCCGGCGGCGACTTCGGCGGCGGCTTTCTCGCCCTGCACCAGCGCGGGCCATATGATGACGTGGACCGGGAAACGCTCACGGACGCGATGCAGGATGTCACGGATCACGGCGCCGGTCGGGCTGGTGACGACGCCGATGACAGACGGCAGGTAGGGGATCGGCTTCTTGCGTTCCGGCGCGAAGAGGCCTTCGGCGGTCAGCTTCTTGCGGCGCTCTTCCAGCAACGCCATCAGCGCGCCGGCGCCAGCGGGGCGCATGCGTTCGGCGATGAGCTGGTAGTTGGAGCGGCCGGGGTAGGTCGACAGCCGCCCCTCGGCGACGACTTCGAGGCCTTCCTCGGGCTTGAACGGCAGCTTGCCGGCCTGGCCCTTCCACATCACGGAGTTGAGCGTTGCGCCCTCGTCCTTGATGTCGAAATAGACGTGGCCGGACTTGGCGACGATGACGCGGCCGAGTTCGCCACGCACACGCACGAAGGGGTAGGTGTCCTCGACCGTGCGCTTTAGCGCATTCGCCAGTTCGGAGACCGTCATCTCCGGCGCATTGCTGCCGGGCGGCGTCTGGTTCTGCGATTCGATGAACTCGTCCATTTGACGAGTATAGGCGATGCCTAGCGCTTCAGCTCAAGGGCTGCTTCGCGGGTGGCGGCGACGGCGGTGGCGCCGCGTGAGACACGCACCAGCACGAAACGGCCTGAATGGCCGTTGTGGGAGAAGGTCCACTGGCCGTCGATCACGGTGAAGTTCCGGTCGGCCGTGCCGGCATAGAAGATCGGCTCGCGATGAACGCCGGGGGCGGCCTGGTAGATCTTGGTGAAACGCACACTGAGTTCGCCGCGCGCGCCGGCGATTTCCGCCGACAGCTCGATCAGGCCCGGGTGCGCGAAAGTGTTCGGCTCCAGCGTCGTGCCAGTGATGCTGCCGGCATTGTCGACCAGATGCGCCGAGAACGGTACGGGCGCGTCCGGCCCATGGGACCAATATTCGCCCGACCACAGTCCGGTCAGGTCGCTGTCACGCGAAAACAGGGAGGATCTGGCGTTCAAGGTATTGCCTTGTTTTTCCGGCCCAGCCCGTACTAATCCGGCGTACAGCATAACCCGCCGATAAGCCGACCGGACGATTTATATGAAAATTCTGATCGTTGGCGGCGGCGGCCGGGAACACGCCCTGGCGTGGCGGCTGAAACAGAGCTCACGCGTCACTGAAATCGTCGTAGCGCCTGGAAATCCCGGCATTTCCACCCTCGCCCGCTGTGAAAATGTGGCGGCTGACGACGTGGCTGCGCTGGTCGCCCTGGCGAGGCTGGAAAGGCCTAATCTGGTAATCGTCGGCCCCGAAGCCCCGCTGGTCGCCGGCCTCGCCGACAAGCTCCGACAGATCGACATCCCCGTCTTCGGCCCCTCCGCGCGGGCGGCGATGCTGGAGGGCTCCAAGGGCTTCTCCAAGGACTTCATGGCCCGCTATGGCATCCCCACCGCCCGCTACCGCCGCTTCACTGCCGAGCAGTCGGCTGACGCCAAGGCTTATCTCGAGACCTTCGATGGCCCGCCCTATGTGCTGAAAGCTGACGGGCTGGCGGCGGGCAAGGGCGTGGTCATCGTGGAGAGCGTTGCGGAGGCGCACGCCGAGATCGACGCCATGCTCGGCGGCAAGTTCGGCGCAGCCTCCGCCTCCATCGTGATCGAAGAGTTCATGCGCGGCGAGGAGGCGAGCTTCTTCGCGCTGTGCGATGGCGAGACCGCCGTGGCGCTGGCGGGCGCGCAGGACCACAAGCGCGTCGGCGAGGGCGATACCGGCCCCAACACCGGCGGCATGGGCGCCTATTCGCCCGCGCCCATCCTCGACGCAGCGATGCAGCAGCGCGTGATGGACGAGATCGTCACGCCGACGGTCGCTGGCATGATGAAGGATGGCCGTCCCTATCGCGGCGTGCTGTTCGTCGGGCTGATGATCGACGCCAATGGGCCGCGTGTGGTCGAATACAATGTCCGTTTCGGCGATCCGGAGTGCCAGGTGATCATGGCGCGGCTGAAGGACGATCCGCTGCCGCAGCTTCTCGCCTGCGCCACGGGCGGGCTTGCCGGCTGCAAGCGGCTGGAGCGTTTCTCCGATCCCGCAGTTGCCGTGGTGATGGCCGGCGCGGGCTATCCGGGGGAGCCGAAAAAAGGCGGCGTCATCGGCGGGCTGGAGGAAGCCGGGAAGGTCGAGGGGGTCACCGTCTTCCACGCCGGCACCGCGAGACAAGGCGACGACATCGTTGCCAATGGCGGCCGGGTGCTGAACGTCACCGCGACCGGGCCGACGCTGCAGGACGCCGTCACCCGCGCCTATCAGGCCGTCGATCTGATCGACTGGCCGGATGGGTTCTGCCGGCGGGACATCGCTTGGCGGGCGCTCAGAAGGTAGGATGCATTTCGCTTCGCTCCATGCACGCTACGATCCCGGGAAGAAAATCCTCGACCTCCGCGGGAACCCTGCTTAAGCGTGGCCGAAGAAGCGGTATGCTGGCGGACTGAAGACCGGCAAGCCGGCGGCGACAGGGCAGGACATGACCGAGCACGACCAGTTCAGCGGCACCAAGGACGTTGCGGAGTCGCATAAGTTCGACGAAGCGAAACTCGCGGCCTGGATGCAGGCCAATGTCGAGGGCTATCAGGGCCCGCTCACGGTGCGCCAGTTCAAGGGCGGCCAGTCCAATCCGACCTACCAGCTCATCACGCCGAAGAAGAAATACGTCATGCGGCGCAAGCCGCCGGGCAAGCTTTTGCCGTCGGCGCATGCGGTGGACCGCGAGTTCCGTGTGATCTCCGCGCTCTATCCGCTCGGCTTCCCCGTCGCGAAGCCGTACGGCCTCTGCGAGGACGACAGCGTCGCCGGCACGATGTTCTACATCATGGATATGGTCGAAGGCCGCATTCTCTGGGACGCAACACTGCCCGACTATGAGCCGGCCGAACGCCGCGCGATCTTCGATGCGAAGCTCTCCACCTTCGCCACCTTGCACAACGTCGATTGGAAAAAGGCCGGCCTCGAAGGCTTCGGCAAGGAGGGCGATTATGTCGCCCGCCAGATCCATCGCTGGACCAAACAATACCAGATGTCCGAGACGACCAAGATCCCGGAAATGGACAAGCTGATCGAGTGGCTGCCGAAGAACGTGCCGCCGGGCGAGCGCACCAGCATCGTCCACGGCGACTATCGCATCGACAATATGGTGCTGCATCCGACCGAGCCGCGCGTGCTGGCCGTGCTGGACTGGGAACTCTCGACGCTCGGCGATCCGCTGGCGGATTTCACCTATCACCTGATGTCGTGGGAGATGCCCTCGTCGGATCCGGTGCGGCCGTCGCTGGCAATGGTGCAAGACAAGGAAGCCAGGGGCATTCCGACGCGCGACCAGTACATCGCGCGCTATTGCGAACTCACCGGCCGGGACGGCCTGCCCGATCTTCAGTATTATTTCGCGTACAATGCGTTTCGGCTCGCCGGCATTCTCCAGGGCATCGTCGGCCGTGTACGCGACGGCACAGCTTCCAACGCTGCGGCAGCGCAAAATGAAGGCAGGGTCGAACCACTGGCGAAGTTTGCTTACGCCTGTGCGCAAAAGGCGGGCATGCAAGGTTAGGCCGGGTCTGGCGGCCTTGCTCCTCCACGCGGGAAATGCCTAGCTGACCTCTCCAAGTCGAGGGGCCTTCCATGCGCCGATCCATTTCACTTACCGCGATCATTCTCGCCGCGAGCCTTGCAGCTTCGCCGGCTATTCCACAGGCGGCGCCGGCCGACATCGAGAAGACGTTCGATGCTTCCATCAGCTCGCCCGAAATGGATGGCTGGATGAAGCGGATGGCGGCCGAGCCCAACCATGTCGGCTCGAAGCATGACAAGGCCAACGCGGAGTACACGCTCCAGAGATTCAAAGACTGGGGCTGGGACGCAAAGATCGAAACCTTCAAGGTTCTCTATCCGACGCCGACGAAAGTCTCGCTCGACCTCCTCGGCAAGCAGCGCTTCAAGGCGACGCTGACCGAGAAACCGGTGCCTGGCGATGCAACTTCGTCGCGCACCAAGGATCAGCTTCCCGCCTATGTCGCCTTCCAGGGCGATGGCGATGTGACGGCGCCGATCGTCTACGTGAACTACGGCATGCCGGACGACTACAAGGCGCTGCAGCGCATGGGTGTCGACGTCAAAGGCAAGATCGTGATCGCGCGCTATGGCCAAGGCTGGCGCGGACTGAAGCCGCAACTGGCGCAGGAAGCAGGTGCGGTCGGCTGCATCATCTATTCCGATCCGCGTGACGACGGCTATTCCGCCGACGACGCCTATCCGAAGGGTGCCGCACGGCCGGCGCAGGGATTCCAGCGCGGCTCGGTCGCCGCCATGCCGCTCTATCCCGGCGATCCGCTGACGCCGGGCTATGGTGCGACGGATGATGCAAAGCGTCTCACGCGCGAAGAAGCGCCGACCATCCTGAAGATTCCGGTGTTGCCGGTCTCGTATGGCGACGCGCAGAAATTCCTCGGCGCCCTCGAAGGCCGCGTCGTGCCCGCCAACTGGCGCGGCGGCTTGCCGATCACCTACCATGTCGGCGGCACGGACGCGGCGAAGGCGCACATCGTCGTGAAGTCGGAGTGGTCGCTGAAGCCGGCTTACAATGTCGTCGCGACGATGAAGGGCTCGGAATTTCCCGACCAGTGGATCCTGCGCGGCAACCACCATGACGGTTGGGTGTTCGGCGCTTCCGATCCGATCAGCGGCCATATCGCGATGATGGCTGAGGCGAAGGCGATCGGCGAACTGGCGAAGTCCGGCTGGAAGCCGAAGCGCACGCTCGTCTATCTGAGCTGGGATGCGGAGGAGCCCATGCTGCTCGGTTCGACCGAATGGGCCGAGACGCATGAGAAGGAGCTGAAGGAGAAGGCGCTTATCTACATCAACTCGGATGGCAATGGCCGCGGCTTCTTCGGCGCCGAGGGCAGCCACTCACTGCAAAACTGGGTCGCCAAGGTCGCGGCCGATGTCACGGATCCGCAGACAGGCGTCTCGGTGGACAAGCGAGCGCGTGCGGCCGCGATGGCGAACACAGGAACGACAGATCGCGCCAAGGCAGTCGCAAAAGCAGCGGCGGAGGGGAAAGACCTGCCGCTCGATCCGCTCGGCTCGGGCTCCGACTATTCCGCCTTCCTGCAGCACCTCGGCCTCGCTGCGCTTAATGTTGGCTACGGCGGCGAGGGCGACAGCGGTGGCGTCTATCATTCGGCCTACGACACCTACGAGCATCACTCGAAATTCGTCGACCCGGGTTTCAAGTATGCAGCGGCGCTGGCGAAGACCTCTGGCCGCATGGTGCTTCGCCTCTCCGAGACGGCCCTTCCGGTGCAGCGCTACGGTGACTTCGCCGACACGGTCTCGACCTATCTCGACGAGGTAATGAAGCTGGCCGACGGCAAGCGCGAGACGCAGACGGCTCAGGCCAAGGCGATTACCGCCGACGCCTTCAAGCTCTCCGACGACCCGACGCTGACCAGCGGCCTGCCGACGGCGCTGATGCCCGTGCCTTATTTCAACTTCTCGCCGCTTCAGAACGCGGTCGTTCGCCTCAAAGCTAGCGCCAAGGCTTATGACGAGACGCTGAAGTCAAAAGGCGCCGCGCTTCCCGCCGCCACTAAGGGCCAGCTCGTTGCGCTAGCTGGCAAGACGGAGCAGGCGCTGCTGATGGAGCCGGGCCTGCCCGGCGGCCGAGGCTGGTACCGGAACATGATCTACGCTCCGGGCCGTCTCACCGGCTATGGCGCGAAGACATTGCCCGGCGTGCGCGAGGCGATCGAGGATGAGCGCTGGGACGATGTCGACACCTATTCGGTGCTGACCGCCAAGGCGCTCAATAACTACTCGGACAAGCTCGACGAAGGCGTGAAGCTGATGGGCGGACCAGCTGCAACCGCAACGCCAGGCGCGGCGGCGAAGTAGTGCGGGCGGCGCTTATATTCGCTTGCATGGCGTTGGGCGGTTGCCTGACGCCCAAGCCAGCGTTCGACATTCCAACGCTGAAACCGACGGAGGAGGCCGATCAGGTCGTTCTGACCGGCTGGCTGCAGCTCGGCGACCAGATCAGGCTTTATCCCGAGAAGAAGCATCTCGGGGACATGGGCAAAGCCACTTGCATTTCTGGCGTCCTGTTGTCCCTCGCCGGTCGCCCCGGTCCTGAGTTCAACGACAGGCGTGTGGCTGTCAGCGGTTATCTTCGCCGCTTCGGTGGCGAGGGGTCCGGTTCGCTCAAGGATGAGTGCGGCAGCGGTCTCATTCTTCTGGCCGACGGCGTTTCCGTTCCCTGACATGAGAAGGACCGCCGGTTTTGCGGTGGCCCTTCCTGGTGTTGCCGTTCCTCTAGCGGAGGAACTCGATGTCGACGCCGCTGCGGCCGCCACGGACGTCGCAGACGGTGTTCACATAGCTGTAGCCCCTGCGGTTATGGAGTCGCATCTTGCCGCGCATCTCCCAGCCTTGGCGGCCGTACTCGAGGCGGGGGCCATCGTTGTACTGGGCGCTGTAGTAGCCGAGGCGCCAGGCTTCCTGGATGCCGGCGCGGCTGCAATCTTCCTGGACACGTTGGAAGTCGGGTTTGCGGCGGCGGTCGTTGTCCCGATCTCCGTAGCGGTCGTTCTGACCTTCGAAGAACGGCGGGTATTCCTGCGCACGAGGGGCGCCGGCGAGTTCGCGGTCGCGGTCGCCGTATTGCTGGGCCAGGGCGGGCGCCGCGGCGATGAGGGCCATGGACGCAGCCAGCGCTGCGGCGGAGGCCTTGAGGGCGATGTGTTTCATCATGACGGGGAAACTACGCGCCAGACCCGGAACCGGACCTGAATGCGAAACTCAGATTACAGATTCCGCACATGAACGGGGGTTAAGAATCGGCGCGCTCAGCTCGTGAGTTCGTCCAGCCGCCGGTAGAAGAACGTCTCGACGTGCTCGCTGCGGAGATGTTTCGCGTTGCATTCGACTTCGAAGCGGTCGTCGCGAATGAACGAGCAGGTCAAGGTCCACTGGCCGACGATCGTCGTCTTGAAGTCGTCTTCCATCGTCTTGGGGTTCTGTCCGGCCCGCCTGTCGGCGTCGCGGTAGAACTGGTGGAGATCGCCGCCGCCCTTGTCGGCCGGCGAGATCTTCAGGGCCTGGTCGTTGGACTCCCAGACCCGCGCCTTGTCGACGCCGAACTCGGCCGCCGTGTAATCGTAGCGATAGAGGCCCTGCCGCGCGTCCCACACCATGAGTTCGGTGTGCTGGGTCTGGATCTTGTAGAAAGGATAGGCGCTGGTGAAATCGTAGTTGGGCGAAACGTCGAACGATTTGGTCGACTGCTCGAGCAGGTATTGCCCCGCCGCGCCCGTCACCTTGTTGCCGACGACGTCCATGACGCCATCGCTTTGATAAAACGGGGAATAAGTCGCGAAGCGGCCCGGCTTGAAATACGTCTCGTAATCGGCGCGGCTGAAGACGCGCGGTTTCTGGCGTTGCGCCTCGGCAACACCAGCAAACACAGTGAGCAAACATACTGCAATCGACAGCCCGAGGGCCTGTCCGATCTCCACGCGCAGCGTCATCCTGTGTATGAAACGAGTCATCCCGTTATCTGGGTATCATACGCGTTCAGGTTGGCGAAACGGGCGCACATCCTGGGCAGTGATGGGAACCGGCCCGCGCCCTTACGCGTAGGTCAGTTTGGTGAAGACCGGGGAAGACCCTATGCGGAAACATGCCAGGCAAACCGCCTTATCGCTAGGCGATGTGGTCGTGCTGATTTTCGGCGCAGCGATGCTGATCGCGCCATTCGTCGTCTCGCTCATTACCAATTTCGGACGCCCGGGCGTGCGCGGCCAGGCCTGGCGCCAGAAGCGCGCCCGCGCGCCGATGCGCCGTTCGGCGGCCGCGTAGAGCGAATTGCGATCAGACTGGGTCGCGACCCGTTTCGGGTCTGATGGGTGTGTCCTGCACCACGCCCGCCACATTCCCTGCGAACGATCCGATGAGATCACCGAGTTCGCCCCGAGCTTACGGTCGGCTATCGCCGAGGATCGGCTCGCGTTCAATGCCGAGGGAGCCGGGCGCCAAGTTCTGTTCGGCGCGCAAGAGGCCGCCATTCATCAGACGTCCGGTTGGCGCGCGGAAGCGTCTCCGGAAACTTGAACCACCACCTTGCCGCGCGAACGTCCGGACTCCACCCGATCCATCGCCGCGGGCGTCTCGTCGAAACTGAACACACGGTCGATTACCGGACGGATCGCGCCGGCATCGACCAGCTTCGCGATCTCAGCAAGTTGCGCACCGTCCGCGCGCATCAACAGAAAGGAATAGTCAACGCCTCGCTTCCTGGCTTTGCCGCGGATGCCGGAACTCAGGAGCCGGAATAGTTGACGGACGACCCAGCTCGCGCCGATCTCGCGAGCGAAAGCAGGATCAGGTGGGCCGGAGATCGAGATGAGCTTGCCCCCGGGCTTGAGCACCGACAGGGATTGCTTGAGCGCGTCTGAGCCGAGCGAATGCAGGACGACGTCGTAACCGCTCAGCCTCTTGGCGAAATCGTCCTTGCGATAATCGATGACAACGTCCGCACCGAGGCTCCTGACCAAATCGATGTTAGCCGCGCCCGCGGTCGTCGCGACTGTCGCACCCAGATGCTTGGCCAGCTGGATGGCGATCGTGCCGACGCCGCCCGAACCGGCATGGATCAGCACTTTCTGCCCCGGTTTCACCTGTGCGCGCTCCACCAGCACCTGCCACGCGGTAAGCGCGACGAGCGGCAGTGCGGCGGCATCGGTCATGCTGAGGCTGACAGGCTTGAGCGCCAGGTCGGCTTCGGCGATGGCGATGCGCTCAGCGAACGTTCCAATCCGGTCCTTGTCGGGGTGGGCATAGACCTCATCGCCGATCTTGAAGCGCCGCACACTGGCGCCAACCGCCACCACCGCGCCAGCCAGATCGCTGCCGAGAATCAACGGCATCTTATAGGGCAGGATCGCCTTGAATTCCCCGTCGCGCAGCTTCAGATCGATCGGATTGACGCTCGCCGCCGCGATCGCGACCACCACGTCGCTCGAACCTGGCGCCGGATCGGGAACCTCACGCGCCGTGAACTCGCCTTTGTACCTGTCGATGACGAACGCCTTCACAACTACCTCCGAATGCCCCTTCAGGCTTGTAAGAAGCCGCCGGAACGAGGCTCGACATCGAACACGAGCGGCGTTGACGTCGCTGTTGCACACAAGCGTCCTTCGCCGTCGTGGAGCGTCGCTTCTGCGAATGCCACACGGCGTCCGACCGAAATCGCACGACCTACGGCGCGGACAGTCCCGCTGTGCTCGCTAAGGGCACGCAGGTACGACACCTTCAATTCGAGTGACGTATGTCCGCGGTTGACGCCCAGTTCGGAGTGGACCGCGATACCGCAGACGGTGTCGAGCAGCGTAGCGGCATAGCCACCGTGCACCGATCCGTGGGGATTGTAGACGCTGCGATCGGGGGCGCCCTCAAGTACTACATGTCCGCGCTCGACCTGGACCAGAGTGAAACCAAGCTTCTCGCCCATGGGGGCCCTGCGACCGCCCGCAACCATCGCCTGTACCTGCTGGAGTCCATCTGGCGCGTCTTCGGGATCGTAAGCCATAGCGACTACCAGGTTTCATGAAAGGGTCGAACCTCGGCGAGGAACGACCAGGCATCCCGCGGCTGGTGCGCGAGATGATGGACTTCGTCCGCGATCGATGCGGGCGAGATGAAGAAGTCGTCCGGGGCGTTCGGCAGGCGCTGGCGCTGCCACGGCACGTCGATCACCGCGTCAATGACCAGATAGGCGACATGCACGCCCTTCGGTCCCAGGTCGCGCGCTAGAGATTCTGCAAGGATGCGCTGGGCGGCCTTCGTCGGCGCAAACCCTGCGAATGCGGCGCGCCCACGCTGCGCCGAGGTGTTTCCGGTGACGATCAGGGCGCCCCCTCCCGCCGCGATCATCTGGGGCGCCGTCAGCCGCGCCAGGTGGAACAGCGCCATCGTGTTGATCTCGAAGTTGCGCTGGAGCACTTCTGCCTCAACCTGCATGAATGTTCCGAACGCGCCGCCCACAGCATTGTGGACGACGACTTTGGGAGCGCCGACTTTTGCAATCGCGCGCTCCAGCGCAGCGGCATCGGCTACGTCGCACGGCACAGCGATCGAATCCGGTATCTCCTTCTCCAGCGCAGCGAGCCGGCCCGCATCGCGGGCCAGCATCGCCACGCGATAGCCGCTTTCGGCGAAGCGGCGCGCGACCGCGGCGCCAGTGCCCGGGCCGACACCGGTGACGAGGGCGAGCGGCTTGGACGTGGGACTTGTCATGCTGCTTCCTCCAGGCGCGCAAGTTCCTCGCGCACGAAATCGAGACGGTCGTTGCCGAAGAACATTGCGGCGCCGACGAAGACAGTCGGCGAGCCGAACACGCCGCGTTCGGCCGCTTCGTCGGTGTTGATGTCGAGCTGGGCCACCACGTCGGACGCATCGATCCGCGCGGCGACGACGGCAGGGTCGAGGCCCGCTGCCGCGATTGCGGCAAGGATGTCGCCCGTCGTCGCGAGCGTCTTCCCCTCACTCCAGCAGGCGCGGTACAGTGCCAGCGTGATGGCGGCCGCCTCCGCGGGCGAACCCGCAGCCAGCACTGCGCGCGAGCAGGCATCGCCATCGTTGTCGCGCATGTTCGACGGGTTGAGCGTGAAGCCGTATCGTCTGGCCCAGCGCGCCAGGTCCACGCGCGCGTATCGACCCTTCGCGGCGCAGGTGATTGTGGTCGGCACGTTGCCGACCTTCTCCATGACCTTGAGGATACTCATCGGCCGAAGGGCGATATCGACATCCATCTCACGCAACTGGGTGAAGGCCAGATAGCTGTAGGGACTGCGGAAGTCGTAGAAGAGTTCAATTCGCTGGGTCATTTGGGTGCTCCTGTGCTGTCGTCGGCGAGAAGGCGGCGTATGGCGTCGTCGGCGCCGGGACCCGGGCGCAACTGGATGCGGTCGAGAGACACCGCCTTGCTCGTTTCGGCATCGACCAGCGCGAGGACCACCGGCCGGCCGGTTTTGCGATCGACTAACTCCACCGTGGGTTGGCCGAAGCCGCTCGCGTCCCAACGGTCGCCCCATTCGCGCAGCGCGGTGCTGACCTTCCACAAGTCGCGGCCCTTCACAGTCAGACGATACTCGTCTCGTGGCGGGCGCTTCTGGTAGCGGACGCGCTCGGCAATGCCTTTCGCCTCCAGGTGCTTCAGGCGCGCGGCGAGCGTTGCGGCGGGAATGCCAGTGCTGACGCGCAGCTCGTCATAACGACGCAGACCCAGCGACAGGTCGCGGATCACCAGAATCGACCAGCGATCCCCGATCAGTTCCAGCGCCCCCGCGATCGAGCAGCGCATTCCGGAGAAGGATTTTGGTTTCATGGCCTGATGGTCTCCTTCGCTTTGCCCGACTGCGCGCTCAAGTTTCTCAGCCGCGCCTTCGCGTAGCGTGACCTTGAAGCGCTATTTCACCAACGCCTTGTAAACGAGCCGGGGTGCGTCGCCGTCGCCGCCCATAGCGACACCACTTGGACCGGCAGGTCCGCGGCGTTGGATCAGACCGACAAACGAGATCTTGTTCGCGGGATCGATCCAGTACCATGCACCTTCGATGCTGAAGTGGCTGAACGAACCTTCAGGTTGAGCGGTGGTCTCTGTAGGCCCGTCGAGGGAAACCCTGCCGCCGTAGCCGAAGCCGTATCCGTCACCACCAAACACACCTTTGAGGTTGCCGATGTGATTCTGCGTCATGAAGGCGACGGTCTCAGGCTTCAGAATGCGCTGGCCGCCAAGCTCGCCCTTGTTGAGCAGCATCTGGGTGAAGCGCACGAAGTCATGCAGCGTCGAATAGAGGCCGCTGGCGCCACCGCCACCCGACTCGAAATTGCTGTACCTCTTGAAAGGATCATCTGCAGCCGAATTTCCCTGATCCGGCAGAACCATCAGCGAGCCGGTTGCCGGGTTGCGGGTATAGACGGTAGCCACACGCGGACGATCAGCTTCGTCCAGCCAGAAGCCGGTGTCCTTCATAGCCAGCGGCGCAAAAATGTTCTGTTCGAAGTACTCGCCGAGCCTTTTGCCCGAGATTCTTTCGATGATGACGCCCTGCAGATCGACTGCAATTGAATAATTCCAGCGCTTGCCTGGCTCAACAACCAACGGGATGCCAGCCACCAGATCGACAAGCGCCTGCATATCCTTGGCGTGTCCCGCGTCCCTCTCCATGAAGGCGCGCTCTACGGCGTTGGTGAGCGTAAGTCCGTATCCGAAGCCAGCCGTGTGCGTCATCAACTCGTTCATAGTCGGCGTGCGCGAGACCGGAACAGGGTTGTCGAGAGTGTCGTTCGAGCTTGCGATCTTGAGGTTGGCGAGCTCGGGCAGGAATTTTGTGATGGGGTCTTCGGGCTTCCACTTGCCCTGTTCCCACAGCTGCATCATCGCAACAGCGGTAATCGTCTTGCCGGTCGAGCGGATGCGAAAGAGCGTATCTTCCTGCATCGGTCGGCCGCCCAGGGACTGGTTGCCGTGGAACTTCAGAGCCGCGACTTCACCGTCCTTCACCAGTGCGTAGCTGATCCCGGCGAGTTCGCCCTTGTCGACGGCCTGCTTCAAGCGGGCGTCAAGCGCCTGCAGGCCTTCCGCCCTAAATCCAAGCCTCGTTGGGTCCACGACAGCGGCGACGGGCCATGCCGGACTATCGGCGGGTTTGGCAGCAGCTACCGGTGACCCGTCCGCTGCAGGCGGCGCAGCGTGGCCGCAGGCCGCCAGGATCGCGAAGGATGCCGCTGCAAGGAGCCACCGCGATCTCACCTGAAAGGACTGCTTGGACATTGAGGTGTCTCCATTTGTTGTCGCTGGTGACCAAGCAGGCGGGGCCACGCCGCGCGCGCAGGATTCTTGGCTTCGTCGCTTCTCAACTTTAGTCACTTCAGTGATTGAAGTATCTCAGCGAAGCCCAATATGCAAGAGGCCGCGCTGCGGCAGAGCGCCTTCGCATCCACACTTCGGAGTGATCGAGATGACAGACGTCCACGCCACCGCCTTCAAGGACGCGCCGACCCGCCACATCGAGGTGGAAGGCTGCCGGTTCGCCTATCGCGACCTAGGTCCGCGGACCGGGGCGCCCGTGATCCTGCTCAACCACCTGGGCGCGACTCTCGACAATTATGATCCGCGTGTGGTGGACGGACTGGCGGCGAAACACCGCGTGATCGCATTCGACAATCGAGGTGTCGGCGCCTCTGGCGGCAAGACGCCAGCCACTGTCGCGGCGATGGCACTCGACGCGGTCGCCTTCATCCGCGCGATGGGCTTCGACACTGTCGACCTGCTGGGCTTCTCGCTCGGCGGCTTCATCGCACAGGAGATCGTGCTGGCCGAGCCGCAGCTCGTGCGACGACTGATCCTGACGGGGACCGGACCGGCCGGCGGCGCGGGAATCGACAGGGTGACCGGCCTGACGATACGCGCGGTGCTGAAGGGCGCGCTGATGCTTAAGGACCCCAAGTACTATCTGTTCTTCACGAAGACCGCGAACGGGCGCCGGGCCGCCGAGGCGTTTCTTGAGCGGCTGAAGGAGCGCACGAGCGATCGCGACAGCCCGATGGCGATCCGCTCGTTCCGCGCACAGCTGAAAGCGATCCACGCGTGGGGAACACAGGCGCCGCAGGATTTGGGAGCCATCAAACAGCCGACGTTTGTCGCGAACGGCGACGACGACCTCATGGTGCCTACCGCCAATACGGTCGATCTGGCGCGGCGCATCCCGGGAGCGAGGCTCACGATCTACGAAGATGCGGGCCATGGCGGCATATTCCAGCACCACCGAGCCTTCGTCGACGAAGTGGCCGCCTTCCTCGCCTGACGAGTGCATCACGCGCCGAAGCCGGTCACTCACCTTTCTGGGATCACGCCCGTCTCCGAAAACTCCGTTTGAGAAGCCTGCGACTCGCGTGCCCGCTAGGCGGAGGCGAGGCCAAGGCCGTTGCGGTCTGGGTCGTTGAAAAGGCGACCTAGGCCTTCAGCGCATCGAACCAGTCGTCCAGCGCACGGGCTTCCGCTCGGACGCGGTTGGCGAAGCGGGCGGCTTCGGCGTCTTCGCCCCATTTTTCGGCCTGGAAAGTTTCGTCGATGCGCGAGGTCTCGAACGCTTCGGCGGCGGTGATGCGGCGGCGTTCGACGGCGAGGCCGAGGATCGCCGACCCGAGCAGCGCGATGGCATGGACGAGCGCGGTAAGGCGCCAGTCATCCAGCGCGGCGGCGTGGGCGCGGGCGGCTTCGGCGGATTGCCGGGGCTGGGCGACGGGCATGATGCCTTCGACCGCGACAAGCCGGACGCCCAGCTCCTTCTCGGCCCAGGCGCGCAGCGGCGCCCAGGCGGCTTCCTGTCGGGCGCGCAGCGCGGCGGGATTGTCCGCGAGGTGACAAACGAGATCGGTCTGCGTGTAGCGCGCGACTTCGGCGGCGAGTTCGGTGCGGGTCTGCGGGGCGCGATCGATCGCGACGTTGGCGAGGCGGGTGTTGAACATCGAGAGCAAGTCGATACGCTCAGCCTGCCTGCGCCATTCATCGGCGATGATGCCGGCGAGCTTTCCGGTGGGCAGGAGCAGCGGATGTTTTTCCGGCGTGCGCAAGAGGCGGCTGTCGAGCTTCACGGTCCAGCCGCCGGGTTCCTGCATAATGGCGACGTCGGTGTAGAAGCGCCTCGGCCGCGTGTCGATTTCGCCTTTTGGGCTGACCATCAGCGAATCTCCCTGCCGAGCGCGGCAAGCGACTGGGTGAGCGAAGCATAGTCGTGGTGAAGTTCGTGGGCACCGGCTTCTTGCAGTTCGACTGGCTCCGCAAAGCCCCAGCAGACGCCGAGCGCGCGGACGTTGGCGGCGCGGGCCATGATCATGTCGTGCGTGGCGTCGCCGATGACGACGGTGCGCGTGGGGCAGACGCCGGTGAGGCGCAGGTTTTCCAGGACCATGAATGGGTCGGGTTTGCCGGGGCCGTCCTCGGCGCAGACGCTGGCATGGAACAGGCGCTCAAGTTCGTGCATGCGCAGGATATTACCGACGCCGCGCCGCGACTTGCCGGTGGCGACGCCGAGCTTCCAGCCTTCGCCATGGAGCTGTTCGAGGAGATCGAGCGCGCCGGCGTAGAGCGGTTCGCGGCCATGTTCGGTTTCGCGGAGGATGATGAAGGCCTCGACATAGGCCTTCTCGAGTTCGGCAAGGATGTCGTCCGGCGCGTCGGGCTCAAGCGTGGCGAAGGCCTGGCGGAGGCCGAGGCCGATCACCCTGCGGATGCGGTCGTAGCCGGGATCGGGCAAGCCAGAGCGGTCGTAGGCGTGCAGCATGGCGTCGTGAATGATGCGGCGGCTGTCGACCAGCGTTCCATCGATGTCGAAGATGGCGAGCTTCATTGAGGGATGATGTCGAAAGGTGGGGTGGGGCGTGGGGCGCTCATCTGCGGCGCGGTGGCTTGCGGAGGTCGAAGAAGTTGGGGGTCGAGCGTTCGTCGAAGCCGAGCGCTTCGAAGGTCTCCAGCATGTGGGAGGGCAGCGGCGCGATGATCTCGATGGGTTTGCCGCCCTTCACCGGCGGGAGGCGGAGGGCGCGGGCGTGCAGGTGGAGACCGTCGGCAAGACCCTGCGGCGTGTCGCGGTCGCCGGTATACTTGTGGTCGCCGAGAATGGCCGTGCCCATTTCGGCCATGTGGAAGCGAAGCTGGTGGGTGCGGCCGGTTTCGGGCTTCAGCGCCACCCAGGCGGCCTTGCTGCCGGCCTTCTGGACGACCGAGTAAAGCGTGAGTGCGTAGAGCGCGCCTTTTTCGTTCTGCAGCGCCGAGCGCATCTTTTCCTTCTCGCCGCCCGGGCCGGAAGACTTCAGCATCCAGCCGCGGATGTCGCCGTCGGTCGGGTGCGGGACGCCGAGCGTGACGGCCCAGTAGATCTTGTCGAGCTCGCGGGAGCGGAAGTGCTTGCCGAGCTGGTTGGCCGCGCCGGCGGTCTTGGCGAGGACGAGGACGCCGGTGGTGTCGCGGTCGAGGCGGTGGACGAGGCGCGGCTTTTCGGCGGTGTCGTCGACCAGCGCGCGGGAGAGCGCATCGATGTGGCGCGTGGTGCCGGTGCCGCCCTGAACGGCGAGGCCGGCAGGCTTGTTGAGCGCGATGATGCGGTCGTCTTCGTAGATGACGAGCGAGCGCATCATGTCGGCGTCGGAGGATTTGACGCGGGTGCGGGGCTTGTCGTCGTCGTCTTCCTTGGCGCCTTTCGGGGCGGCCATCGGGGGCACGCGGACTTTCTGGCCGGCCTTGACGCGCGTGTTGGCCTTGGCGCGGGCGCCGTCGACGCGGATTTCTCCGGTGCGGGCGGCCTTCTCGATCTGGCCTTGCGTGATGCCGTGGAATTTGCGCTTGAGCCAGCGATCGAGGCGCGTGTCGTCCTCGTCGTCCTCGACCAGCAGGTTAACGACCTGCCCCTTGTTCCAGCTCATGGCGTGACCTTCGGCGCTATGGTGAAGCCGATGGCTACGGCGATGAGTCCGGCGATGACGGAGCCTAACGAATAGAGGGCGGCGCCGGTATAATCCTGACGCTCGATGAGGCGAAGCGTTTCGAGCGAGTAGGCGGAGAAAGTGGTGAAGCCGCCGAGAATGCCGACGCCGATGAAGAGGCGCCAGGGCTCGCCCACGGCGCCGCGTGAGCTGAGCCAGCCGGCGAGCAGGCCGATCAGAAAACTGCCCGAGACGTTGATGGCGAACGTCGCCCACGGCCAGGCGTCGGCGCGCGACCCGAAGGCCAGCGACACGCCGTAGCGGGCCGCCGCACCTATGGCGCCGCCGAGGGCTACGAGGGAGACGTTGAGCATTGCGCCCTGTCCATAGGGCCAGTTGGCGGTTTAGGCCAGATCGATGCTTGCGGCAGAAAGGATCGCCAGAAAATCCTTTGGCGGCGGGGCCTTGAGCGTCAGCCAGCCTCCGTCGGGATGCGGCAGATAAAGACTCGCCGCGTGCAGCATGAGGCGCGGGACGGGCTCGCCTTTCAGGGTGCTGGCGCCGCCGTAATAGGGGTCGCCGAGGATGGGGCGGCCGGCGATGGAGAGATGGGCGCGGAGCTGGTGCATCCGGCCGGTCTCGGGGGTGAGTTCGAGGAGGTGCACCGAGCCTTGCGAGCCGAGCACTTTCCAGCGGGTGCGGGCTTCCTGCGGCTTGTCATCGCCCGGACGGGCGGCGCGCATGAGTTCGAGTTCGGGCTTGGGGCGATAGCGGGACAGCGCGACATCGATGGCGCCTTCCGGGTCGGGCGCCGAGCCGGTGACGAGGGCGAGGTAGGTCTTCTCGACATCGCGGCCGGCGAAGGCGGCGCTGAGGAAAGCGGCGGCCGGTTGTGTCTTGCCGGCGATGATGACGCCGGAGGTCTGGGCGTCGAGGCGGTGGACCAGCCGGGGGCGCTTGCCGTTCGATTTGGCGAAGGCGGTGAGGAGCATGTCCAGCGTGCGGTCGTCGGGGTTGCGGGTCTGGACTGGCAGGCCGCTCGGTTTGTCGAAGGCGAGGATGGCGGCATCGTCGTGAATGACGAGGCCGCGGACGAAGTCGCGGTCGGCGTCGGTGAGCGGGGCGACGCGCTCGACCATTGAACGCTTTGGCATGGGACTGCGGGGCGGCTTCATTCCGGCTTCGACTTCGCGGCGCGTTCGCGCCGTAGCTTAGCCAACTGGTCGAGTTTTTCTTTGATCGGGCCTTCGCGGCCGGCGCCCTTGGGCTCGTAGAAGGTCTGGCGTTCCATGCCGTCCGGGAAATAGTTCTGGCCGGAGAACTGGCCCTCGGCCTCGTGGTCGTACTCGTAGCCCGAGCCGTAGCCGAGGGACTTCATCATCTTGGTGGGCGCGTTGAGGATGTGCTGCGGCGGCATCAAGGAGCCGGTCTCGCGCGCGGCGGCTTTCGCGGCGCCGAAGGCCTTGTAGGCGGCGTTGGACTTGGGCGCGGTGGCGAGGTGGATGACGGCCTGGGCGAGCGCGAGTTCACCTTCGGGCGAGCCGAGACGTTCGTACGCTGCGGCGGCTTCGTTGCAGATCATGAGCGCGGTGGGATCGGCGAGGCCGACGTCTTCGCTGGCGGCTCGGATCATGCGGCGGGCGAGGAAGAGCGGGTCTTCTCCGCCTTCGAGCATGCGGGCGAACCAGTAGAGGGCGGCGTCTGGATCGGAGCCTCGCGTCGCCTTGTGCCAGGCGGAAATGAGATTGTAATGTTCTTCTCTATCTTTGTCATAAGCCGGCGCTCGCTTCTGCAGAGCGGCCATGAGGGCTGCGCCATCGAGCGGTGTGGAGCGGTTCCAGGCGAAGACTTCTTCAAGCAGGTTGAGGAAGTAGCGGCCATCGCCGTCGGCCATCGCCATCAGCGCGGCGCGGGCATCTTCAGTGAGCGGCGCAGGTTTGCCCATGTGCTCTTCGGCGCGGGCGAGCAGCTTGGCGAGCGCTGCCTCGTCGAGGCGCTTCAGCACCATGACCTGCGTTCGGGACAGGAGCGCGCCGTTGAGTTCGAAGCTGGGATTCTCGGTCGTGGCGCCGACCAGCGTGACGACGCCGCGCTCCACGAATGGCAGGAAACCGTCCTGCTGGGCGCGGTTGAAGCGGTGGATCTCGTCGACGAACAGCAGCGTGCCTTTGCCCGTCGAGCGCAGGCCTTCGGCTTTCTCGAAGGCGGCGCGGAGGTCCTTCACGCCGGAGAAGATGGCGGAGAGCTGTTCGAATTCGAGGCCGGCGCGCTTGGCCAGCAGGCGGGCGATGGTGGTCTTGCCCGTGCCGGGTGGGCCCCAGAGGATCAGGCTGGCGAGGCGGCCCTGCGCGAGCATGCGGCCTATGGGGCCTTCGGGACCCAGCAGGTGATCCTGGCCGACGACTTCCTCGAGCTTTTCCGGACGCAAGCGATCAGCCAGCGGCCGGGGCGCTTCGTCGGTCAGTCCTGCAGCCTGAAAAAGATCGCTCACGCTAGGGATGTAGCGCGGACGGGCAAAGCATTCCAGCCAACCCGGATCAGCCTTGTAGGGTGATTTCCTTGCGTTCGCCGTTGCGATCGATCGCGAGGCGCCAAACGCGGTCGGGGCTGCTTTCAGAGCGTTTGATGGCGGCTTCGAGATCCTGCGGTGTGCGGATCACGGACCCGTTCACTTCGCGGATGATGTCGCCGGGCTGGAAGCGCAGCGACGCGGCGATCGTGCGGGCCGGCACCGAGAAGATCATCACGCCGCTCTGGAATTTAAACGGATCGAGGCCGATGTTTTCGGCCAGCGCCGGCGATGTCTGGACGACGACGGCGCCGGTGAATGGATTGCGGCCCTTTACCTGGAGCTGCTCTTCCTTCGCGCTGCCTGGAGGAGCTGCGAGCTTGGCGCGTAGCAGCTTCGGCTGGCCCTTGGTGATGATGCTGAGGTCGACGGTTTCGCCTTCGGCCTTCGTGGCGGCGATGAACTTCATGCCCTTGTCGTCGAACACTTCGCGGCCATCGATCGACAGGACGAGATCGCCTTTCTTCAGGCCGGCTTTTTCCGCGGGGCTGCCAGGATAGACATCCGAAATCAGGACGCCCTTCGGACGGTCGAGGTTGAGCGATTGGGCGATGGCGTTGGTGACGACGTCACCCTTTGCGCCGAGCCAGGGGCGGACGAGCGTGCCGCCGTGGACGGCGGCGTCGACAACGCGCTTCACCATTTCGGACGGAATCGCAAAACCGATGCCGTTGGAGCCGCCGCCGCGCGAGAAGATCATCGAGTTCACGCCGACCAGCCGGCCGCGCATGTCGACCAGCGCGCCGCCGGAGTTGCCCGGGTTGATCGAGGCGTCAGTCTGGATGAAGGACGAGTAGTCGGAGACACCCACGTCGGTGCGGGCGAGCGCGGAGACGATGCCGCTGGTGACCGTCTGGCCGACGCCGAACGGGTTGCCGATAGCGATGACGAGATCGCCGACCTGCACGCCGCGTGTATCCGCATAGTCGAGGGTCGGCAGGGCCTGGCCCTTGGTATCGATCTTGAGGACGGCGAGATCGGTGCGATCATCCTTCATCACCAGAACCGCCGGGAATTCACGGCGGTCGTTGAGGACGACGCGGAACTGTTCGCCTGCCTCGACGACGTGGTTGTTGGTGACGATGACGCCGTCTGCGCCGACAATGACGCCCGAGCCGAGCGAGTTGTCGACCTTCTCGTTGCGCGTCTGCGCGCCGCCGCACAGGCGAGAGAAGACCGGGTCATTGGCGTAGGGACAATTGGAGCGCGTGACGGTGACGCTGGAATAGACATTCACCACCGCGGGCGCCGTGCGCTGCACGATCGGCGCGAAAGACTCCTGCATGCTCACCTGGGAGGTGGGCGCGTAGCGTTCGACCTGCGGCGAGGGTTCGGGCTGGGCCGATGTGACGACTGGCTTCTCGTTCTGGACAAGCTGGCCGAGCGCTGGGACGCCCAACATCACCAGCGCCGTTACAAGCGAAGCCGACACAACGAGGAGGATATTCTGCCTGTTCATGCGAGCGCCCTTATGCACCGTAACGGCCGCCAGGCGCAGGCCCGGCAGACCGCAATCTACCACCGGTCGGAGCTAGGCACGAATTTCGGCACAAACAAGGCTGTAGCGCGCAGCCTTCAACATGGATGTAAAACCATTGTTCCGGCTGAAGGTGCAGCTCCAGCCGTTCAGCCGGAGGGCTGACTATTGCGCGCCGTGGAACGAGAAAACAGCGCTGGTTTTCTCCAGGACGCCGTTCCCGTCCCCGAAATCGGACACCGCAAAATCCCGAACACGGCGCAGTCGCGACCGAGGCAGGAAAGCCCGCCCGGGATCGCCAACTAGCGCGCCAATGCCGGACTCCAGACAGCGATCGAGAAAGCGCGTGACCCGTGCGGCGAGCTCGGGCTCATAGAAAAGATCGCCGATCAGGACAAGGTCCACGGGAATCGGAGGGCCGGAGATCAAATCGCCGGGGATGGACGAAATGGTGACGTCGTTCGCTGTGGCGTTGAGGCCGAGCGCTACGAGGGCGTTGACGTCGATATCGGATGCGAGCACTTCGCGCGCGCCGGCCTTCGCGGCGGCGATGCCGACGATGCCTGAACCCGCCCCAAGATCGAGCACGCGACGTCCTGCCACGACATCCGGCTGATCGAGGAGGTAACGCGCGAGGGCGATCCCGCCCGCCCAGTGATAGGCCCAGTACGGAGAAGTGGACTCACGCTGACCCAGATTGGCAAGATGCGATAATCCGCTCGAGCGATCGGCCTGGTGGAGACGAATTTCGGGAACTGTACGCACCGGAACGATCGGCAGTCTGGTCCTGATGAACAATTCCAAAGATTCGCGAGGTTGTGGATCAGCGACGAACCCTTGCCCTCTCTCGCCGCAACGCCCGCTCATAACGCCTCGAATTTGGACGACGCGGTGAACCGCATCTCACAGACGAGGCCTTCCGGCTCGAACTTCAAATTCACCTTGCCGCCAAACTCGCGCGCGAGCCCGGTCTGCAACAAATTGGAGCCGAAACCGCGCCGGGTCGGGAGCGTGACCGGCGGTCCGCCCTTTTCGGTCCACACCATTTCGATCCTGGACGGATCGGAGGCCCGATCCACCGTCCATGCGACGGCGACCGAGCCGGCCGGCGCCGAAAGCGCCCCGTACTTGGCTGCGTTGGTCGCCAGCTCGTGAAAGGCCATGTGCAGGGTGACCGCGGCCTCGGAAGCGAGCCGGATCGGGGGACCCGCGACCTCCACATGGTGGCCCACGCCGTTTCTCGCGGCGTAGGGAGCGAGCGTGCGGCTGACGACATCCTCAAGGCTTGCTCCTTGCCATGAGTTGGCCGTCAACAGGTCGTGCGCCATCACGAGCGCCTGAATTCGCCCGTCGAACGCAGCGACAAACTCCTTGGGATTTTGCGCTGTCATGCTCGTCTGCAAGGCGATCGACTGCACGCTTGCCAGCGTATTTTTGACCCTGTGATTGAGTTCGGCGATCATCACCCTCTGCCGCTGCTCGGTCTGCTTGCGCTGAGTGATGTCGAGCGACACGCCCATGGCTCGAATGGGAGAGCCGTCGGCGCCGTACTCGGCGCGACCGCGAACGAGCATCCAGACGATCTCGGCGTCCGGGCGGATGACGCGGTACTCCACCTCGAGATCCTGGCGCATCGCGAAAGCCTCCGCGATCTTCTGATTCCGGCGCTCGCGGTCGTCGGGATGGACCAGCTCAAGCATGTCGTCATAGGTGAAGGGGGCCGAGGATAGCCAGCCATAGTCCCGCCGGCAGATGTCGGACGTGATGAGTTCGTTGCTCTGAAGATCCAGAGCCCACGTACCAAGGCGCGCGGCGTTGAGGGCAACGTCAAGCTGCTCTGTCTTGAGGCGATCGACGTCTTTCAGTTTCTCGTTGGCTTCGGCGAGGCGCTCCAGAGCGTGCTTCAGCTCTCTATTGGCCTCCTTGATCTGCGCGCCGCCACGCAGCACCTCGGCCTCCATGCGTTCGGCCCTGGCGATTGCGGTTTCGATCTTCCTGGCGAATTCCGCGTCCGTCCGCTCGCGCATGAGTATGAACTCGGTGACGTCCTCGACGCGGTGAATGATGTAGTCGATCTTGCCGTCTGGTCGGTGGACTGGGGTGTTGACCGGACTCCAGTACTTCACCTCGAACCGGTCTGACCCATCGCGCACCGGAATGTCGTACTTCTGGACTCCCATCCCATCCGGGGCGCGGTCGCGCAGCACCCGATCCAGCGAGGAGCGAAGGTCGCTCACCCCGGTTGCCGAGCTGTCGTCGGGATTGTCGGGAAACACGTCGAATAGTCCCCGGCCCAAAATGGCCGCGCGCTCGGTTCTCGTGGCCGCAAGGTAGGCGTCGTTCACGGCGGCGATGGTGAAGCGAGGCGCATCCGCGCGCAGCAGCAGATAGGGATTTGGCGCCGCATCAAATATCCGGCCAAGATCCTCGCCGTCCGGGAGGGCTACGCGGGGCGGTATGGCGGCGTCTTTGCTCATGCGCATCCCCCGTTCGCTCCAGAATTGGCATTCTGATCGCCCGACCGGCGCTATATACTTACGCTAAATCGCGCGCGCGGCCTGAGGATAGATTGGTGTTTTCTCGGGCCGCGAATAGCCTTAGAATTCGCCACCCTGTTTGCAAAGGACAGTTGTCGCAGGCGGGCTGAACGCTGATCGTTACCGACCAATGCAACGCTAATCGTTACCGATGCGGCGGAAGGCGACGAGGAATGGGGGATGTGACCGTATCCGAACCGAAAGGGAGGGTGCTCATTGTCGAGGACCAGTTCCTTGCATCTGAATTTCTGAGGATCTGGACCGAGGCCTATGGGTTCGAGGTTTGCGGCATAGCAACCTCAGCCGACTCGGCCATCGAACTCGCGAAGCAGCACAAGCCCACCCATGTACTGATGGATGTCCGCCTCGAGGGTGAGAAGGACGGCGTTGACGCCGCGCTGGCGATTGAGGGGCTCATGAATGCGCGCATCATCTACTGCACTGGCTCCAGCGAACCCTCGACGGTGAAGCGGATCAACAGCGACCATCCCTTCGAGATTCTCTTCAAGCCGATCGACGCCAAGCTGCTGGGTGAAGCACTGCTGAGACCCTGACGATGTGCCGTTCGAAAACGAAAAAGGCCGCCCGGTGGGGCGGCCTTTGAGTTGGGAATTCAAATTGGCTCAGGCGTCTTCCATCTCGGCCTGGGCCGCGACGCGGGCGCGGTCGTCGGCGCCTTTGGCCTCTTCGTCGCGATCGACCAGTTCGATGACGGCCAGCGGGGCGTTGTCGCCATGGCGGAAGCCGGCTTTGAGGACGCGGGTGTAGCCGCCTTTGCGGTCCTTGTAGCGGTCAGCGAGCGTGTCGAAGAGCTTCACCACCACATCGGCTTCCTTGAGCTGCGAGGCAGCCAGGCGGCGATTGGCGAGGCCGCCCTTTTTACCGAGCGTGACCAGCTTGTCGACGACGGCGCGGAGTTCCTTCGCCTTCGGGAGCGTGGTGGTGATCTGCTCGTGGCGGATCAGCGCGCCGGCCATGTTCGCGAACATCGCCTTGCGGTGCGAGGCGGTGCGGTTGAGTTTTCTGAGCGCGAAACCGTGGCGCATGTCACTACCCGGCCCTTATCGGGCCGCTCCTAATCAGGTGTGGTCTTCGTACTTCTTGGCGAGCTCTTCGATGTTCTCCGGCGGCCAGGACGGAACGTCCATGCCGAGGTGGAGGCCCATCGAGGCAAGCACTTCCTTGATCTCGTTGAGCGACTTGCGGCCGAAGTTCGGGGTGCGGAGCATTTCCGCCTCGGACTTCTGGATGAGGTCGCCGATGTAGACGATGTTGTCGTTGCGCAGGCAGTTGGCCGAACGCACCGAAAGCTCGAGCTCGTCGACCTTCTTGAGCAGCACCGGGTTGAAGCCCAGGTCCGGCTCGTCGTCGGCAGCGGAAGCTGCGACCGGCTCGTCGAAGGTAATGAGGAGTTGCAGCTGGTCCTGCAGGATGCGCGCGGCGTAGGCCACGGCGTTCTCCGGCGTCACCGAACCATCAGTCTGCACTTCGAGGGTGAGCTTGTCGTAGTCGAGGACCTGGCCGGCGCGGGTGTCTTCCACCAGAACGCTGACGCGCTCGACGGGCGAGAAGATCGCGTCGATCGGGATGAAGCCGAGCGGCGAGTCATCCGGACGGTTGCGGTCGGCGGGGACATAGCCCTTGCCGGTGGCGACCGTGAACTCGATGCGGAGATCCGCGCCCTCGTCGAGGTGGCAGATGATGTGGTCGGGGTTGAGGATCTCGATGTCCGAGGACGTCTCGATCTGGCCGGCTTTCACCGGGCCGGCGCCGGAGGCCTTCAGCGTCATGCGCTTGGGCGTGTCCGAGATCATGCGGATCGCGACGCGCTTGAGGTTGAGGACGATGTCGGTGACGTCTTCGCGGACGCCGGGGACCGACGAGAATTCGTGGACCACGCCATCGATCTGGATGCCGGTGATTGCGGCACCCTGGAGCGAGGACAGCAGAACGCGGCGCAGAGCGTTGCCCAGCGTCGTGCCGAAGCCGCGCTCGAGCGGCTCGATGACCAGTTTCGCCTTACGCAGGGCGTCGCGGTCGTGTTCCACCACCGGACGGTTGGGGCGGATCAGGTCTTTCCAGTTTTTGTCGTTCACCGAAGCGGCGGGTTGCGCCATTTCTGAATGCCTCTCAGTTAGTGCCGGGTTCCGAACTTACAGCAGCCGTCAACTAGACGCGGCGGCGTTTGGGCGGACGGCAGCCATTGTGCGGTACGGACGTGGTGTCGTGGATCGTGGTGACGGTGAAGCCGACCGCCTGGAGCGCGCGCAGCGCCGACTCGCGGCCCGAGCCCGGGCCGTGGACGAGAACTTCCAGCGTCTTCATGCCGTGTTCCATCGCCTTCTTGCCGGCGTCTTCGGCGGCGACCTGGGCGGCATACGGCGTCGACTTGCGCGAGCCCTTGAAGCCCATCGTGCCGGCCGACGACCAGGAGATCGTGTTGCCCTGCGCGTCGGTGATGGTGATGATCGTGTTGTTGAAGGACGCATTCACGTGGGCGACGCCCGACGCGATGTTCTTGCGTTCGCGCTTCTTGACGCGGCCGCCCTTGTCCTTGTCGCCCGACGAGGACGATGCGGGGGCCGATGTTGCCGGAGCAGCAGTTGCTTCGCGAGCCATGATCTATCTTTCTCGCTTACTTCTTCTTGCCGGCGATGGCCTTTGCGGGGCCCTTGCGCGTGCGTGCGTTGGTGTGAGTGCGCTGGCCGCGGACCGGGAGGCCCTTGCGGTGACGCAGGCCGCGGTAGCAGCCGAGGTCCATGAGGCGCTTGATGTTCATCGCCACTTCGCGGCGGAGGTCGCCCTCGACGATGTAGTCGGCATCGATCGTTTCGCGGATTTTGAGGACTTCCGAGTCAGTGAGCTGGTTCACGCGGCGAGCCGGCTCGATGCTCAGCTTGGAGGTGATTTCCCGCGCCTTGGCGGGGCCGATGCCATGGATATAGGTCAACGCGATTTCGACGCGCTTTGCGGTCGGAAGGTTCACGCCTGCGATACGGGCCAAAGTGCCTCTCCTGAACGTCCGCCAATTCCCTCGGGAAACGGCTCTGAAACTCTCTCGAAATGCGAGCGCGACGCACATAGCAGCGCAGCGCCTTGGCGGCGCGGCGAAGCGATGGGCCCGTCGCGGAAGCCGCCGTTATAGAGGGCTAACCTGCCCCGTCAACCGGTTATTTGCTCTTCGTTTTCACCCTTTCCAGGCCCCAACCCGGCCCGGTTTTCCGGGCTGTTTTCAGCGGTTTTCTAGTCCGGTTTTGCCGGCTTCCCGGCGCCGTCCAGGCAGCCAGAGATGGCAGCGGCGACCTTGTCCGGGCTGGCCATGCCGTCGATCTCGGTCAGTTTCCCCTCTTTGGCGTATTTCGGCAGGAGGGGGGCTGTCTGGGCGTTATAGGCGACCAGGCGCTTCTTGAAGGCGTCCGGATTGTCGTCGGCCCGGCCCTCGTCCTCGAACCGCTTGGTGACCCGGGCCAGGAGGGCGGCCTCGTCGACCTTCAGCCGGATGACCGAATCGACCTTTTTGCCGCGTTTGGCCAGGGAGGCGTCCAGCGCCTCGGCCTGCGGGATAGTCCGGGGGAAGCCGTCGAAAATGAAGCCGGGGGCCTTGGGGTTCCGGTCGAGCTGTTCCTCGATCAGGGCAATGACGATCTCGTCCGAGACCAGGCTGCCGGAATCCATGATCCCGGCGACCTTCTTGCCAAGCTCGGTTCCGGACGTGCGGGCGGCGCGCAGCATGTCGCCAGTGGACAGCTGGATGAAGGCCCGTTCGGCGACGAGCTTCTTGGCCTGGGTTCCCTTGCCCGCAGCGGGCGGGCCAAACAGGATCAGGTTCACTTCTTCTTGCCCCCCAGCCGAGCCTTCTTAATCATGCCCTCATACTGGTGGCCGATCAGATGCGACTGGATCTGCGCCACGGTATCCATCGTTACCGACACGACGATCAGGATCGACGTACCGCCGATGTAGAACATGCCGTTGAACTGGTTACGCAGCAGCTCGGGCGTGACGCAGACGATGGCGATGTAGATCGAACCGATGACCGTCAACCGGGTAAGGACATAGTCGAGGTGCTCGGCTGTCCGCTTGCCCGGCCGGTATCCTGGAATGAAGCCGCCATACTTGCGCAGGTTCTCCGCCGTCTCCTCCGGGTTGAAGATGATCGAGGTGTAGAAGAAGCAGAAGAAGATGATCAGCGCCCCGTAGAGCAAGATGAACAGCGGCTGGCCATTGCCCAAATTGGCCTGGATGAACAGCAGCGTTTCGGCCCACCAACCCGAGTTCTGTCCCTGGGCGCTGGTGAAGCCGGCCAGTGTGTTGGGCAGCAGCAGCAGCGAGGACGCGAAGATCGGCGGAATGACGCCGGCCGAATTCACCTTGAGCGGCAGGAAGGACGACTCTCCGCCAACCATGCGATTGCCCTGCTGTCGCTTGGGATACTGGATCAGCAGGCGGCGCTGCGACCGCTCGATGAAGACGATGAACAGGACCATGATCACCGCGAGAGCGATGATCGCGAGGATAGCCGTGAACGGCAGCGTGTTCTCGCGCACCTGGTTGAACGATCGGACGACGTAGGTCGGCAGCTCGGCGACGATGCCGGCGAAGATGATCAGCGAGATGCCGTTGCCGACGCCGCGGGCGGTGATCTGCTCGCCCAGCCACATCAGGAATACGGTGCCGCCGACCAGCGTGATGATGGTCGAGGCCATGAAGTACGGGCCTGGATCGGACGCCATGGAGAGGTTGGTGTTGGGGTCGACCGCGTTAAGGGCGACGGCGACGCCGAACGCCTGGGCGATGGCCAGGATGACGGTAAGATAACGGGTGTACTGGTTGAGCTGTTTCCGGCCAGCCTCGCCTTCCTTCTTCAGCCGCTCCAGCGCGGGGACGGCGGTCGACAGGATCTGAACGATGATCGAGGCCGAGATGTACGGCATGACGTTGAGGGCGAAAATCGCCATCCGCTCGACGGCGCCGCCGGAGAAGGTGTTCCACATCCCGAGGATGCCATTGGCGGCGCTACCGAAGGCGACGGCGTACTGTTCGCTATCGATGCCGGGAATGACGATGTGGGTGCCGAGGCGATAGACGACGAGCGCGCCAAGCGTGAACCAGAGTCGCGCCTGCAGCTCCTTCGCCTTGCCGAAGGTCGAAAAGGAAATATTGCGCGCGAGTTGCTCGGCCGCCGAAACCATACGCCCGCCTCCCAGATCGCGACGCCTTCAACCGCCGGAATGACGGACTGCAAACGCGCGGGCGCCCGCCCTAAAGGGCAGGCTTACTCGGCCGCTGCTTCCGCGGCGACCGGTTTCGTTACCGTGACCTTGCCGCCCGCCTTTTCGACCGCCTTGATGGCGGCTGCGGACGCGCCGTACACGACAAGCTCAACTTTGGTCTTGATCTCGCCCTTTGCAAGGAGGCGAACGCCGTCCTTGGCGCGGCGGACCACGCCGGCCGCTTTCATGGCGTCGGCATCTATCGGCTTCTTGGCGTCGAGTTTGCCCGATTTCACGAACTCCTCGATCTTGCCGACATTGACTTCAGCAAAGGATTTCGCGCCGTGGGGCGTGAAGCCGCGCTTAGGCAGGCGCATGTAGATCGGCATCTGGCCGCCTTCGAAGCCGTTGACGGCGACGCCGCGGCGCGCCTTCTGGCCCTTGACGCCCCGGCCGGCCGTCTTGCCCTTGCCCGAGCCGACGCCGAGGCCCACGCGCATCCGCTTCTTGCGGGCGCCGGGATTATCGGAGATCTCGTTCAGTTTCATGTCACGCTCCAGACCGGTTCGCCCCCCAAATTGGATTTTGGGGAGCGGCCGGAGAATATTAGCTCACGATCTCGATGAGGTGGGCGACCTTCGCGATCATGCCACGCACGGCCGGAGTATCCTCCAGCTCGCGCTCCTTCGAAATCTTGTTCAGGCCGAGACCGACCAGCGTTGCGCGCTGCGAGGCTTCGCGGCGGTGTGCGCTGCGAACCTGCTTCACGCGAACAGTTTTCTTGGCTGCCATAGCGACAGTCTCCTGCTCTTACTGGCCAGCGTCGGCGCCGGCGGCGCCAACACCGTCGGTGCGACGGCCTACAATATCCTGCACTTTCAGGCCGCGCTTGGACGCGATCTGGCGAGGCGAGGCTTGGTGTTTAAGCGCATCTACCGTTGCGCGAACCATGTTGTACGGGTTCGACGAACCGGTCGACTTGGCGACGACGTCACGGATGCCGAGCACGTCGAATACCGCGCGCATCGGACCACCGGCAATGACGCCCGTGCCGGCCGGAGCCGACCGCATGATCACCTTGCCAGCGCCCCAGCGGCCTTGCGTGTCGTGATGCAGCGTGCGGCCTTCGCGCAGCGGCACGCGGATCATGGATTTCCTGGCTTCCTCGGTCGCCTTGCGGATTGCCTCGGGGACCTCGCGGGCCTTGCCGTGACCGTAGCCGATGCGGCCCTTCTGGTCGCCGACGACGACGAGCGCGGCAAACGCGAAGTTCTTGCCGCCCTTCACCACCTTGGCGACGCGGTTGATCGCGACCAGCTTGTCGACGATCTCCGAGCCTTCGCGGTCGTCATCGCCGCGGCCTTTACGGCCGCCACGATCGCCTCTTTCACGCGCCATCAGCGACTCCTTAGAATTTCAGACCGCCCTCACGGGCGGCATCGGCCAACGCTTTCACGCGGCCATGGAACAGGTAGCCGCCGCGGTCGAACACCACGTCGGTAACGCCAGCCTTCTTGGCGCGCTCAGCGATGAGCTTGCCAACGACGGAGGCATCTTCGGATTTCTTGCCGCCCTTGAAGTCCTTCTCCATGGACGAGGCAGCGGCGACAGTGACGCCCTTGCCGTCGTCGATGACCTGCACCGAGATGTGCTTGGTCGACCGGGTGACCGACAGGCGCGGCTTGCCGTCGCCGACAACGCGGAGCTTGGTGCGGACGCGCTGGGCGCGGCGAACGAAGGATCTGTGAGAATGCGCGGCCATGGCTACTTCTTCTTGCCTTCTTTGCGGCGGACGTATTCACCCACCTTGCGGACGCCCTTGCCCTTGTAAGGCTCGGGCGGACGGAAACCGCGGATCTCGGCGGCGACCTGGCCGACCTTCTGCTTGTCCGCGCCGGAGATCTTGATCTCGGTCGGCTTGGCGGACGTGAAGGTGATGCCTTGCGGCGCCTTGTAGACGACCGGGTGCGAATAGCCGAGCGAGAGTTCGAGGTCCTTACCCTTCATGGCGGCGCGATAACCGACGCCCTGAAGCTCGAGGTCCTTGGTGAAGCCCGTGGTGACGCCAACAACCATGTTGTTGATGTTGGCGCGGGCGGTGCCCCACATGGCTTTCGACTTGCGCTCGGACGGGTTGCGGGCCTCGATGTTCACTTCGCCGTTGTCGACTTTCACGGACACTTCGTCCGAGAGAATCATCGTCAGCTCGCCCTTCGGGCCTTTCACGGTGACTTGGCCGCCGGCGACCTTGATGTCGACGCCCTTGACCGCTTCGATCGTCTTCTTTCCAACGCGTGACATGACTAGCTCACCCGGCAGAGGATTTCGCCGCCGACGTTCTGGGTGCGGGCTTCGTTGTCCGACATCACGCCCTTCGGCGTGGAGAGGACGGAGATGCCCAGCCCATTGCGGACCAGCGGAATATCGCGGACGGCCGAATAGACGCGGCGGCCCGGCTTGGAGATGCGGCGGATTTCGGAAATGACCGGCGAGCCGTCATAGTATTTCAGCTCGACATCGAGTTCCTTGCGGCCGTCCTTTTCCACTTCCGTGAAGCCACGGATGTAGCCCTCGCGCTGAAGCACTTCCAGCACGTGAACGCGCAGCTTCGACGACGGCGTCTGCACCGTCGTCTTGCCGCGGCGCTGCGCATTCCGAATGCGCGTCAGTAGATCGCCCAGGGGATCGTTCATGATCATCTTGTTTGCCCTCCCCTACCAGCTCGACTTGACGAGACCGGGGATCGCCCCGGCAGCGCCGTAGTCACGCATCGCGATGCGCGACATCTTGAGCTTGCGGTAGTAGCCGCGCGGGCGGCCAGAAATTTCGCAGCGGTTGCGCACGCGCGACGGCGCCGAGTTGCGCGGCAGCTTGGCCAGCTTGATGCGTGCCGCGAACCGTTCTTCCAGCGACAAGCTCTCGTTGAGAGCGGTCGCCTTCAGTTCAGCGCGCTTCTTCGCATACTGGTCCGCCATGCGCTTGCGGCGGTTGTTCTTCTCGATCGAGCTTTTCTTGGCCATGTCTCTCTCCAGCGCGCCTAGTTACGGAAGGGAAAGCCGAACTCCGTGAGGAGCGCTTTCGCTTCTTCGTTCGTGCGCGCCGTCGTGCACACAATGATATCCATGCCCCAGACCGTCTCGATGTTGTCGTAGTTGATCTCCGGGAACACGATGTGCTCCTTGAGACCCATCGCGAAGTTGCCGCGGCCGTCGAACGATTTGGCGTTCAGGCCACGGAAGTCCTTCACGCGCGGGAGCGCGATGGTCGTCAGGCGATCGACGAATTCGTACATGCGCTCGCGGCGCAGGGTGACCTTCGCGCCGATCGTCATGCCGTCGCGCAGCTTGAACGAAGCGATCGACTTGCGCGACTTGGTCTCGATCGGCTTCTGGCCGGTGATCGCCGCGAGGTCGGCCACGGCCGAGCGGATCTTCTTGGAGTCGGCGACAGCTTCGCCAACGCCCATGTTGATGACGACCTTGTCGAGGGCCGGCACCTGCAGCGGGTTGCCATAGCTGAACTGCGTCGTCAGCTTTTCGCGGATCGACTTGTCGTACAGCGTCCTGAGCCGCGGAGTATATTTCGCCTCAGACATCGATGTTCTCCCCGGAACGCTTGGCGAAGCGCACCTTGCGGGCCTTGTCGCCCGTGCCTTCCATCTTGAAACCGATACGGGTCGCTTTGCCCGACGTCGGATCGACGTGGGCGACGTTGGACACGTGGATCGGCGCTTCCTTGCGCTTGATCCCGCCTTGCGGATCACCCTGGCTCGGCTTGGTGTGGCGAGCGGCGATGTTGATGCCCGAGACCAGCACGCGGTTGGCTTCCGGGAACGATTTGATCACTTCGCCCTTCCGGCCCTTATCCTTGCCGGTGAGAACGATGACCTTGTCGCCCTTCTTGATTCTGGCGGCCATTACAGGACCTCCGGCGCAAGCGAGATGATCTTCATGTGGTTCTTGGCGCGGAGTTCGCGCGGAACCGGTCCGAAGATGCGGGTGCCGATCGGCTCGTTCTGGTTGTTCACCAGGACGGCCGCGTTGGTGTCGAAACGGATGACCGAGCCGTCGCGGCGCTGAAGGTCTTTCGAAATGCGCACGACGACCGCGCGCTTCACTTCGCCCTTCTTCACGCGGCCCTTCGGGGTCGCTTCCTTGACCGAGACGACGATGACGTCGCCGATCGAGGCGTAGCGGCGCTTGGAGCCGCCCAGCACCTTGATGCACTGGACGCGCTTGGCGCCCGAGTTGTCGGCCACATCGAGATTTGTCTGCATCTGAATCATGCTGACTGACCTTTGAACGAGACGATTTCCCAGCGCTTCAGCTTGGAGCGCGGCGGGCATTCCTGAATTTCAACCTGCTGGCCGACCTGGGCCGCATTGTTGGCATCGTGCGCGTGATAACGCTTCGACTTCCGCACCGTCTTCTTGAAGAGCGGGTGGATGAAGGTCCGTTCGACGCGGACGACGGCGGTCTTGTCCATCTTGTTGGAGACGACCGTGCCTTCCATGATTCGCTTTGGCATCGTGCTCTCTCCTAGGCCGCTGTCGCTTTGGACTTCTCGCTCAGGACCGTTTCGATCCGGGCGATGTCGCGGCGCACCAGGCGCACGCGCGAAGTCTTCTCCAGCTGGCCGGTGGCCTTCTGGAAGCGCAGGTTGAATTGTTCCTTCTTGAGGTCGGCCAGCTTGTCGCGCAGCTGGTCCGGCGTCTTGTGGCGAAGGTCTTCGCTGTTCTTTTTGGTTTTCTGGGTCGCCATCGGTTACTCTCCGATCCGGGTGACGATCTTGGTCTTCACCGAGAGCTTGGCGGCGCCAAGCGACAGGGCGAGACGCGCTACCGCATCCGGCACGCCGTCGATCTCGAACAGGATGCGACCCGGCTTCACGCGGGCGACCCAGAATTCGGGCGCGCCCTTGCCGGAGCCCATGCGGACCTCGATCGGCTTCTTCGAAACCGGCACATCCGGGAACACGCGAATCCAGACCTTGCCGATACGCTTCATCTCGCGGGTGAGAGCGCGGCGGGCAGCCTCGATCTCGCGCGCCGTGACGCGGTTGGGCTCCAGCGCCTTCAGCCCGTGCGAGCCGAAGTTGAGCGCGAAGCCGCCTTTGGCCTGGCCGTGGATGCGGCCTTTGAAGGCCTTGCGGTATTTGGTGCGCTTAGGTTGCAGCATGGCCTGATTTCCTAGTTCCCGCCTGCACGATCACGGTCGCCGCCGCGATCACGATCGCGACGCGGACGAGCATCGCCGCCGGCTTCCTGCTTGCGATCCACCGCCATCGGATCGTGCTCCATGATCTCGCCTTTGAAGATCCAGCACTTGATGCCGATGATGCCGTAGGTCGTTTTCGCTTCCGCCGTGCCGTAGTCGATGTCGGCGCGCAGCGTGTGCAGCGGAACGCGGCCTTCACGATACCATTCCGTGCGGGCGATCTCCGCGCCGCCGAGACGGCCGGCGACAGTGAGACGGATGCCCTGGGCGCCCATGCGCATCGAGGTCTGCATCGCGCGCTTCATCGCACGACGGAAAGACACGCGGCGCTCGAGCTGGCGGGCGACGTCTTCGGCGACGAGCGCCGAGTCGATCTCCGGCTTGCGAATCTCGACGAGGTTCAGGAACACCTCGTCCTTGCAGAGCTTGGCGATTTCCTTGCGGAGCGTCTCGATGTCAGCGCCCTTCTTGCCGATCACCATGCCCGGGCGGGCGGTGTGAACGGTAATGCGGCACTTCTTGTGCGGACGCTCGATGATGACCTTGCTGACGCCGGCTTGCTTCAGCTTTTCCTTGATGAACTTCCGGATCTTGATGTCTTCGTGCAGCAGGCGACCGAAGTCGTTGCTGTCGGCGTACCAGCGGCTGTCCGCCGTACGGTTGATGCCGAGACGAAGCCCGGTGGGGTTTGTTTTCTGACCCATTATGCGGCCTCGGAGGTTTGAGCGGCGACCGACGTGTCGCGCAGCAAAATGGTGATCTGGGAGAACGGCTTTTCAACGCGGACGCCCCTGCCCCGTGCACGAGCGTGCATGCGCTTCATCACGAGGTTCTTGCCGACATGGGCTTCGGCGACGACCAGGCTGTTGATGTCCAGGCCGTGATTGTTCTCGGCGTTGGCGATCGCCGAATAGAGCACCTTGCGGACTTCGGCCGCGGCGCGCTTCCGGCTGAACTGCAGTTCGTCCATGGCTTTCTGGGCCGGCAGGCCGCGAATGAGGCCGGCGATCAGATTCAGTTTCTGCGGGCTGATACGGGCCATGCGCAGAACCGCGCGGCTCTCGTTGGACGCCTGCTTCGGAGGAGCTTTTGCCTTGCCCATCTTACGACTTCCTCGCTGCCGCAGCCGGAGCCGCCGTCACTTTCTTGTCGCCGCTATGGCCGCGGAAAGTGCGGGTCGGCGCGAACTCGCCGAACTTGTGGCCGACCATCTCTTCCGAGACGTTGACCGGCACGAACGTCTTGCCGTTGTGGACCTGGAAGGTCAGGCCAATGAACTCCGGCAGGATCGTCGAACGGCGCGACCACGTCTTGATCGGCGTGGAACGTGCGGCGTTCTTCGAGACTTCTGCTTTCTTGAGCAGATAGCCGTCGACGAAGGGGCCTTTCCATACGGAACGGGACATCTTGCTTCTCTCCGTTACGCTTTGTGCCGACGACGCACGATCAGGCGATCGGTCGACTTGTTCTTGCGGGTCTTGGGACCGCGGGTTTTCTTGCCCCACGGCGTGACCGGGTGACGGCCGCCCGAGGTCTTGCCCTCGCCGCCGCCGTGCGGGTGGTCGACCGGGTTCATGGCGACGCCGCGAACGTGGGGGCGCCAGCCCTTGAGGACGTTGCGGCCGGCCTTGCCGATCACGACGTTGATGTTGTCCGGGTTCGAAACTGCGCCGACGGTCGCCATGCAGATCTCGGGGACCATGCGGACTTCGCCGGAAGACAGTTTCACCTGGGCGTAGCCATCGGCGCGGCCGACGAGCTGGGCGAAGGAGCCCGCGGAGCGGACCATCTGGGCGCCCTTGAGCGGCTTCATCTCGATGTTGTGGATGATGGTGCCGACCGGGATGTTCTTCATCGGCAGGGCGTTGCCCGGCTTGATGTCGACGTTCTCGCCGGCGATCACGACGTCGCCCACGTCAACGCGCTGCGGGGCGATGATGTAGGCCTGCTCACCGTCCGTGTACTTCACCAGGGCGATGAACGCGGTGCGGTTCGGGTCGTACTCAAGACGCTCGATCGTAGCGGGCATGTCCCACTTGCGGCGCTTGAAATCGATGATGCGGTAGCTCTTCTTGGCGCCGCCCCCGCGCCAGCGCGCGGTGCGACGGCCGAGGTTGTTGCGGCCGCCGGTCGAGTTCTTGCCTTCGGTCAGCGTCTTGACGGGGCCGCCCTTGTGCAGGCCCGAGCGGTCGACCAGTACGAGCTGGCGGCGGCCGGGGGAAGTCGGGTTGAATGTCTTCAGCGCCATGGCGTGTTGATCCTCAGAGCCCGGTCGTGACGTCGATGGACTGGCCGTCCTTCAACGTAACGATCGCTTTCTTCACGTCCGAACGCTTGCCCGGGACGCCGCGGAATTGCTTGGTCTTGCCCTTCGTCACCATCGTGTTGACCGACAAGACGTTGACGTTGAACAGCGCCTCGACCGCTTCCTTGATCTGCGGCTTGGTGGCGTCGAGGGGCACGCGGAACACGACCTTGTTCTGCTCGGAGATCATCGTGGTCTTTTCGGTGATGATCGGAGCGGTGAGGCGTCCGTAGTGAATGGATTTCGGAGCGGCGGCCATGATCGTTACGCCTTCTCGGTAACAGCGAAGCGGGCGTTGACGCCCTCGACGGCTTCGCGCGTCAGCACCAGCGTCTTGCGGCGCATCACGTCGTAGACGTTGAGGCCGGCGAGCGGGAGGACGTCGATGTTGGGGATGTTGCGGGCGGCCTTGGCGAATTTCTCGTCGAGCTTTTCGCCGCCGATGACCAGGGCGTTCGAGATGCCAAGCTTCTTGAGCTGGATCGACACGTCCTTGGTTTTGTCGCCTTCGAGCACGTCCAGGATGATGAGAGCTTCGTCTTTCACCTTCGACGAGAGAGCATGTTTCATCGCCAGCGCGCGCACTTTTTTCGGGAGCGCGTGAGCGTGGGAGTGCGGGTGCGGGCCATGGGCCGTGCCGCCGCCGACGAAAATCGGAGCGTTGCGCGAACCGTGACGGGCGCCGCCGGTGCCCTTCTGGTTGTAGAGCTTCTTGGTGGTGACGGAGACGTTCGAGCGCGACAGCGTCGAGTGCGTGCCCGCCTGGCGCTTGGACAGCTGGTAGCGGACCATGCGCTGGAGGATGTCCGAGCGGATTTCCGTGATGCCGAATACGGCGTCGTCGAGATCGATCTCGCCGGCCTTCTTCGCATCAAGCTTTACGACGGGGAGTTTCATCAGCCCTGTCCCTCTTTGGAAGATTGGGCCGCTTCCTTGGCGCGAAGTTTCGCGGGCGTCGGCAGGTCTTTCGGCGCCTTGGTCTTCACCGAGTCGCGGATCTCGACCCATCCATTCTCCGGGCCGGGAACGGCGCCGCGAATGAGGATCAGGCCGCGCTCTTCATCGGTGCGGACAACTTCGAGGTTCTGGGTGGTGACGCGCTCGACACCGAGGTGGCCGGCCATCTTCTTGCCCTTGAACACGCGGCCGGGATCCTGACGCTGGCCGGTCGAACCGTGCGAGCGGTGCGAGACCGAGACGCCGTGGGAAGCTTCCAGACCACCGAAATTCCAGCGCTTCATCGCGCCGGCGAAGCCCTTGCCCTTGGTGAGGCCGCAGATATCGACCTTCTGGCCGGAAACAAAATGGTCGGCGCTGAGTTGGGCGCCGACCTCGAGAAGCATGTCGTCCGACACGCGGAATTCACGGATGATGGCCTTGGGCTCTACCGAGGCCTTGGCGAACTGGCCGCGGAGCGACTGGTTCACATTCTTGGCCTTGCGGGCGCCGGCGCCGAGAACAACGGCGGTATAACCGTCGTTGGCTTTGCGGGCGCCGACCTTCTCGCCGCGCTTCTTGACATCGACTTCGCGTTCCGTGGTGGTGCGCACGCCGATGACCTGGCAGCCTTCGAGCGACAGCACGGTGACGGGTATGTGAGCGCCATCAGCGCCGAACACACGCGTCATTCCGAGTTTCTTGGCGACGAGACCGGTACGCATCAGCTGTTCCCCAGCTTGATCTCCACGGCGACGCCGGCGGAGAGGTCCAGTTTCATGAGGGCGTCGACGGTCTGCGGCGTCGGATCGACGATATCGAGCACGCGCTTGTGCGTACGGATCTCGAACTGCTCGCGGGACTTCTTGTCGATGTGGGGGGAGCGGTTGACGGTGAATTTCTCGATGCGGGTGGGCAGCGGAACCGGTCCGCGTACCTGAGCGCCCGTGCGCTTGGCGGTCGACACGATCTCGCGCGCCGACATATCGAGCGCCCGATGGTCGAAGGCCTTGAGCCTAATTCGAATATTCTGTCGTTCCATCGGTCCACCGAAACAGCGTGAATGCAGCCAAGCCGGGATCAAGTCCCCCGGCGGGCCGCCGCACTCGTTGAGTTTTTCCTTTTGTTTCCGGGCCTTGCGTTTGCTTCAGAAGCGCTGAAACACAGCCAAGGCCGTGGAAACGAGGCCGGGTGATAGTCCGGGGCCCTAACCACGTCAAGCGCCCGTTTCTTGTAAGGCTGCAAAGTACTCCAGAGGTCTTGAGCGCGCGGAAATGAGGCGACAATTACGAGTCTTCCGTCTCGAATCCGAACAAATCGGTCGCTGCAAAGCGAACATTTCGAGCGGAACGAGCTGTGCTTGCTGGCCGACACCCGGCGCGCCACAGTCTGCCGAAAATTGGGGGGAACGATGCAAAATCACATCATTGCGTTGAGTGTAAGCGCCTTGGTCGTCGCGTTGATGGGCGGTTGCTCGACGGTCGCAAAGAACGGAGATCCGTCTTCCTACCCAGAAGCAGCTTACTGGGTGATGTCTCCTGTCTCGGCTTCGCTTGCAGGTGAAACGCAGCGGGCAAGAATAGGAGAACTTCTCTTCCGACAGGACTTTGTTGCTGCAAGCGAAGCGAAGCTTTCGGAGCGCGTCTCGATTCCTATTCCACCGGCTTCGCTCTGGAACAAGTCACCCGGAAATGCCGAATATGCGCCTGAGACCTCGTTTAGTCAGATAGACGGGGTCATGCGCGGACATTTGGCCTTCTGCGACCGACGCGTGACCTATCGATCAAGGGAACCCATAATGGACGGTCGGATAGTGCGCTTGTGTCTCGTTGATCGAGATCGCAATGGCACCTTCGATACCTTCTATTGGGGTGGCGTTATCGGTTATTGGGGTGGAGCCATCGGTACCGACATTTTCGCGCCCTCGACCCTCGAAGGCAATCCGGATCAAGGCGTTGCAATCCCCTACGAGTTGCAGAAGGAACAAACTGGACGCCTCCTTTCCGCCGGGGCCGTGGTTACCGAGAGTATACTGGGTGCCTATCGGCTGGAGTTTGCCGTATCCGACGCGAAACGTCCCCAAACGCTACACGAGGCAAATGGCGACCGCGGCGCATCAACCCGCCCAATGGGCGGCGGTGTGCTCGACGCGCAGATTATCCACTTTCGGGACACCGACATTCCGCTCACTCTCAACTTGTTAGGCGCTCAGGTGGAGATAAGCGCAATCACCGATGGCGTCGTAAGCTATCGCGTCAAATCTGGTTTCGATTCAACGCGCCCGATGCTTATCGGGTACTCGGGGGAGCTACCGCGAAACGAGTAGAGCCACTTTTTTTCTGTGCGCCGCGCATGTGGGCTCGAACGCCCTAAGAGCCGGCGTAAGGCCCTGCTTCCCTGCCCGTCATTACCAGGGTCAGCGAGATGATCGTGGCGCGTTTTTCCTGCAGGACCAGGGTGGCGGGATCGCTGGCGTACGCATCCATGGCAGCCTTGTCCGGGAAGCTGACGACATGGATTTCGTAGGGTGTGGCGTCTTCCGGCCCGGTGGCGAGCCCCGTGGGGCTGGTGCGGACGGCAGCGTCGATCCGGCCGCCGTGCGCGGCCATCCTGACGACAGCCTCCCGCTCGAACGCCTCGAAGGCCGCTTCCTGGCCTTTGTGGATCCAGATGCTGACTAGCCGCACGTAGCGCCCCGCCATTTGCCCCTCCCTGCCCAACTAGACTAGCACCTCAAAAGCGAAAGGGCGCTGGTTTCCCAGCGCCCTCTCTAGGGTCTCAGATTTCCGTCGAGCTTAAACGAGAATTTTCGCCACAACGCCCGAGCCGACCGTGCGGCCGCCTTCGCGGATGGCGAAGCGCTGCTTTTCTTCGAGCGCGATCGGCGCGATCAACTCGACCACCAGCTTCACGTTGTCGCCAGGCATAACCATCTCGGTGCCCGCGGGCAGCTCGACGATGCCGGTGACGTCCGTGGTGCGGAAGTAGAATTGCGGACGGTAGTTGGCGAAGAATGGGGTGTGGCGGCCGCCTTCGTCCTTGTTAAGGACGTAAACCTCGGCTTCGAACTTCTTGTGCGGCTTCACGCTGCCGGGCTTGCAAAGAACCTGGCCACGCTCGACCTGCTCGCGGTCAATGCCGCGGAGGAGAACGCCGACGTTGTCGCCAGCCTGGCCCTGATCGAGCAGCTTGCGGAACATTTCCACGCCCGTGCAGATCGTTTTCTGCGTGTCCTTGATGCCGACGATTTCGAGTTCGTCGCCAACGCGAACGATGCCGCGGTCGACCTTGCCGGTCACAACGGTACCGCGGCCGGAGATCGAGAACACGTCCTCGATCGCCATCAGGAAGGGCTGGTCGAGGGGCCGTTCCGGCGTCGGGATGAAGGCGTCAACGGCGTCCATCAGAGCGAGAATGGACTTCTCGCCGATTTCCGGATCACGGCCTTCGACGGCGGCCAACGCCGAGCCCGGGATGATCGGGAGCGTGTCGCCGGGGAAGTTGTACGAGGACAGCAGTTCGCGGACTTCGAGTTCCACGAGGTCGAGCAGTTCCTTGTCGTCGACCATGTCGACCTTGTTCAGGTACACGACCAGCGCGGGCACGCCGACCTGGCGGGCGAGCAGGATGTGCTCGCGGGTCTGCGGCATCGGGCCGTCGGCTGCCGACACCACGAGAATGCCGCCGTCCATCTGGGCCGCGCCCGTGATCATGTTCTTCACGTAGTCGGCGTGGCCGGGGCAATCGACGTGCGCGTAGTGACGGTTTTTCGTCTCGTACTCGACGTGCGCCGTGTTGATCGTGATGCCGCGCGCTTTCTCTTCGGGCGCAGCGTCGATCTCGTCGTATTTCTTGGCGGTCGCGCCGCCGGACTTGGCGAGAATAATCGTGATCGCCGCTGTCAGCGTCGTCTTGCCATGGTCAACGTGGCCGATCGTGCCGACGTTTACGTGGGGCTTCGTACGCGCAAACTTTTCCTTGGACATCGCTTTTTACTCCGTAGCTCCTGCTTCAGGGCGGTCGGGGCCGTTAGGCGCCGGCCTCATCACCCGCTGAGTTTCTCAATCACTTCCTTGGCGACGGCGCTCGGCACCGCCTCATAGTGGTCGAACTGCATCGTGTAGTTCGCCCTGCCCTGCGTTGCGGAGCGCAGGTTGTTCACGTAGCCGAACATGTTGGCAAGGGGAACCATCGCATTGATAACGGTGGCGTTGCCCCGCATTTCCTGCCCGAGGATCATGCCGCGGCGGGAGTTGAGGTCGCCGATCACCGTGCCGACGAAGTCTTCCGGCGACACCACTTCGACCTTCATGATCGGTTCGAGCAGCTTCATCTGGGCCTTTTGCGAGGCTTCGCGGAAGGCGGCGCGGGAGGCGATCTCGAAGGCCAGGACGCTGGAGTCGACGTCGTGGAACGCGCCGTCCAGCAGCGTCGCCTTGAAGTCGATGACCGGGAAGCCCACCAGGGGACCCGAGTTCATGACCGACTTGATGCCTTTTTCGACACCCGGGATGAATTCCCGCGGGATCGAGCCGCCGACGATCTCGTTGACGAACTCATAGCCGGCGCCAGGCGCCTGCGGTTCGAACAGGATCTTGACGCGGGCGAACTGGCCCGTGCCGCCGGTCTGCTTCTTGTGCGTGTAGTCGATCTCGGTCGGCTTGCCGAGCGTCTCACGGTACGCCACCTGCGGCGCGCCGATGTTCGCATCGACCTTGTAGGTGCGGCGCAAGATGTCGACCTTGATGTCGAGGTGGAGTTCGCCCATGCCCTTGAGACGGGTCTGGCCGGACTCGTGATCGGTCGAGACGCGGAAGGACGGGTCCTCGGCGGCGAGACGCTGCAGCGCGAGCGCCAGCTTCTCCTGGTCGGCCTTCGATTTCGGCTCGATCGCGATCTCGATGACCGGATCGGGGAATTCCATCTTCTCGAGGATGACCGGCTTGGCGGGATCGCACAGCGTGTCCCCCGTGGTCGATTCCTTGAGGGCGGCCACCGCGACGATGTCGCCGGCGAAGGCTTCCTTGATGTCTTTGCGGTCGTTCGCGTGCATCTCGAGCATGCGGCCGATACGCTCTTTCTTCTCCTTGGTGGAGTTGAGGAGCGTGGTGCCGGAGTTCAGCGTGCCCGAGTAGATGCGGCAGAACGTGATCGAGCCGACGAACGGGTCGTCCATGATTTTGAAGGCCAGCATCGACAGCGGCGCATCATCGGTCTGCGGACGCTCGATTTCCGAATCGTCTTTCGGATCGATGCCTTTGACGGCCGGCACGTCGAGCGGCGACGGCAGGAAGTCGACGACCGCGTCGAGCAGAGGCTGGACGCCCTTGTTCTTGAATGCCGAGCCGCACAGCACGGGATAGAACGCGCCGGTCAGCACGGCCTTGCGGATGAGGCGCTTGATCGTGGCGACGTCCGGCTCCTTGCCTTCGAAGAAGGCGGCCATGACCTCGTCATCGAGCTCGGCGACGGCTTCGACCAGCTTGGCGCGGTATTCCGCAGCCTGCTCTTTCATGTCGTCGGGGATCGGGACGATGTCGTACTTCGCGCCGAGATCTTCCCCTTGCCAGATGATGCCGCGCATCTCGACGAGATCGACGACGCCTTTGAAGGTGTGTTCGATGCCGATCGGGAGCTGCAGCGGGATCGGCTTGATGCCGAGGCGCTTAACGAGGTCGTTCACGCAGTTGAAGAAGTCCGCGCCGATCTTGTCCATCTTGTTGGCGAAGACGATCCGCGGAACGTGATATTTGTCGGCCTGGCGCCAGACGGTTTCCGTCTGCGGCTCGACGCCCTGGTTGCCATCGAGCACGGCGACGGCGCCGTCGAGAACGCGTAAGCTGCGCTCGACTTCGATGGTGAAGTCGACGTGTCCGGGCGTGTCGATGATGTTGAGGCGCTTGTCCTGCCAGAAGCAGGTCGTTGCGGCCGACGTGATGGTGATGCCGCGCTCTTGCTCTTGTTCCATCCAGTCCATGGTGGCCGCGCCATCGTGGACTTCGCCGATTTTGTGCGACTTGCCGGTGTAATACAGAATCCGCTCGGTCACCGTCGTCTTGCCGGCGTCGATGTGCGCCATGATCCCGAAGTTTCGGTAGTCGGCGAGTTGATGTGAACGAGGCATGGGGAGCGCCCTTGAATCTATGCGGCGAACCGCCGGCTGATTACCAGCGGTAGTGCGAGAAGGCCCGGTTGGCTTCCGCCATACGGTGAGTGTCTTCCCGCTTCTTCACCGCCGACCCCCGGCCGTGCGCAGCGTCCAGCATTTCTGCAGCCAGACGCTCTTCCATTGTGTTTTCCGAACGTGCGCGCGCGGCGATGATCAGCCAGCGGATGGCGAGAGCCTGACGGCGCTCGGGACGCACTTCGACCGGAACCTGGTAGGTTGCGCCGCCTACGCGGCGCGAACGGACTTCAACCGATGGCGCAACATTGCCGAGGGCTTCGTGGAACAGCTCAGGCGCCGGACGCTTGGACTTCGAAGCGACGGTCTCGAGTGCGCCGTACACGATCTGCTCGGCGGCGGACTTTTTGCCCTGGTACATCACCTGGTTCATGAAGCGGGTGATGACCTGATCGCCGTACTGGGCGTCGGGAAGGACCTGGCGTTTTTCTGCGCGGTGACGACGGGACATTTTTCTTGCTTACCTGAATTACTTCGGACGCTTCACGCCGTAGAGCGAGCGGCGCTGCTTGCGGTCTTTGACGCCTTGAGTGTCGAGAACGCCGCGGAGGATGTGGTAGCGAACGCCGGGCAAGTCTTTCACGCGGCCGCCGCGGATCAGCACGACCGAGTGCTCCTGCAGATTGTGACCTTCGCCGGGGATGTAGCAGACCGCTTCGTGCTGCGTGGTGAGACGCACCTTGGCGACTTTGCGAAGCGCCGAGTTCGGCTTCTTCGGCGTCGTCGTATAGACGCGGGTGCAGACGCCGCGGCGCTGCGGGCACGATTTGAGGGCGGGAACCTTGTTCCGCTTCGGCTTGTCTTGCCGCGGTTTGCGGATGAGCTGCTGAATCGTCGGCATTAGTCCTCGCGTCTCTGGCGACCGGTCAAAAAACACATGCCGCGACAAGGCTCACGCCTGCCCCGGCCGAACTCTATAGGAGGCTTTCGCTCTCTTAAGGTCACACCACCCAACCGCGTCTGGAACGTATTCCACGGCCGGTCCGGCGATGTGAAGCGGGGCTATACTGGCCTCCCCCAACGGGGTCAAGTGCGGGGAAGGCCACAAAATGCGGCTCCCCGCACCTCTCGCCGGAGCGGCTTATCGGGCGGCGATGAACCGTGAAACCACAGCCGCGAACGCCTCCGGCTCGTCCACCGTCACGAGGTGGCTGGCCTCGGGGAAGACGATGAGTTCCGCCTTGCCTGCCGGCAGGGCCTCCGCCACCTCCCTGCCCCATACCGCCGGTGTCACCGGGTCGTGCTCGCCGAGGATAACCAGGACGGGGCATTCGACCCGGGACAGGCGGTTCCGATGGTCAAAACGCCAGGCTTCGCCTGAAGGCGCGAAGAATCGCTGGGTCGCGACCGGATTCATGGCCGCGCGCGCCCCGGATGCCGCCAACGAGGACAGGTCGCCTTTCCGGGAATAGAGCGGCAGGCAATGGCGGAAGAATGCAGCGTAGTCGTCCGACGTCGGGTTCCCGTACAGGGCTCGGGCGGCCTGGCCGGCCTCGGGCCCGCCCAGGCGTTCGTAACCCGCGACCAGCTCGTCCTGGTTCATGCGCAAACAGGCGTTCAGGAGGACGGCGCCGCCGGCATGGCCGGGATGCCGGGATGCCGGGCCAGATAGGCCTGGACCATCATCGACCCGCCCGACGAGCCGAGGACGATGGGTTTCTGGATGCCCAGGACATCGCAGAAGGCCGCGATGTCATCGCCCCACTGGTTGAGCGTCCAGCCTGCCGGGTCACCATGATCACTGCGGCCGCCGCCGCGCGGGTCGAGATAGACAAGCTGCGCCGCGTCGGCGAAGCGGTCGAAGAAAGGACGCAGGGTCTGGTGGTCGCCGCCTGGCCCGCCGGGAATGCAGACCAGGGTCGGCTTTTCCTTGAGGCCATCGCCCGCGATTTCGAGCTTCGGATTGAACACGTCGAAGAACAAACGCACGCCGTTGACGTTCGCGTACATGAGACGCCTCCAGATCTGATGATGAGTGAATACGCCCTTGGACGCTGGCGCCAGCGCTAGCCCAAACGCAGCGACGGCGGACTTTCGCCCGCCGTCGCGTTTAGGTCTGGTTGTCTGGCCTGCCCTATTCAGCCGCCGGCAGAGCCGGAACCGGAGCAGTGACCTTGCGCTGTTCCTTCAAGCGATCGTCGCGGTCGTGGGCAAGCTTGCGGTATTTCCGCAGCGCCCCGCCCGTGCCGGCCGGGATGAGACGGCCGACGATGACGTTCTCCTTGAGGCCTTCCAGCGGATCGATCTTGCCCTGGATCGCCGCTTCCGTGAGGACGCGGGTGGTCTCCTGGAAGGAGGCCGCAGAGAAGAACGACTTGGTCTGGAGCGACGCCTTGGTGATGCCCAGCAGGACGCGCATGCCCTTGGCGGGCTCACGGCCGGCCTTGATGGCGGCGTTGTTGGCTTCCTCGAAGTCGAGCGCGTCGACAGCTTCACCGGCGAGCAGCGTGGTCGAGCCGCCCTCCGAGATTTCCACTTTCTGGAGCATCTGGCGGACGATGACTTCGATGTGCTTGTCGTCGATCGGCACGCCTTGCAAGCGGTAGACCTTCTGGATCTCGTTGACCAGATAGTCGGCCAGCGCCTCGACGCCGAGGATGGTGAGAATGTCCTGCGGCGCGGGGTTGCCCTCGAGCAGGTATTCGCCCTTCTTCAGCAGGTCGCCTTCCTGGACCATCAAGTGCTTGGTCTTCGGCACGAGATATTCCATCGGCTCGGCGCCAGCTTCTTCCGGGACCAGGCGCACGCGGCGCTTGTTCTTGTAGTCGCGGCCGAATTCGACGCGGCCCGTGATCTCCGCGATGATCGCGTGATCCTTGGGACGGCGTGCTTCGAACAGCTCGGCCACGCGCGGCAGACCGCCCGTGATGTCGCGGGTCGTGGCGCCGCCGGTTTGCACACGCGCGAGCGTGTCGCCAGGCTTCACATCATCGCCTTCGGCCACCGAGAGGATGGCGTCGACGGGGAGGAAGTAACGCGCTTGGACACCGCCCGGGTGCTTGATGGGCGAGCCGTCTTCAGTCGTGAGGACGATGCAGGGCTTGAGCTCGACCTTCTTGCTGGTGACGCGGGCGTCGATCACCACCTTGTTGGCGATGCCGGTCGCTTCGTCGGTCTCGTCGCGGGTTGTGACGCCCTCGATGAGATCCTCGTACTTCACCTTGCCGGCGAGGTCGGTGACGATCGGGGTCGCGAAGGGATCCCAGTCAGCCACGCGCTCACCGCGCTTCACCTTGTCGCCGTCGCCGTAGCGGAGACGCGCGCCGTAGACAGGCTTGAACGTCTGCCGGATGCGGCCTTCCGCGTCGATGAGTTTCACCTCCATCGAACGGCCGACCACCACCAGTGTGCCGTCTTCGCGCTTCACCGTTGCGGCATTCTCGAAGCGCACGTCCGAGTCGAAGGCAGCCTCGAGCGACGACTCGGTCGTCACCTGGGCGGCGCCGCCGATGTGGAACGTACGCATCGTGAGCTGCGTGCCCGGTTCGCCGATCGACTGAGCGGCGATGACGCCGACAGCCTCGCCGACGTTGACGCGCGTACCACGCGCCAGGTCACGACCGTAGCAGGAAGCACAGGTGCCGTTGCGGGTCTCGCAGGTCAGCACCGAGCGCACGAGAATGCGGTCGACGCCGGCCTTGTCGATCTGCGAGGCAATATCCTCGTCCAGATAGGTGTTGGCCGGAGCGATGATCGCGCCCGTGTTCGGATGCTTGATGTCTTCCGCCGTCGTCCGGCCGAGCGTGCGCTCAGCCAGCGAGACGATGACGTCAGCGCCTTCCATGACCGCGCCAAGGGTGATGCCCTTGTCGGTGCCGCAGTCTTCTTCCGTGATGATGCAATCTTGAGCAACGTCAACAAGTCGCCGTGTGAGGTAGCCGGAGTTGGCGGTCTTGAGCGCCGTGTCGGCAAGGCCCTTGCGTGCGCCGTGGGTGGAGTTGAAGTACTCCAGCACGGTGAGGCCTTCCTTGAATTTCGACACGATCGGCGTCTCGATGATCTCGCCCGACGGCTTGGCCATTAGGCCGCGCATGCCGGCAAGCTGCTTCATCTGGTTCTTCGAACCTCGGGCGCCGGAGTGCGCCATCATGAACACCGAGTTGAGTTCGCCAGTGCCAGTAGCGCCGGCGGCATCCATCATGGCGTCAGCGACCTTGTCCGTGCAGGCGGACCAGGCGTCGACGACCTTGTTGAACTTCTCGCCGCGCGTGATGAGGCCGTCGGCGTATTGCCGCTCGTACTCGTTCACCAGCTTGCGGGTGTCGGCGACCAGCTTGTCCTTCGATTTCGGGATGAGCATGTCATCCTTGCCGAAGGAGATGCCGGCGCGAGCCGCTTCCTTGAAGCCCAGCGCCATGACGCGGTCGCAGAAAATGACCGTGGCCTTCTGGCCGCAGTTCCGGTAAACGATGTCGATCAGCTTCCCGACCGACTTCTTCGTCATCAGCTCGTTCGCGACGCTGGGATCCATGCCGCGTTCGCGTGGCAGGCAGTCCGCGATCATCATGCGGCCCGGCGTCGTGTTGTAGACCTTGGTGAGGTCCTTGCCGTTCTCGTCCTTGGTGGTGAAACGCGCCTTGACCTTGGCGTGCAGCGTGACCGTGCCGGCTGCGAGCGCATGTTCAATCTCGGCGAGGTCGCCGAAGATCGAGCCTTCGCCCTTTTCCTTGTCGCGTTCGATCGACAGGTAATAGAGGCCGAGAACGATGTCCTGTGACGGCACGATGATCGGGCGACCGTTGGCGGGCGAGAGGATGTTGTTGGTCGACATCATCAGCACGCGCGCTTCCAGCTGCGCTTCGAGCGACAGCGGGACGTGCACGGCCATCTGGTCGCCGTCGAAGTCGGCGTTGAACGCGGCGCAGACCAGCGGGTGGAGCTGGATGGCCTTGCCTTCGATGAGCTTCGGCTCGAATGCCTGGATGCCCAGGCGGTGGAGCGTCGGCGCGCGGTTGAGCAGAACGGGATGTTCGCGGATCACCTCTTCGAGGATGTCCCAGACTTCCGGCTTCTCTTTCTCGACCAGTTTCTTGGCGGCTTTTACCGTGCCGGCGAGGCCCTTCGCGTCGAGCCGTGCGTAGATGAACGGCTTGAACAGTTCGAGCGCCATCTTCTTCGGCAGGCCGCACTGGTGGAGTTTCAGCTCCGGACCGACGACGATGACCGAACGGCCCGAATAGTCGACGCGCTTGCCGAGCAGGTTCTGACGGAACCGGCCCTGCTTGCCCTTCAGCATGTCGGACAGCGACTTCAGCGGGCGCTTGTTGGTGCCCGTGATGACGCGGCCGCGGCGGCCGTTGTCGAACAGCGCGTCCACGGATTCCTGCAGCATCCGCTTCTCGTTGCGGATGATGATGTCCGGCGCGCGGAGCTCCATCAGACGCTTCAGGCGGTTGTTACGGTTGATGACGCGGCGATAGAGATCGTTGAGGTCCGACGTCGCAAAGCGACCGCCGTCCAGCGGGACCAGCGGGCGCAGGTCGGGCGGGATGACCGGCACGATCGTGAGCACCATCCACTCAGGGCGGCAGCCCGACTGGATGAAGCTTTCAACCAGCTTCAGGCGCTTGGCGATTTTCTTCGGCTTCAGCTCGCCGGTGGCTTCCGCCAGCTCGATGCGCAGGCGCTCGGCCTCGGATTCGAGGTCGTAGCCTTTCAGCAGTTCACGAACCGCCTCGGCGCCGATCTTCGCAGTGAACGAGTCTTCGCCCAGCTCTTCCTGCTTCTGGGCGTACTCTTCTTCGGTAAGGAGCTGCTTTTCCTTCAGCGGGGAAAGGCCCGGCTCGGTGACGATGTAGTTTTCGAAGTAGAGCACGCGCTCCACGTCCTTCAGCGCCATGTCCAGCATCAGCGAGATGCGCGACGGCAGCGACTTCAGGAACCAGATGTGGGCGACGGGCGCCGCGAGTTCGATGTGGCCCATGCGCTCGCGCCGGACGCGGGCGAGCGTCACTTCAACGCCGCACTTCTCGCAGGTCACGCCGCGGTACTTGATGCGCTTGTACTTGCCGCACAGGCACTCGTAATCCTTGATCGGCCCAAAGATGCGGGCGCAGAACAGGCCGTCGCGCTCAGGCTTGAACGTGCGGTAGTTGATCGTCTCCGGCTTCTTGATCTCGCCGGACGACCACTTCTTGATTTCTTCCGGGCTCGCGATCGCGATGCGGATGGCTTCGAAAGTCGGCGCCGGAACGTTCGGGCTGAAGAGATTGGTGACTTCCTGGCTCATGTCGTTTTCCCTCTAGGGGTGATCCGCCGGCCGTAGCCGGCGGAAAGGTATTGCGAATGGTAGACGGCGGGGCGGATTACGTGGCCGTCTCTTCCTCGGTCTCTTTAGGTTCGCCTTCGAGCAGCTCGACGTTGAGGCCTAGAGAACGCATCTCCTTGACCAGCACGTTGAAGCTTTCCGGGATGCCGGCCTCGAACGTGTCATCACCGCGGACGATCGCCTCGTAGACCTTCGCCCTGCCCGCCGTGTCGTCGGACTTGACCGTAAGCATCTCCTGCAGCGTGTAGGCGGCGCCGTAGGCTTCAAGCGCCCACACCTCCATCTCGCCGAAGCGTTGTCCGCCGAACTTCGCCTTGCCGCCCAGCGGCTGCTGGGTGACGAGCGAGTACGGGCCGGTCGAACGCGCGGGGATCTTCTCGGCGACCAGGTGGTGCAGGTTGAGCAGGTACTTGTACCCGCCCGTGACCTTGCGGGTGAAACGGTCACCCGTACGGCCGTCGTGCAGGTAGACTTGGCCCGACGAGTCGAGCCCTGCCTTCTTCAGCATATCGACGATGTCGTTTTCGTTGGCGCCGTCGAACACCGGCGTGGCGATCGGCACGCCCTTTGTGAGGTTGGAGGCAAGTTCCTCCATCTCGTCATTGGTCTTCGGCAGCTCTTCGTCTTCGCCATAGGCGTCGCGAAGGGCGCGGCCGAGGGCCTTGCCGTCATGGTCGTGGCGGTATTCCTTGAGCGCCGCATCGATCATCTTGCCGATACCCGCGCAGGCCCAGCCCATGTGGGTCTCGAGGATCTGCCCGACGTTCATCCGCGAAGGCACGCCCAGCGGGTTCAGCACGATGTCGACCGGCGTGCCGTCTTCGAGATACGGCATGTCTTCGAGCGGGTTGATCTTGGAGATCACGCCCTTGTTGCCGTGACGGCCGGCCATCTTGTCGCCCGGCTGAAGCTTGCGCTTCACCGCGACGAACACTTTGACCACCTTCATGACGCCCGGCGGCAGGTCGTCGCCGCGCTGGACTTTCTCGATCTTGTCGGCAATGCGCGCTTCGATCAGGGCCACCGACTCGTCATACGAGCCCTTGAGGTCCTTCACCTGCTTTTCGACCGCGTCGTCGTCGACGCCGATCTTCCAGAGCTCCAGCGGCGCCATGCCTTCGAGGTACTCTTCGGTGATGTCGGTCTTCTTGCCGCCGCGGGCGACGGCTTTCTGGCCGACGAGCAGTTGCTTCAGACGGCTGATGGCGTCGCGCTGGATGATGGTCAGCTCGTCGTCCTTGTCGGTCATCAGCTGGTCGATCTGCTCGCGCTCGATCTGCAGCGCGCGCTGGTCCTTCTCGACGCCGTGACGGTTGAACACGCGCACTTCGACGACCGTTCCGGTGGCGCCGGGCGGCATGCGAAGCGAGGTGTCACGAACGTCAGAGGCTTTTTCGCCGAAGATGGCGCGGAGGAGTTTCTCCTCCGGCGTCATGGGCGACTCGCCCTTCGGCGTGACCTTGCCGACGAGAATATCGCCGGCCTGGACTTCGGCGCCGACGGCCACAATGCCCGCTTCGTCGAGGTTGCGCAGGGCTTCCTCGCCGACGTTCGGGATATCGCGCGTGATCTCTTCCGGCCCGAGCTTGGTATCGCGAGCGGCGATCTCGAACTCCTCGATGTGGATCGAGGTGAACACGTCGTCACGCACGATGCGCTCGGAGATGAGGATCGAGTCCTCGAAGTTGTAGCCGTTCCACGGCATGAACGCGACGAGCACGTTGCGGCCAAGCGCCAGCTCGCCGAGGTCGGTCGACGGGCCGTCGGCGATGATGTCCGCCTTTGTAACCTTGTCGCCCACCTTCACGATCGGACGCTGGTTGATGCACGAGTTCTGGTTCGAGCGCTGGTACTTCGACAGGCGGTAGATATCGACGCCCGACTTGGAGCCTTCGAGATCTTCCGTCGCGCGCACGACGATACGCGTGGCGTCGACCTGTTCGACGATGCCGCCACGGCGGGCGGCCACGGCCGCTCGGCTGTCGCGCGCCACGACCTGCTCGAGACCGGTGCCGACCAGCGGCGCTTCGGTCTGGATCAGCGGCACGGCCTGGCGTTGCATGTTCGAGCCCATCAGCGCGCGGTTGGCGTCATCGTTCTCGAGGAACGGGATGAGCGCCGCGGCGACGGACACGACCTGCTTCGGAGACACGTCGATGTAGTCGATGTTTTCGCGGGCCACGAGCATGGCGTCGCGCGCGGGTCCGACCCGGGCGTTGACGAATTCGTTCTGCAGGTTGCCCTTGGCGTCCATCTTGGCGTTGGCCTGGGCGATCGAGTAGCGCTGCTCTTCCATCGCCGAGAGGTATTTCACCTCTTGCGTCAGCTTGCCGTCCTTCACCTTGCGGTACGGGCTCTCGATGAAGCCGTACTTGTTGATGCGGGCGTGCGTCGCCAGCGAGTTGATGAGGCCGATGTTCGGGCCTTCCGGCGTTTCGATCGGGCAGATGCGGCCGTAGTGGGTCGGGTGAACGTCGCGGACTTCGAAGCCCGCGCGCTCGCGCGTAAGACCGCCCGGCCCGAGCGCCGAGAGACGACGCTTGTGCGTGATCTCGGACAAGGGGTTGGTCTGGTCCATGAACTGCGAGAGCTGGGACGAGCCGAAGAACTCGCGCACGGCGGCGACGACCGGCTTCGCGTTGATCAGGTCGTGCGGCATGACGGTGTCGATATCGACCGAGCTCATGCGCTCCTTGATTGCGCGCTCCATACGGACGAGGCCGACGCGGAACGAGTTCTCGAGCAGTTCGCCCACCGAACGGACGCGGCGGTTGCCGAGGTTGTCGATGTCGTCGACTTCGCCCTTGCCGTCCTTCAGGTCGAGCACGGTGCGCATAACGGCGACGATGTCTTCCTCGCGCAGCGTGCGCTGCGTGTCGGGAGCTTCCATGCCGAGGCGCATGTTCATCTTGACGCGGCCGACGGCCGAGAGGTCATAACGCTCGCGGTCGAAGAAGAGCTGGTTGAACAGCGCTTCGCCGGCTTCGAGCGTCGGTGGTTCGCCGGGACGCATGACGCGGTAGATGTCCGACAGGGCGTCGACGCGCGACGTGGCCTTGTCGACCTTCAGCGTGTTGCGGATCCATGGGCCGCGCGCATTGTCGCCGTCCGTGTCGAGCAGGTGGATCGTCTTGATCTTGGCGTCGCGCAGAGCGGCGACCGTTTCCTCGGTCAGCTCGTCGCCGGCCTCGGCATAGATCTCGCCCGTGGCGGCGTTGATGATGTCTTCGCCGATGAACTTGCCTTCCAGGAAGGTCGACGGAACGAGGATGTCCTCGAGGCCGTCAGCCTCGGCCTTCTTGGCCTTGACCGGCGTAATCTTCTTGCCGGCCGGGAAGGCGACCTTGCCGGTCTTCTTGTCGACGAGTTCGAACTCCGGGCGCGCACCTTTCCAGCGGTCGGCCGAGAAGCCGGTGACCCAGCCGTTCTTGTCGAGCTTGTAGGTGACCTTGTTGTAGAACGTGTCGAGGATCTTGGCGCCGGTATAGTTGAGCGCCTGCAGCAGCACGGTGGCCGGCAGCTTGCGCTTGCGGTCGATGCGGACGTGCAGCACGTCTTTCGCATCGAACTCGAAGTCGAGCCACGAGCCGCGGTACGGGATCACGCGCGCCGCAAACAGCAGCTTGCCCGAGGCGTGGGTCTTGCCCTTGTCGTGGTCGAAGAAGACGCCCGGCGAGCGGTGCATCTGGGAGACGATAACACGCTCGGTGCCATTGATGATGAAGGTGCCCTTGTCCGTCATCAGCGGGATGTCGCCGAGATAGACGTCCTGCTCCTTGATGTCCTTGATCGACTTGGCGCCGGTCTCTTCGTCCGTCTCGAACACGATGAGGCGCAGTTTCACTTTCAGGGGCGCAGCGAAGTTGAGGTCGCGCTGCATGCATTCCTGAACGTCGAACTTCGGCGCCTCGAACTCGAACGAGATGTATTCGAGGACGGCGCGGTCCGAGAAATCCTTGATCGGGAACACGGACTTGAAGACAGATTCCAGACCGTCCGGATCACGCTTGTCCGGCGAGGTGTGCATCTGCAGGAATTGTTCGTAGGAGGAGCGCTGAACCTCGATCAGGTTCGGCATCAACACCGTTTCAGTGATTACTCCGTAGGATTTCCGAATACGCTTCTTTGCCGTGAACGACAGAGCCATGTCTTGGTCAGCTCGCTTTTTCTGGGCCGCAGCGTCCACCCTTAGGGCTAGGGCAGCGCCGTTGGACCGTTAGTATCCGGTGCGCAGCGACGAGAGAGATCCCGCCACCTGGTACTCTAACACCGCCGTCAACCCCTCCCCTGCGCGCGGGGGAAGGCGGCGATCGCGCCGGCGGCCGGACCGGGGGCCCAGACCGCGCGGCGCGTAGCCATTGCCTACTTGATTTCGACTTTGGCGCCGGCCTCTTCCAGCTTCTTCTTGATGGTCTCGGCTTCTTCCTTCGTGACGCCTTCCTTGACGGCTTTCGGCGCGGCTTCGACCAGGTCCTTGGCTTCTTTCAGGCCGAGGCTCGGGACGATTTCGCGGACGACTTTGATCACGTTGATTTTCTTGTCGCCGGCTTCCTTCAGGATGACGTTGAATTCGGTCTGGACTTCGGCAGCCGGAGCAGCAGCTCCGCCACCGCCAGCAGCCGCAACGGCCACCGGCGCCGCAGCCGATACGCCCCACTTGGTTTCAAGCAGTTTCGCGAGTTCGGCGGCTTCGAGGACAGTCAGACCCGACAGGTCCTCTACGATCTTTTCGAGTTTCGACATTTCAGGGGTTCCTTGAGTTCGTTTGTGTGACTGAGGACTTTATGTACGGAGCAGGTCTCAGGCGGCGTCCTTGTTGGCGTAAGCGCCAATGACGCGAGCGAGCTGGGCCGCCGGCGCAGCCACGATGCCGGCGATCTTGGTCGCAGGCGCCTGGATGAGGCCGATGATCTTGCCGCGGAGCTGATCCAGGGACGGCAGCGTGGCCAGAGCCTTCACTGCGTTCTTGTCCAGCACCTCGTCGCCCATGAGCGCGCCGATGAGAATGAGTTTCTCATTCCCCTTGGCGAACTCCGCCACGGCTTTCGGCGCCGCAACCGGATCGGCCGAGTAGGCAACCGCCACGGGGCCCGTAAACATGGCCCCCGCTGCTTCGCCGCCTTTGCCGCCCAGCGCGATTCTCGCGAGCCGGTTCTTCATGACCTTCAGATTTGCGCCCTGGCCTTTCAGCTTCACGCGCAGATCCGTGAGCTCCGCGACGGTCAGTCCGGAATATTGCGCGACGACAATCACGCCTGCTTTGGCGAAGACGTTTTTATACGCCTCCAGTGCCTCGGCTTTTCCAGCTTTATCCATTGCGGTCTCCATTTCGGACGAACGGACAACCCGCTCGCCCCAGGATGCGCACGCAGGACCAGGCCTCGTTTCACCCTATCCAGACCGCCCGGCGCCCGTGTAGGCTCCGGCCAGTTCCGGGGAGGGCTCGCGGTCGCCTCGACCAGCGTGCCCCCGTCCCAGGGCGGAAACGAACTCAAGGGCGTCGTCGTTAGCGGTTACGCCAACTACGCACCCTGTCCCGTCACACCCCGTCTCATGCGGGAAATTAAAGAGCAAAACCAGATAGTTAGCTGGTTTGTATGCCTTGCTCCACCTGCAATCTCGGACGAGAAACGGGAGACTCGTTTGTTAACGATCCTCCCGTTCAGCCGGACCCTATAGCCCCCTGCCCGCTTCGTTGCAAGCGGGCCCTTGCTTTTTTCGAAAACGCTGATCCGGGCCAACCGAAATGAGAAGGGGCCGGCCCGGTTTCAACCCGGCCGGCCCCTGCATTTCCAGTCTTTTGGCCGTCCTAGCTGGCTTCGGCCTGCGAGATGGTCGTGACGTCGATGGCGACGCCAGGGCCCATCGTGGAGCAAATGGCGATCTTCTTGAGATACGTGCCTTTTGCGCCCGACGGACGGGCTTTCACGATCGCGCCGAGGAAAGCGCGAATGTTCTTCTCGATGTCGTTTTCCGAGAACGAGGCCTTGCCCACGCCGGCGTGGATGATGCCTTCCTTCTGGACGCGGAACTCGACCGAGCCGGCCTTCGCATCCTTCACCGCCTGCGCGATGTTGGGCGTGACGGTGCCGACTTTCGGGTTCGGCATCAGGCCGCGCGGGCCCAGCACCTTACCGAGACGGCCGACGAGGGCCATCATGTCCGGGCTGGCGATGACGCGGTCGAAGTCGACCTTGCCGCCGTTCACAACCTCGAACAGGTCTTCCGCGCCGACGATGTCTGCGCCGGCGGCGCGGGCTTCGTCAGCCTTCTTGTCGCGAGCGAACACGGCGACGCGGATGGTGCGGCCGGTACCGGCCGGCAAGTTCACCACGCCGCGGACGTTCTGGTCCGCCTGCTTCGGGTCGACGCCGAGGTTGATGGCGATCTCGATGGTTTCATCGAACTTCGCCTTGGCGTTGCCCTTCACGATCTTCACGGCTTCAGCGACGCCGTAGACCTTGGCGGGATCGACCTTGGCGCGAGCGGCGGTCGTACGTTTTCCAAGTTTTGTCATGTGCCCCTACTCCGTGACCGTCAGGCCCATCGCGCGGGCGGACCCTGCGATGATCTTGGCGCCTGCGTCGAGATCGTTGGTGTTGAGGTCCTTGAGCTTCTTCTGCGCGATTTCGCGGCACTGCTTCATGGAGACGGTGCCGGAGCTTTCGCGGCCGGGGAGCTTCGAGCCGCTCTGGATCTTCGCTGCCTGCTTGAGCAGATAAGACGCCGGCGGCGTCTTGATCTCGAAGGTGAACGACTTGTCCTGGTAGTAGGTGATCACCACGGGAAGGGGCATGCCCTTCTGTTCCTGCTGGGTCCTTGCGTTGAAGGCCTTGCAGAATTCCATGATGTTGATGCCGCGCTGACCGAGAGCGGGGCCGATTGGCGGAGACGGGTTAGCGGCTCCGGCGGGAACCTGAAGCTTCAGGCTCCCCAGCAGTTTCTTCGCCATGTTTCCCTCACGTGCGAATATGACCTTCCAGTCCTTGCGGACCTTCCAGCCTGGGAATGCGTGGTACGGGGGCTAGCCTCCCACGCGCTTGTGCGGAGCAAGCTCCGCGTCGTCCGGTCAGATCTTTTCGACCTGCCCGTATTCCAGATCGACCGGGGTGGCCCGGCCGAAAATCGAAACGGTCACCTTCAGGCGGCCGGTGTCCTCGTCGATGTCCTCGACAGCGCCTTCGAACGAGGCGAACGGACCGTCGGTCACCTTCACCTTCTCGCCGATCTCCAGCGACATCTTCGGACGCACGCGCTCGGTGGTGGCGTCGGCCGTGCCGAGCATGCGCTTAACTTCAGCTTCCGGAACCGGCAGGGGCTTCTTGCCGCCTTCGGCGCCGAGGAATCCAGTGACCTTCGGAGTGTTCTTCACGAGGTGGTACGCCTCGTCGGTCATGCGCATCTTCACCAGCACGTAGCCGGGCATGTGGCGCTTTTCGACCGTGCGCTTGCGGCCGCGAACGACCTCGACGACTTCCTCGGTCGGAACCTCGATCTGCTCGATCAGCTCCGAGAGACCCTGCATCTCGGCCTGCTCGCGAATGGTCGAGGCGACCTTCTTCTCGAAGTTCGAATAGGCGTGGACGATATACCACTTGCCATCAGCCATTGGGGACAACTCCCGCGCCGGCGCCAGTGAGGAAGTTCACAACCAGGTTCACGATCGAATCCGCGAGATAAAAGAACAGCGCAGCCACAACCACCATGATCACCACCATGATGGTCGCCGCGATGGTTTCGTTCCGCGTCGTCCAGGTCACCTTGCGTGCCTCGGCGCGTACCTGGCCGATGAACGTAAAGGGGCCCGTCCGCTTTTTAGGCGGCGAAGGAGCGGTCGTTTCGGAGGTTCCGGTGGGCGTTTTCATGATGATTTGGGGTTTGGACGGGACCGTCTAAGGCATCAGGGGCCGGGCGTCCATGGGTTTTATGACGCTGGAGTTATGGGAATAGGGAATGGGGAGCTGGGAGTAGTTTTCAAGGTTTAGCGCCCTTCCCTACTCCCTATTCCCTATTCCCGACTGCCTATTCTCAGATTGGGATGTATTTCGGCCGCGTCCATTTCAGCCACAGGGCAAAGATGAACCGGGCCACCATGACCGAGGTGAACAGGGACGTGGCGATACCCACCGCCAGCGTCAGGGCGAACCCGCGGATGGGTCCGGACCCGAGCTGGAACATGACAAGGCCGGCGATGAAGTGCGTGGCGTTGGCGTCGATGATGGTCGCCATGGCCTGGTCGAAGCCGACATCGACCGAGGAAACGACCGATCTTCCGGCCTTTTTCTCGTCGCGTATGCGCTCGTTGATCAGCACGTTGGCGTCGACCGCCATGCCCATGGTGAGCAGGATGCCGGCGATGCCCGGCAACGTCATTGTCGCCCCGAAGCCGGACAGGATCCCCATCATGAGAATGAGGTTGAAATAGAGCGCGATGATCGCGAACACGCCGAGCAGGCCGTAGGCGACGATCATGAAGATCGTGATGAGGACGATACCGACGACCGTTGCTGTCACACCCGCCCGGATCGAGTCGGCGCCGAGGCTGGCATCGACGACGCGGCGTTCGGCCACCTTCAGTTTCGCAGGCAGCGCGCCCGAGCGCAGGATGACGGCGGTTTGTTCGGCTTCCTGGATAGTGAAGCTGCCGGTGATCTGCCCGCTTCCGCTCATGATCGGACTGTTGATGTTCGGCGCCGAGACGATGCGGTTGTCGAGCACGATGGCGAAGGGGCGGCCGACGTTCGCGCTGGTGGCGCGGCCGAACTTTGCGGCGCCGCCGGGGTGAAGCTGGAACTGGATATTCGGGCGGTTGGAGTCGTCAAACCCCTGCTGCGCGCCGGAAAGATCAGACCCGCGGATGATCGCGTCCAGGAAGATCACCTGCGGCGCGCCGCCGATGCTGTCGTCCGGCAGCGCGATGCGGCCGTTCCGTTCGACCCCGACTTCGTAGTCGGCAGCGTTCGCTTCGACATCGACGAGGTTGAAGGTCAGGACGCCCGCCTGGGTCAGCGTGTCGATAAGCGTCACCATCTCGGCCGCGTTGAGGCCTGGAACCTCGACAATGATGCGGCTGTCGCCCTGTTTCTGGATGTTCGGCTCGACAAGGCCGGTGTTGTCGGCGCGGCGGCGCACCGCCTCGATCGAGCTTGAAAGCGCATCCGTCTGCAGCTTCTGGAAGGCCTGATCGGTGTACTTCGCTTCAATCGCGCCATCTGCGCGCTGCGTGACTACAAGCGAATTCGGCTGGCCGATGGCGCCCACTGGCGGCGCGCCCAGCTTCTCGATGCGATCGATGGCGGCTGCGGCGTCGGCGGGATTGCTCACGCGCACAACAAGCGCGCCGCCCTCGACCTTGCGGTCTTCGGCGCGCACGGCGATTCGCGGCTGCTTGCGCAGCTCCTCGCGAACGCTGGTCGACAGTTCCGACAGCTTGTTGGCGCGCAGTTCCTCGGGGTCCACCTCAAGCAGGATGGACGCCCCGCCCTTGAGGTCGAGACCGAGCGTCATCGGCCCCGTCGGAAGCCAGCCGAGATACTTCTCGGACACGATGTTGGGCAGGCATAGGATAGTGCCGATCGTGAGGGTCACTATGACCAGCACGACCTTCCAGGCTGGGAACTTCAGCAGCATGGAGGCGTCAGCTTTCCTTGGTGTCGTTGGCCGCGGCGGCGACCGGCTCGGCGCGGTCGCGCACATCGACGATCATCGAACGCACGATACGGAGCTTGCCGCCCTCGCCCGTGTCGATGGTCACTTCGGTGTCTGCGATCTTGAAAACCTTGCCGATGATTCCGCCCTGGGTGACGACCGTATCGCCCTTCTTTAGGGCCTCCAGCATGGTCTTGTGCTTCTTCATCCGCTGGTTCTGCGGGCGGATCAGCAGGAAATAGAAGATCACGATCATGCCGATCGGGAGCAGCAGCCCGCCGAGCAGTCCGCCGAACGGATCGGCAGCCGCTGCAGGGTCGCCGCCGGCAGCAGGCGCGGCTTGGAACATCATCACGATCGGCAGCATTAGGTCTCCCACGGAATCTCTTCGCTCTCCCGCAGTATCTGGGGAGCGCTAGGCGGCGGGACTATAGCCACGACCGCCCTCATTGCAATCAAAAGGGGCGTAAGCGCCTTTACCCCTTCAGGGCGGGCAAATGCTCGGCCGGATCGACCGGCTGCTTGCCCTTGCGGAGTTCGAAATGCACCTGCGGGCTTGAGGCGTTGCCGGTGGCCCCGGCCGTGGCGATCGGCTGGCCCTGCTGCACCGTGTCGCCCTCCTTCACCAACAGCGATTCGGAGTGGGCATAGGCCGAAACCCATCCGCCGATATGCCGGATCAGGACGAGGTTGCCGAATCCGACCAGCTCGTCGCCGGCATAGACCACCTCGCCGTCGGCCGCTGCCTTCACCTTGGTCCCCTCGGGCACGCCGATGTTGACGCCGTCATTGCGCTGGCCATCGCCGCCCGAACCGAACCCTCTCAGCACCGTGCCGCTGACAGGCCAGATGAAGTTGCTTCCTCCAGACGAATTCTCAACAACCTGGTTCGGCGCCGGCTTTGGCGACTTGGGCTCGGACTTGATGACGGGCGGCTCATCGCCTGTCAGGGAGATCGCCTTGTCGCCGGACACGGCGGCTGCTGCAACGGCGACAGACGGGGCGGCAACGGCAAGTTTCGGCTGTGCCGGTTTCAGCGAAGGCGGCTCCGTCGTCTTGACCGGAGGCATCGCCTTTGGCGACTTCGCTGCGACAGTGACAGGCGTGACGGCAACGCGGCGGCTGTCGTCGCGAGCAAGCGGGGGCAGCAGCAACTCGTCGCCGGGCCACACCGTCCATGGACGCGCGAGCCCGTTCAGCAGCGCCAGCGAGCGTGTATCCACATTGTAGCGGCGCGAGACCGAGTAGAGCGTCTCACCGCGCTCGACTACATGCACGTTCGGCGGCGGCAAGTGAACCACCTCGCCGGGATCGAGCGCGTAGGGCGGCTGGAGCTTGTTGGTCTCGATCAGCGCCCGCATGTTCACCGAATAGCGGCGCGAGATATCGTAGAGAGTGTCGCCGCGCATTACCTGGATCGCGCGCGCCTTTGGATTGTCCCTGGCCTGCCGCAAGACGCCGCCGGGGCGCGATCCGTTTTCCGGCGCCAGCGACTTCGCCTCCACGATCGCGGGCGTTCCCGTCGGCGATGTCCCCATGTTGACGACGCGCGGCGGAGGCGCCTCGACCGGCGCTGGCTTTGGCTTGACCCTCGCCTGTGCCGGCCGCTTCACGGCCGGAGCTGCGCCTCGATAGTCGATCGGCGCCGTGTCGGGCGCGATCGGATTGGACGCGCACGCCGACAAACCGGCGGCGGACGCAATCAGCAGTGTGCGGAGGGCAAAAGGCATGGCGGTCCCGTTGCGGGCCGGCGGCCGGCCCATCCCGGGCTGACAATGGTTAAAGGTCGTTACCGGAAGCTAAAGGTGGCGCGCGACACCCGGCTGCAGAGGCGCGAACGGGGCCTTTGTCACCAGCGTTTCCAGGAATGTCCCGTCCGCCTGGTGATCGAACCGCAGAACCAGCCTTTCAGAGCCACGCTCCACCGGCGCAACGACGATGCCGCCCACCGCCACCTGCGCCTTGATCGCGACGGGCAGCTCCGGCACCGATCCCATCAACAGTATGCGATCGAACGGCGCCGCCTCCGGCCAGCCCAGCAGTCCGTCGGCCAGCCGCAGCTCGGCCCGCGAGATGCCAAGCTGGTCCAGCGCCAACCGCGCCCGGTCCACCAGCGTGCGGTAGCGATCGATCGAATAGATCCGCCGCGCCAGCCGGCTCAGCACCGCCGCGACATAGCCGGACCCCGTCCCGATCTCGAGCACGGTATTCTCGCGCCTCAGGTCGAGCGCTTCCAACATCGCGCCGACAGTCACCGGCCGCGTCAGCGTCTGGCCGCAGTCGATGGGCAGCTCGACATTTTCCCACGCGCTGTCGAGGAATGGCCGCGGCACGAAGGGTTCCCGCGCAGTCTTTTCGAGCGCTTCGGTGACGCGCTGGTCCATCACCCCGGCCTGCCGGAGTTGCAGCACCAGCCTTGCAGCGTGAAAGCGGGGATCGCTTTCGTCCATCGAGGCCTAGTTCTCCACCTTCAGCGATTTTGCGAGTTCGGCGCGGTAGCCATGATGAGTCATGTCTATGTGCAGAGGGGTTACCGAAATGCGACCCTCATAAATGGCGAGCAGGTCCGTGCCTTCGGGCGGCTTCGAGGGTTTGCTGGAATAGCCTATCCAGAAATAGTCATTGCCCCGCAGGTCGGATCGTTTTTCCAGCGTCGAGATCGCCTCGTCGCGGAAGCCCTGAGCCGTCACTTCCACACCGGTCACGTCGTCCGCCATCCGATCCGGGAAGTTGACGTTCATGACGCAGTTCCTCGGCCAGCCGCTTTTCAGCAGCGCCTTGAGTACGCGCGGTCCCCAGACGCGGCCAGTGTCCCACGGGATCGGTTCGCCGCGCCGCAAATTGCGCGCCTGGCTGAAGGCGATGGAGGGGATGCCGAGATGCATGCCTTCGATCGCCGCGGCGACCGTTCCCGACTGGCTGGTGTCTTCGGCGATGTTCTGCCCGCGGTTGACGCCGGACAGCACGAGATCGGGCGGATTGTCCTTCAGGATATCCAGCACGCCCAGCAGCACGGCATCCGCCGGCGTACCGGTGACGGCATAGCGGCGCTCCGCTTCCTCTCGCACCCGCACAGGCGCGTTGAGCGTCACCGCCCTGGCCTGGCCGGATTGCTCCTCATGCGGGGCGACGATCCAGATGTCGTCGGTCACCGAGCGCGCGATCTCCTCCAGGACCGCCAGGCCGGGAGCAAAGACGCCATCATCGTTGGAAAGCAGGATACGCATCACGCCTCACGCCGTGTGAGCGCTCTGCCTCTCCCTTTGCGGCCGGGAAGTCAAATTCCACCGGCCGCAAGCGGCGATCCGCTGCGGTCCGGGATGGAACCCTTGGTCTTTTTCCTCCGCTCGGATGGGTCAGAACAGACCGAACGGAGGATCAACAGTGCGCGAGGAACAACCACAGAGGGAGGTGGTGAAGTTGCGCCGCTATGGACCGCGAAAAGAACACCGCCGTGACGACGCGGCGTAGCGGCGTGTCGCCGAACAGGTGCTTTATCGACCGTAGCGGAAAAATCTTCACCGCATTGAAGATCGCGCCGATCGCCGCCCGCCTTTCCCCCCGCAGCGCCCGATCCACCGCCGCCTCCACGAAGTAGACATAGTAGTTCATCACCGTGCCGGAGTAGGCGCGGCTGATGTGCATCGGAGATTCCCAGAGCCGCCACCAACGCCACGCATAGCGGTTGAACACCAGACGGTCGAACTTGATCCTCTTGAGCTGAAGCTCGTCGAAGGTTCCGGTACGGCGGTGCGTGAACAGAACGCAGGGCGTCTTCACGAAGCCGACGCGATTGCGTCCGGCGATCCGCAGCAGCCAGTCGAGGTCTTCTCCGCCGATCAGCTTGGGATCGAACAGGCCCACGGCCTCGGCGACGGACCGCCGAACAACCACGCAGCCGACCTGCGGGAAGTAGCCGCTCAGCATCTCGCGCAACAGGTCCTGCCCCGACTTCGGAAACTCCTGAAGCCAGGCTTCGCCGCGGGGCTTGTAGTGCTCGTCGGTCGGGACGACCTGCCCGATGACCAGCTCAAGCTCGGGGTTTTCCTCGAACAGCTTCAGATGCGGGCGCACATGGGTTTCGAGCCACATGTCGTCATCGTCGAGGAAAGCGATGAAGTCGCCGGTTGCATGGTGCAGACCGACGTTGCGGGCTTCGCTGGCGCCCTTGCGTTCCGCCTGGAGGTAGACTGCGCCGAACAGCGCCGAGAGACTCCGCGTCTCCTGGCAGTCGCCGTTGTCGCAGACCAAAATCTCGATCGAGAGATCCGGACCTTCGACCGCCCGGATGCTCTCCAGAGCAAAACGAAGTGTCTTCGGCCGATTGCATGTCGGCACAATCACCGAAAGCCGGCGCGCGTCCATTACGTCTCCCCTCGACACTACGACAGGCCGCGCCCGCGAGCGGTTAACTAGCCCGATAGGGCTTGGATGGACGAAACGGTAATGTGTGTCGACACGACTCCGCCCCCAGTAGTCCGGCTTGGGACAGATTTCCCGCGACGCGCGAAAGTCTGCTTTGCGATGTCCGCCCAGGGCTTTCCGTCGGCGCCGGCTCAACGCGGCCGGGCGGCGCGCCGGCCGAGCAGGCGATCCGCGGTTATCAGCACGAGGCCGACGGCGGCGAAACCAACAATCAGGGCAAGGGCAGTTTGCAGGAGCTGTGTCAGCTCCATCGCGGAGGGATCGAGGAACCAGTAGGCGTACCAGCCGTCGATCGAGCCGCGCACGAGCGCGTAGACGCCATAGATCACAGGCCAGATCACGCAGAGCGCAGCATCGCGCCAGTTGAGGCCGCCGTGCGGGCGGAGCAGCCAGAAGACGGCGAACGCGATGGGCGAGATATCGTGGAGCAAGTGGTCGGCCACGGCGGCCCAGCCTTGCGGGTTCCAGGTGTCGCGCAGCGCGATCGAGTAGACGATGCCGACAATGACGATCGCCGTTGCGGCGGCGAGTTCGGAGCGCTGCAGGCGGCCGTTGCGCGACGCCGGGCGGATGGCGGCGTTGGTCATCAGAATGGTGCACCAGATATTGGTGAGGATGGTGAAAAAGCCGAGATAGCGCCACACGGCGAACAGCGGACCCTGCTCTGCCAGCGTTCCCATGATCAGCACGAGCTGGAGAATGAGCGCGGTCCAGCCGATCACAGCGCCGAGGATCGAGACGATGCGGACGGCGCTCATGCTTCTGCGATCCTTGTGCGCTCCAGCACGTTGAACACTGGGATGTCTTCGTCGAACCCCAGTGCGTCGTGTCGGAATCCTGTGATGTCTTCCGCCAGGTCGAGCGGGATGTCGTAGCCGGCGTCAAAGTAGTCGCCTTCGGAGACGGCTTCGGCCTGCACGGCCATGAGGTCTTCGCGGATCGCGTCGAATATGTCGGGCAGCTTGCCCTCCACTTCGAGCTGCTTCTTCTCGGCCGATCCGTCGTGGAAGGCCGACCACACCTGCCGCCCATCGCGCCATTCCGTGGCGAGGCTGGTGGCCGTGTCTTCGTGCACCACCACCGCGACCAGACGGCCGCCCGCCGACCATTGCGCCAGCCGCGCCGGATCGAGCAGGCCGGCCTGCGCCGTCACCACCACATACCAGCCGCCGGGCAGATCGCCGGCGGAATGCTCGGCGTCGAAATACTCGTCAGGCTCGCCGGTGTCCTCGAAGCCCGCGCGATCGAGAAACTCGTCTGGCGCCAGCCCTTGGATAGCGAACCATGCGAGCGAGAGGGTCACTTCCGGAACAGCCCGAACAGACCGCCTCCCTTGCCCCGATCGCTTGTGATTGGCAGCACCTTCATGAACTTCGAGCCGCCCGGCAGTTCCTCATCATGTTTGAACCCGACGATCTGCTGCGCAAGAACGACGGGCACTTCGAAGATGAAGTCGACTTCCTTGTCGCTTTCCTGCTTCGCCAGCATCTCGGCGTGAACGTCTGCAAACGACGCGGGCAACGCGCCCGACGTCTGCATCGCCGGACCCGTGTCGCCATCGTGCTCGGCCGACCAGATCTCGGCGCCGTCGCGCCACTCCGAGGCCTTGCAGAACATCGCGTGTTCTTCCACCAGGACGGCAACCAGCCGCCTTCCTTTTGAAAACTCCTTCAGGCGACCCTCGTCGAGGAAGTGGCTGAAATCCTTCGCGACGATGACTGTCCAACCGCCGGGGAAATCAGCCGCGGCGAAGGCGGTTTCATAATACTCGTCAGCTTCGTTGGTGTCCTGAAGATGCGCCGCGTCGAGCACATCCGCGCGGCTGCCCTGCACGCCGCACCAGCTGATCGCTAAGCCCATCCTGTTCCCCCCTCCGTTGCGTTACCCGATGACTTCTAGATTGCCCATGTAGGGGATGAGGGCCTTGGGGACGCGGACGCGGCCGTCTTCTTCCTGGTAGTTCTCGAGGATCGCCACGAGCGTGCGGCCGACGGCGAGGCCGGAGCCGTTGAGCGTGTGGACGAATTCGGGCTTCTCGCCTTGCGCCCGGCGGAACCGCGCATCCATGCGGCGGGCCTGGAAGTCGCCGCAGGTCGAGCAGGAGCTGATCTCGCGATAGGTGTTCTGCGAGGGCAGCCAGACTTCGAGGTCGTAGGTCTTGCGCGCGCCGAAACCCATGTCGCCGGCGCAGAGCATCATGGTGCGGTAAGGCAGTTCGAGGCGTTCGAGGATTCCCTCGGCGCACCTGGTCATGCGCTCCAGCTCGGCGTCGCTGTCTTCCGGTTTGGTGATCGAGACCAGTTCGACCTTGATGAACTGGTGCATGCGGATCATGCCCTTGGTGTCGCGCCCTGCGCTGCCCGCTTCGGAGCGGAAGCACGGCGTGGCGGCGGTCATGCGCATCGGGAGTTGGGCAACGTCGAGGATTTGTTCGCGGACGATGTTGGTGAGGGAGACTTCGGCGGTGGGAATGAGGTAGAAATCTGATCGCAAGAAATCTAGGAGCTCGCCAACATCAGTGTAGTGATCCTTTAGATCTTCATGTGTCGGCATCTCCACTAGGCGCTTCTTCAGCTCTGCGGCGAGCTCGGATTTTCGCGTCGCTTTGTCGGGATCATCAGACCAGAGCTGGCCCGCTTCTTCGAGAAGCAGGCGAACCGACTCTGCGTAAGCGCGTTGCTTGAAAAGGTTCTTGGTCGCTTGTCGAAGATCAATTTCAGTGCGGCCAATCTTACTCGGATCGACGAACGGCTTCGTTTGGAAGAGATCTTCCGCAAACTTAGGCAGCTGTCCGGTACCGCGCATGGCGTGTTCTTTGACTAGCAGCGGCACAGCCGTCTCACTATACGCGTTCTCGACTGTCTGCACGTCCAGCATGAATGCCGTTAGCGCGCGTTCGAGCTTCGCCAACTGCTCCTTCAGCACCACGAACCGTGCGCCGCTCATGCGGGCGGCGACCTCGAAGTCCATCATCTTGAGGCCTTCGCCGATGTCGGCGTGGTCCTTGGGCTGGAAGTTGAACTGGCGCGGTGTGCCGACAGTGCGCATGACCTTGTTGGCGTGTTCGTCCTTGCCGTCGGGCACGTCGTCCATGGGCAGGTTGGGCAGGCTCGCGAGAAGGTAGTCGCGCTTGGCGATCGCTTCGGCTTCAGCCTTGCCTGCTTCGTCTATCGTGGCTTTGGCTTCCGCGACTTCGGCCATCAGTTTCGCGGCGAGCGTTTCGTCCTTGGAGGCCTTGGCCTTGCCGATCTCTTTCGATTTGGCGTTGCGCGCCTGCTCGCCGGCTTCCTTGGACTGGATCGCCTTGCGGACTTCGGTGTCGAGGCTGAGGATTTCGGCGACGACCGATTTCGCGTCGATCCCCGAACGCCGTCCCCACGCCTTTTCATAGGCGGCGGGGTTTTCGCGGATGGCGCGGATGTCATGCATGGGCGGGTCCTGTGTCGTTCGAGGCGGGTCTAGCTCGATCCGGCGTCTGGCCCAAGGGGGCGCCGACGCCGTAGGGTGCATGGAGCGAAGCGGGAATGCACCTCTTTCGTGGACGTGGCGAGATGGTGCATTTCGCTTCGCTTCATGCACCCTACGCTGCTGGCGCGGGTTCGCGATTCCGCCTTTGGGGCGGGTTCGGCGATCCGGCTCTAGGACGGTTCAACTCGTGTCGAGAAAGGCATGCGCCAGCGCCAGTTCTTCCTGGAGCGGCGGGGGTGGGCTTCGGTCGAGGCGGGGGCGGCGCAGGCGGGGCGGCGGGTGGGCGGCCAGGCGTGCGGCGAGATTGCTGGTCTGGAGGCGGCGGGCGAGGCGGCTGATCCAGCGGCCGGGCTGGTCGACGACGCGGAGAAGCGCGGTGATGCGCGTGGCAAGAAGCGGCGCCGGGAGCGTGCGCTGCCATTCTTCCTCGACGCGGCGCCAATCGGAGAGATCCGGCAAGTGGTGCAGCGCGGAGACGGGCATGGCGCGGGGGCGCGGCTGCGATGCGAGGCGCGAACCGGTGGGCGTGGCGGGGCGGAAGAGCAGCGGATCCTGATTGGGCGCGCCGCGATAGTCGGGATCCCAGCGCGAGATGCGGCCACGGCGGCGAAGCGGGTTTGGCGCGCGTGGCGCGATGGCAGCCTCGCCGGCTTCGCGGCGGCGGGCCGCGTGGCGCTCACGCGATGCGCCGATGCGCAGAAGATCGTCGGTGGGGAAACGCAGGTGACCGTAGGGCGGGGATGGCTCCGACGCGCTGCGCTGGCGTGCGGGGCGCGGACTTGCGGCGCGGGGACTGGCAGCGAAGGCGAAGAGGTTGAAGCACGGCGGACGCGGCGCGGCGGGACGGCCTGCGCCTTTGGTTGTGACGCGGAGCGTGGGACGCGGCGGCGGCAGCTTTCGCATGTCGAAGGCGAGCGCGGCGGCGACGAGGACGCGGCGAACGAGCCCTTCGATCGACCAGAGCCAGTTGTGGCAGCGCAGAGCGAGACTGCGCGTGAGGCCCACGCGTGCGAGTTCGGCCGATTCGCCAAACGTCGCCGTCAGCACGTGGACCCAGTGGCATGCGGTGGCCCACAAGGTGTCGAGCGTGGGATCGTCGTCCGGGGTTGATGTGGGTGTCGTGGTCATGCGCGGCCATTTTAAGCGCGCTCGGACCCAGCAGGATAAGTTGCACGGTTTTTCCGGCGTGGATTTGACGGAAATCCGCGCAAGCATTTGTCGGGCTTCAGAATCTTTTTCTGAAAAAGATTCGAGCGCGTGTCCTTAACCTGCGGATTTCGGCGTTTGACCCCGCAGGTTAAGGGCGTTGCCCGATGTTTTCTGATGCCGGTGAGCGCCGGCGCCCCTGCCGGGGCGTTCGTCACTCGATTTGGTCCCCCGGACCAAATCGTCCGCTGCGCGGACCGCTCCTCACCCCCCACTGCGTGGTGGAGGACCCGCGCAGTCGTGTAATTAATGTGGGAGCATGTCGGATCGGACGCGGGCCGTTCGTCCTGAGGTTAGATCAAGGAGAGCGACCCATGCGGAAGATCATCGACGGCGCATCAACGGGAGCGTTCCAATGACCCCCACCATCACCGCTTTTGAAGCATCGCCCGATCGCGGCCAGGGACTGGCGCGTGATACGCGCGTTCGCTGGGCGTTTGAAGAAGTGGGCCAGCCTTACGATGTTCGCCTTGTTTCGTTCAAGGCGATGAAGGAACCCGCGCATCTGGCGCTGCATCCCTTCGGCCAGATTCCGACCTATGAGGAAGGCGATCTCGCCCTGTTCGAGACAGGGTCGATCCTCTTCCATATCGCGGAGCGCCATGCGGGCCTGCTGCCGGAAGACGCGAATGCGCGGGCGCGCGCGATCACCTGGATGTTCGCCGCGGTCAGCACGGTGGAGCCGCCGATCCTTGAACTCGCAAACGCCAGGCTTCTGGAGGGCGACAGGCCCTGGGCCAAGAAACGGCTGCCTGTGGTCGTGGATCGCGTTCGCGACCGGTTGAAGCAACTTTCGACTCGCCTTGGCGAGGCCGACTGGCTCGATGGCGCCTTCAGCGCGGGCGACCTGATGATGGCGCATGTGCTGCAGAGGCTGAAACCATCGGGCATCCTGAACGAGTTTCCGAACCTCTCGGCGTATGTCGCCCGCGCCGAAGCGCGGCCTGCCTACAAGCGGGCTTTCGACGCTCAATTGGCGGTTTTCACCGGCAAGCCGACGGGTTGATAGGCGTTTATTCGCCCGCGGGCAGCGCCGGGGCCGACTGCGTTGCCGCTTCGGTGCGTTTGCGAGCGGCTTCGGCTTCGCGCTTTTCTTCTTCGGCTTCGGCTTTCGCTTCTTCTTCCTCGCGGCGCTTACGGCCTGCGCCGATCATGGCGGCGGCGATGACGCCGGCTTCGTAGAGGACGAGCAGCGGGATGGCGAGGGCGAACTGGCTAATCGGGTCGGGCGGGGTCATTACCGCAGCGACGATGAGGATGGCGACGAAGGCGTATTTGCGCGCCTTGCGCAGGCCGCTGGCTTCGACGAGGCCAGCCTTGGCGAGCAGCGCGAGAACCACGGGCAGCTGGAAGGCCAGACCGAATGCGGTCAACAGGGAGATCGACAACTCGTAGTAGGGTTTGACCTGGGCCTGGTAGACCACCTTGATGCCGCTGCCCTGCAGCTCCGCGCTGAACGACAGATCCATGAACATCGGCAGGACAGAATAGTAGACCAGCAGCGAGCCGGCCACGAACAGGAAGGGCATGACGAAGAGGAACGGCAGGATCGCCGTGCGTTCCTTCTTGTAGAGGCCGGGCGCGACGAACGCATAGACCTGGAAAGCGACGTACGGGAAGCCGACCGCGAGCGCGATCAGGAAAGAGAGCTTCAGCCGCACGAAGATCATCTCCAGCGGCGAGAGCGTCACCGCCTCGAACTCGCCGCGGCTTCCGGGCTGGACCAGCCCGCCCGGCGTGGGCCCGGGTTGGGGCGCCGCCGGCTGAACGGCCGCCGGTGGGACGGTGGCAGCGGATTTTGCCGTGTCGTCCGTCAGGAGATAGCCGTGGGCCGCGGCGGCGTTCGCCAGCGGCCTCAGCAGGACCTTGAGCGCCGGCTCGGTGACGAACCAGGCGGCGCAGAAGAGGACGAACAGTACGATGAGGATGCGGACCAGCCGGGTGCGCAGTTCCAGCAGGTGATCCATCAGCGGAGCGCGGCTGGCTTCGACCTCGTCGGCCGGGTCTTCAGCCTTGTCGGGGACGGGCGTGGCGCTCAAGCGGGCGTGTCCTGCTTGACGGGTTCCGGCTTTGCAGGTTCGGCGGCGGGCGGTGCGGCCGGCTCTTCGGCTGCTTCGTCGGTGGCCGGCTGAGCGTGTCCGTTTTCCAGCGGGGGGCCGTCGATGCGGAAATCGTCGCCCGCGTCATAGCCGGGATGGTCGGCTGAAAGACCGGCGTAGTTGGGGATGGGCTTGGGCGCTTCGGCTGTCGCAGCGGCGATGGCGCCGGGGCCGGATGTGGGCGGCGCAATTTTCGGCTGCGCGGGCTCCGCCATCTCGGTGTTCACGTCGCGCTCGAGACGGTTGGCGTCTTCCTGCATCTCGCGCTCGAGCTCTTCGAGGCCGGTGTGCTTCTTGAGGTCGGCGACTTCCTTGCGGAGTTCATCCAGTTCGGCCTGGCGGCCAAGCTCGTCGATGCCCTGTTTGAACTCGAAGGCGAGCGCGCGCATCTTCCCCGTGAAGCGCCCGAACTTGCGCATCATCAGAGGCAGGTCCTTCGGTCCGATCACGACGATCGAGACCAGGACCAGGATGATCATTTCTGCGAAGCCGACGCCCGGCATCATCGCTAGGTCGCTCCTACTGGCGCCCGGGCCCGGGAGATGAGGCCTGGGTCGAGCCTATGGCGATCAGGCCTTCGTCTTGTCCTTGTCGGGCGTGACGTTGATCGGCTCCGAGATCAGCGTCCCCGCAGACTGACCAGCGGGCGCATCGGGCGTCTCGCCGTCCTTCAGCCCCTTGCGGAAGCTTTTGATACCCTTGGCCATGTCGCCCATCATCGCCGAAATCTTGCCTCGGCCGCCGAACATCAGCAGCAGAACGGCAAGGATGATCAGGATCTCGACGATGCCGATTCTACCGCCAAACATCTGGATTACTCCGTTTCGCCACCGGTGGAGCGGCGGCCTATTGCTGTCCCCAAGGTAACCCCCGTGGAGGCATTCCGCAAACCCGCGAAGGTGTCACCAAGGCGCGATTGTCATTAACCAGAGCAGCAGGTGCTATTCCCGGTCCTCGGCGCCTTCAAGGAAGTCAGGCTGGAATTCCCGGTCGTCGAGCGGATCCTCGCCCAGAAGTTCGCCGGTTTCGAGGTCTCGCGGGCTGCCTGCAAACTCGAAATCGCGGGGAATCTCGGCGCTGAGCAGGCCGGACGCCTTCAGCTCGTCCCTTCCGGGCAGGCTGTCGAGGGTGTCGAGGCCGAAGTGGATGAGGAAGGAATCCGTGGTTCCATATGTCACAGGCCGTCCCGGCGTGCGGCGGCGGCCTCGCGGACGCACCCAGCCCTCCTCCATCAGGATGTCGAGCGTGCCGGTGGAGACGGCGACGCCGCGCACATCCTCGATCTCGGCGCGACTGACGGGCTGGCAGTAGGCGATGATGGCGAGCGTTTCGAGTGCGGCGCGGGAGAGAGCGCGGGGCTGCTCGCGCGTTTCCTCAAAGAGGAAGGCGAGATCGGGGGCGGACTGGAAACGCCACTTGCCGGCGAGTTCGACGAGCTGCACGCCGCGATTGGCGTAGTGCTCCTTGAGCTTCACGAGGACGTCACCGGGTTCGATGCCCTGCGGCAGCGCTTCGGTGAGCGTGGCGGCGTCGATCGGTTCGTCGGAGGCGAAGAGCACGGCCTCGGCGCGGCGCACGGCGTCGGCGAGGCGTTCGGGATCTGGCGCGGGTTTCGGCGGTGCGGGCTTCGCGGACGGCGGCTCGTCGGGCTTGCCGAGTTCGGTCTGGGTGCGTGTGGCGGTCTTCGACAGCTTCGCCACGGCCTCGCGCATCTGCTCGAGGCTTTGGGCCGGCTCGCCGGGTGTCTTCCTGCCCTTGCTCATTCGGCCGCCATTTTCATTCGGCAGCCCGGGGCTGGCGGGTCTTGCGCACATAGACGTCGGAGAAGGGCTGGTCCTGGCGCAGTTCCAGCGCGCGGTCCTTGGTCAGCTCCAGCGCGGCGGAGAAGAAGCTGGCGACTTCGGAGCGACGCGGGGCGTCCTTCGTCTCTTCCTCGGGCGCGTGCATCGACTGCACCGAGCGCCAGTCTTCCAGTTCAGGAACAAGCGCCACCAGCGTGCGGCGCGCGCTGTCGAGCGGCACGACGGGTTGGCGGGGGATGACGTGGGTGCGCATCTTCACCTTGCGCACATTGATGTCGCCGAAGGCGGTGAGGATCTCGTGCAGCGTGGTGGTCCACAAAGGCTTGCGGATGATCTTCGCCAGCTGCGGATCGCCGCGGCGGAATACATCGCGGTTGTCGACGGGGCCGGCGTAGAGATCCTTGACCGCATGGCGCATGGCGTCGAGGCGGCGGAGACGGAAGGCCAGGCGGCCGGCGAGCTCTTCGGGATCGAGCTCGTCATCGTCCTTCTTGTCCGACGGCAGAAGGAGTTTCGACTTCAGGTAGGCCAGCCACGCGGCCATCAGGAGATAGTCGGCGGCGAGGTCGATCTTGCGGTCCTGCGCGTCGCGCACATAGGCGAGATACTGGTCCGCCAGCGCGAGGATGGAGATCTTGACGAGGTCGATCTTGTGGCGGCGCGACAGCTCGAGCAGCAGGTGCAGCGGGCCCTCGAATCCATCGAGGTCGACGCGGAACGCGTTCTTGGCGTCGGCGGCCTCGGCTTCCGCCTGGGCCAGCATGTCCTCGTCAGGCAGTGACGTCATGCCACCGCACTAGACGACCCGGCGGCGCGGGACAACAGCTTCTGCAGCTTCGCCCTGGCCGCGGCCTTGTCGAACGGGATCGGCGTCCGTGCGGCATTTTCGGCGGCTTTCGCGCGGCGCAGGGAATCGCCCGCCAGCACGGGCGAGGCGCCGGCAACCTCGGCCATCTCGTCCAGGATGGCGCTCGCCTCCTTGATGAAGCCCGAGCAGTGCAGGATCACGTCGCAGCCCGCATCGATCGCCCGACTCGCGCGGCTGGCGAGCGTGCCGCCCAGCGCCTGCATGCCGAGATCGTCGGTCATCAGGAGGCCGTCGAAGCCGATCTCCTTGCGGATGATCTGCGAGATGATCTTGCCGGAGTGCGTGGCCGGCGTCTTCTCGTCGTCGAGCGCGGCGTAGGCGAGATGCGCCGTCATGCCCATGCTGGCGTGGCGCACCGTCCTGAACGGCGCGATGTCCTGCTCGACCGCATCGCGGCCGACGCGGACGACGGGCATGCTCTCATGGCTGTCGACTTCGGCGCGGCCGTGGCCGGGCATGTGCTTGATGACGCCGGCGACGCCGCCAGCAGAAAGACCATCGAGTGCGGCAAGCGCGAGCGCGCCAACCTGCTCCGGCGTATCTCCGAAAGCGCGGTCGCCGACGATCTGGTGCATGCCGGAATGGAGAAGATCGACCACCGGCGCGCAGTCGGCGCGGATGCCCATGGGTTCGAGTTCGGCGGCCATCAGGCGGTGATGCAGCCACACTGCTTCGATGCCTGCTTCGCGGTCCTGCTTGTAGAGAGAGGAGTAGGTCAATGGCGCGGGGAAGTCCGGCCAGACCGGCGGACGCAGTCGACGGACACGGCCGCCTTCCTGGTCGATGAAGATGAGGGTCTGATGGCCGGTCGCGTCCCAGATCGACTCGGACAGGGCCCTTACCTGCTGCGGGTCCTTGCACGACCGGCCCATGAAGATGACGCCGAAAGGATTGACCTCGGCCAGCAGCTTCGTCTCGGCGGCAGTCAGCGTTGCCCCGGCGACGCTGAGGATGCACGCGCGCATGTCAGCCATTTAATCCTGTTGTCACGTCAGCGGATCGGATTCGCCGCTATTTCGCGGCGCGATAGCACTGACCGCCCTTGGCCTTGAACGCGTTGCAGAACGAATCCGCATCCGCGCCGGTGGCAAAGGAGCCAGCCCGCACACGGTAGACGGTTTTGCCGTTCACGTCAGCGCGCTGGATCAGCCTTTCCGCAGCCGAAAACAGCTCCGGAGCGGCCTTGGCGCGCTTGTCCCATTCCGCGTTAGCGGCGGCTTCCGAGGACGGCGCGCCGATCTGGACGACGTATTTGCCGTCCTTGGCGAACACCGGCTTGAACCCGCCGGCGAGTTCCGGCTGGACCGCCGGAGCGGCGGCGGCCTGGACCGGCGCCGGCGTCTTCAGCGGCGCAGGCGCGGGGACAAGGTTCGTCGCGGCCGGCGGAGTCGCAACCGGCGCGGCAGCTTTGGGTGCGGGAGGCAGTGCGACGACGGCGGTTTTCGTTTCGACCGGCTTGGTCACGGCAGGCTTCGTCACGGTGGGTGTCGTCACGGCGGGCGTCGTCACGGTGGGCTTCGCAGCTTCGACCTTCGGCGCAGCCGTCTGCACCGGAGGCGCCGGCTCCGAGCGAACTTCCGGCGCGGGTTGGACATTGGGCTTGCCTTCGACCTGGTCGAACACGCTGCCCTCTGCGCTGCTCGCCGCCGGCTTCACGATATCGGCCGGGCGCTTGAAGGCGCCGGAGTCCGCGAGCACGGGTGCGGTCGATGAATCCTCGGCGCGCACGCCATCGCGATAGGCATTCCACACCACGACGCCGAACAAGGCGACGACCACCAGCGCGCCGAACAAGATCAGCGGGCCGCGGTTGGAGCCTTCCGAGCGGCGCGCCTTTTTCCCTTCGTCGGGCAGCGGCGCGAAATCGGATGTGTCGGACTGGCGGCGGCGGCGCGTCACCCGGCGATCGCCGGTAGCGCGCTGGATCAGCATGTCGACTTCGTGCGGCGGCATCTCGCTGCTGTCGTTATCTTCGTCGTTGGCGGCGTCACGGTTTTTGGTGCCGAAGACCATACGGTCCATTTCGGCGGCGCCGCCTTCGCTGGCGGCGCGGCCCGGGATCACGGATCTGCTGTAGCGAGTCATGGCCGAGACAGAGCTTTCCTGCGCCCCCGTTCCCCTCCGCTCCGGCGCTGGCGCGCACAGCCAAAGCGTGCGGACGCCGATAGGCGCCCCACCGCGGCATCCTGCCCCCGGCCTGTTAACGAAGAGGAAAGTTCTGGAGGAAGTTTGCCTTCGAAGGCCATGGAATCGAGGGTTATTGGATTTCGACGGCGTCACCTGCGCTTGCGCGGCTGGCTGCGAGCGCCGTGAACCCAGCTCGTCGCAAGCCGGGCCGCCTTCTCATCGCTTCCGCAAAGCGCGGCGAGGGATACCCAAGTCTGGAACTGCACGGCATGGCGCAGCGTGGCGACAGCCCCGCCGCGCACTTCGGTCTTCAGGCTCTTGCCCAGATCGACCGCGATCACGTCGAGATACCCCCTGAGCTGTTCGAGCGCGGCGGTGATCGCTGGAATATCCGGCTCGTCGCGGAGCACCGCTGTCATCATCCCGCGCGTCCGGCGGAAATAGCGGTAAAGCGCGGTGAGCGCAGCGGAGATGCGCGCATCGGGATCCGCAATTCTCGCCCAGCCTGCGGGATCGGGCGGCGGATTGAGCTCCTCCCAGCGCGAAGAGCACGCCTGAAATAGCGCCGCATCGTCTGGGAAGTGACGATAAACGGTGAGTCGCTGCACGCCGGCGCGCTCGGCGATGGCGCTAATGGTAGTCGCTTTCGGGCCAGGATTTTCGTGGAGGGCAATCGTCGCCTCGACGATACGGGCGCGCGTTTCCTCCTGCGAGAGGGCGCGCTGCTGCAACTGGTATCGTCGCGTCATTCAGTGAACATGCCTGTTTCATGAATACTTGACAAGGGTCGAGCGTGTGCTAATTCGATAAACATTGGTGTTCACCTAAAAACACCCGAACAAAAAACAACAAGGAGAGTGGCGATGACAGTCACCAACACCCAATCCGGCACCAACGTTCACGAAGTCGCCGATCGAATCTTCCGCATCAACACGCCGGTGAAACTCGCCCCGGATGCCGGCTTTTCCTTCAACCAGTATCTCATCGCCGACGACGAGCCGCTGCTGTACCACACCGGCCCGCGCCGGATGTTTCCGCTGGTTCGCGAGGCGGTCGAGGCAGTGCTGCCCGCACGCAGTCTCCGCTACATCGCCTTCTCCCATTTCGAGGCGGACGAGTGCGGCTCGCTGAATGACTGGCTGGCGACCGCGCCCAGCGCGGTTCCCGTCTGCGGCACGGTCGCAGCGATGGTCTCGGTCAGTGACGTGGCGGATCGCGAACCCCGCGCGCTTGCGGATGGCGAGCGGCTGACGATTGGCGCCAAGACGCTGCGCTGGTTCGACACGCCGCACCTACCCCATGGCTGGGAATGCGGCCACATGTTCGAGGAGACAACGCGAACGCTGTTCTGCGGCGACCTGTTCACGCAGGGTGGCGATAAAAACCCGCCGCTCACGGAAGCGGACATCCTCGGCCCCAGCGAAGCCTTCCGCAAGCCAATGGACTATTTCTCTCACACCAAAAATGCCGGCGCGATGATCGAGCGGCTGGCCTCGACCAACCCGACGACGCTTGCGTGCATGCACGGCAGCGCGTGGAGCGGCGACGGAGCGGCGATGCTGCGCGCGCTTGGAACGGAGCTGGGCTGAACGTTCAGCTCACGTCCACGGCTCCAGGTTGAACAGCCTGCGGTGTTCGTCGATGGCGTAGGTGTCGGTCATGCCGGCGATGTAGTCGCAGACGACGCGGGCGCGCTTGGAGGTGTCCTTGGCCGCGCTCGTGGCGCGTTCGCGCCAGGGGGACGGCAGGACTTCGGGCTCGGAGAGGTAAAGGTCGAACAGCTCGCGCACGACGCGGCGCGCCTGGCTCATCATCCGGTTGACCTTCTCGTGCCGGTACATGCGCTCGAACAGGAAGGTCTTGAGCGGCTTCTGGCGTTCGGCGTTTTCCTCGGAGAAGGCGCCGAGCGGATGCTTGAGCGCCCTTACCTCCTCGGCGCTCTGCGGCTGGTCCTTGGCGGCGCGGCGCTGGAACTCGGCGATGAGATCGCGAATCCAGAGGCCGATGAGGCGGCGAACGGATTCCGAGATGAGACGGTCGCGCTCAAGCTTGGGAAACTCAGCCATCACTTCGCGGAAGACGTCGCCCGCCAGTGGGATCTCCATCAGCTCGTCGATCTCGAACAGGCCGGCGCGCAGGCCGTCCTGGATGTCGTGGTTGTTGTAGGCGATGTCGTCGGCCAGCGCCGCGACTTGCGCTTCCGGTCCGGCGAAGGTGTCGAGTTCGAGTGACTGCAGCGCTTCGTAGTCGCGGAAGGCGGCGGGGAGCTTGTCGATCGTTCGACGTGCATCGACGAGAGGCCCGTTGTGCTTGATGACGCCTTCGAGCGTTTCCCAGGTGAGATTCAGCCCATCGAATTTCGGATAGCGGTGTTCGAGCTTGGTGAGGACGCGCAGCGCCTGCGCGTTGTGGTCGAAGCCGTCATAGAGACGCATGCACATGTTGAGCGCGGTCTCGCCGGCATGGCCGAAGGGCGGATGGCCGATGTCGTGGGCGAGCGACAGCGTCTCGGCGAGGTCCTCATCGAGGCCAAGCACGCGGGCGGCGGTGCGGGCGATCTGCGAGACTTCGAGGGAGTGTGTGAGGCGGGTGCGGTAGTGGTCGCCTTCATGGGCGACGAAGACCTGGGTTTTTTGCTTGAGGCGGCGGAAGGCGTCGGCGTGGATGATGCGGTCGCGGTCGCGCTGGAATTCGGTGCGGGTGGCGCTGGGGGATTCGCGATGCAGGCGGCCCCGGGATTTGCCTGGGTCGGTCGCGAAGAGGGCCCTTGGAGGCGCTGTGAACGGCTTGGCCATGGGCCTGTTTTCCTTTTGGCCTTCCCTTTACCCTTCAGGGTTCATATCTGAATCGGTGCGAATGACGAATTAAGGTCCACATGGCCGATACAGCCACAACCAATCAGGATGTGACGCTCAGCGCCTCGGCGGCGCGGCGGATCAACAAGATCACGGTGGGACAGCCCACCGGGACGATGTTGCGCGTCGAGGTGATCGGCGGCGGCTGTTCAGGCTTTTCCTATCGGTTCGGGTTCGCCGAGACGACCAACGCCGACGACCTGGTGGTCGAACGGGACGGCGCCAGGGCCGCCATCGACGAGGCCAGCCTGCCTTTCCTCGCCGGGTCGGAGATCGACTTCGTGGAAGAGATCATCGGCGCGTCGTTCAAGGTCAACAACCCGAACGCGACTTCGGGCTGCGGCTGCGGGACCAGCTTCTCGGTCTAGCGACTTCCTGCCATCCACTGCTGACGCGAAAACCCCCTCCGCTTTCGCCGAGGGGGCTCAGGTAGTGCGAGGCTTGGTCTGCGACTAGTCGCGGCCCTTGCCGCGCCCACGTCCGCGATCGTTGTCATCGCCGTTGTTACGGTCGCCGCGGTCCTTGGATTGAGGGTTGTAGCGGTTGCCGCTGCGCTTTTCGTCGTCACGCTTGTCATCGCCGCGCTGGGCGTTGTCGTTGTTCGCGGCCGGAGGCGGCGGCGTGTTGTTGCTCGCATTGGCGGGAGGACCGCCATTGCCGCGATCACGGTTTCTATCACCGCGGTTTTCGTCGCCGCGATTGCCGTCACCGCGATTGCCGTTGCCCCTGAAGAGCTGAGGCGGGGTTTGCGGCGGGGTGGGGTTGGCGTTGGCGTTTCGGCCGTTGTCGGCGCCGCGATTGCCGTCGCCGCGGCGGTTGTCGACGCCCCTGTTTCCATCGCCGCGATTCCCGTCGTCACGGCGGCGCCCGCCGTCGAGTTCGTCGCCGCGCCGGTTGCCGGGGTTGCCGTTGAAGAAGGGAGGCGGGGTTTGCGGTAGGGTGGGATTGGCGTTGCCCCGACCGTTGTCGGCGCCGCGATTGTTGTCGCCCCGATTGTTGTCGCCATCGCGGCGGCGGTTGTTGTCGTCACCGCGGTTGCGATCACGGTTATTGTTCCCGTCCACGCGGGGGGGCGGGTTGGGGGTTGCGTTGTTGTTTCCCCGGAAGCTGGGGTTGTTGTCGCGGCCGTTGCGGTTGTCGTTGTTGCGGTTGCGGTCGTTGTTGTCCCGATCCCAGTCGCGATTCCGGTCCTGGCCGCTGAAGAGGGGTGGGTAGGTGTCGCGGACGCGGTTGTCGCGGACGCGGTCGTTGTCCCGGCGATAATCCTGGAAGCGGTGGTGGCGGGCGCTGCCCCAGTGGTCGCGGCGGAAGTGGCCGCCTATGTCGCGGATATACGGCGAGCCGAGGCGGATCTGGTAATAAAAGAAGCCGTCGGTGTTCCAGTAGCCGCCATGCACGGGACCGTAGAAATCGTCGTAATACGCGTCGTAATACGCCGAGCCGCCGTACGAGCCGCCATAATAGCCGTCGTCGTAGCCGCCATTGTACCCGGAGCCGTCATAGCCACCGTAGCCGCCACCGTAGCCATAGCCGTAGCTGTCATACGTGGAGCACGCAGACAGCGCGAGAAGTGCGACCGGCAGCCCGGCCGCGAGCGCAAATTTTTTCATGGAAACAAGTGTGCGACTCGCAGTCTGAACGCGGCACAACAAATCGCTCAGAAAGCCTCAAAGCGCCTGTGAGGACTGCTGGTGAGTCTTGCTGCAGGTTGGCCGGCTCAGGTTGGAAATGAGCTGCCGTCCGACTTTTCGCGCGGCGCGCTGCCGGGGCCGTAATAGGGCTCGATCACTCCGCCCTGGTCGGCGAAGCGGGAAACGCCGTCATATTGCTGGGTGCTTTCACAGGCAGCCAGGCCGCAGAGCGCCCAGGCCGCCGCGAGCATGGCAAAGAAAGCCCTCATCACAGCCTCCAGGATCAGGTCCAGATTGAACCCGCGCCCGGCGGCAATGTTCCGGAGTTCCCTTGCCGTCCGAAACACTCGGGCGGTTCCGGAACTCTCGGGCGGAAACGCCCGCCCTGGGATCCGCGCTTGGGGGTCCGCCCTGCCCTAGGCCTGCATGGTGGGGCCGGAGCCCTTCTTGTCATCCGGAGGCGGAAGTTCCGGGTAGTCGACCATGGTGATCTTGCGCTGCCGGAAGACGCGCGTGATCCCGAACAGCACCACCGCCGCCATGACCACGCTTGCCGCGCCTGCAAGAATGATGGGTTCCATTGCTTGCACCCTCTACTGTCTGATTGAGGGGCAGGCTCTCAGCAGTCGCCCAAACGTCAACAGACAAAATGGTCATGTTGGGAGTCATGATCTCGCCCAGATTGCGGTATCGGCAATTGCATCCAAACGGACCTTGCCCGTCTACTCCGCAGCCTTGGCCGGACCGGTAGCAATGCTACGCTCGCCCACAACCAGAAACAGCTGTGGTGAGCCTGTGAAAAGAATCCTCGTCCTTGCGACCGCGTTCATCGCGGCATCCGCCGTCGCGACGGCGCAGCAAACGCCGCCCGCCGCGCCCCAGCCTGTGACGCCGCAATGGACAGGGCCCGAGGTCACTTTGCAGACCACCATGGGCGACATCTTCATCACGCTCGACACGGTCGGCGCGCCGAAGACGTCGGCGCAGTTCCTCGGCCTGGTAAAAAGCGGGCACTACAACGGCGCCGCTTTCTATCGCATCGAGCCGGGTTACCTCGTCCAACTCGGCGACCTCGATGCGAAGCACGGATATCGCGCGCCGAAACTGCCGCCCGTGCCGCTTGAAACGGAAACCAACAGACACGCACGCGGTGCAGTGGGTCTGGCGCACGCCGACGATCCGAACAGCGGACAATCCACATTCTACATCGATCTGGCCGAGAACTCCGGTCTCAACGCTACGCCGGGCGCGCCACCGAACACCACCGGCTATGCGGCGTTCGGCCATGTCACCGCCGGTATGGAGGTTGCGGAGGCCATCGGAGCGGTTGAGCGCGCGCCGGAAGGCGGACCATTCCCCGGCAAGCTGCCAAAGGTCCCGGTTGTGGTGAACAAAGCGGCAGTGACGAAAGAACAGGCGCAATAGCGCCTCGATTGTCCTGACTCAAAATCCACTATCCTGCCCTCAACCCGGAGAGGCGTGCGTTCGGTTCGCCAGAACCTCAACCCATGTCTGCTTTGGTTGGACCTACGAGCCAAATGCGACGGACGACCGCTTCTGGCCATTGCGGACATTTATCGTTCCGCTGACTATGCCCCTTGGTATGTCGGGAGCCGTTCACGATGGGCGTCACCAGGATCGTTGCCAATCTTAAGGCCGCGGACCCGATCGCGCTGGCGAAATTCTACAAAGAGGTTTTCCAACTCGACCTACCCTTCGACATGGGATGGATCGCGTTTCTGAGCAAAGACTCGACCCAGAAGATCGAGCTGCACACGGCGTCTGAAGGCGGCTCTGGCACAGAACTGCCCGTGATTTCTATCGGCGTAGAGGATTTGGATACCACCGAGGCGGCCGTTCGGGCTGCAGGAGCAGAGGTGGTTTACGGACCCATCAAAGAAGTCTGGGGGCTTCGCCGCTTCTTCTTTCGCGATCCAGCCGGCAATCTTGTGAATGTTGTCGACAGTTGAAAGCCGCTGCCCGCGCTCATCATTTTCCACCGCTTCGCGCAGCGACCATCGTTGGCGAGATTCGGCCGAAGCCGAGCGGTAAGGGGATTGTCGCCTTTTGATTGATCCGGACGTTCGCAACGTGCCTCCTCTACGTCGCGACCTGGCCCAAAGGCGACAATCGCTTTCGACAGTCCTGCTTCGAAGAACGATCTGGAGCAGACGCGCATCGGCGGCTCGATACCCGCCACTCCGATTGACAACCATCACGACACGCGACACCTTGTTCTCAGGCGGATACGGCCTGCAGCTTGCGCCCTTCGGGATGGCGAACGTATCGAATTTACTCGTTCCTTTGCTTTCGGCGGACGGGTCGGCAATGCAAGCACCGCACTCCTGATCCGCTGATGCAGAGGTTACATCATGCGCGATTATTGCGATGCGAAGGCCATGGCGCACACGTTGCGCGAGGCCCTGGCCGCCAAGGCCATCACCCTCAATCACAGCGAGTGCTTGGAATTGATCGCCAAGTCCTTTGGTGTCGAAACGTGGAATATTCTCTCGGCGAAAATCGAGGCGAACAAGCCATCGCCATCCGCCGCAAGTGTGTCGGCCATGGTCGAGAAAACAGGAGAGAGCACGCTCCGTTGCTCGTTCTGCGGTAAGACCAAGCAACAGGTTCGGAAGCTGATCGCGGGACCAACAGCATTCATTTGCAATGAGTGCGTCTCGCTGTGCACCGACATCGTTGACGATGGGGAGCTAGCCAAGCTTCTTGATGAGGACCGCGAGGCCGCACTCGACCGGCTCCGTCAGCGCAGCACCGAGACACTCACGACTTATGTTGAGCTGCGCCAGAAGGAACTCAAATTGGCTCGGGAAGGCCTGGCTGAAATCGAAAAGCGGCTGAGTTTTGCAGATACTGAGGACGCGCCGGCGTTCGGCAAACGCCTTGGGCACCTCAATTCGAAGACAAGGGACGAACTCCTCGTCATCCGAAAGAACATTGAAGCCCGTTTCCATTCCAGTGAAACCACGCTGGCTGCCGTCGAGGCGATTCTGGCGGAACGAGAAAAACCGTAGGGGGCGCCGGGAGGCGACGCTGGCGACACCAACTCGAACGCAGCGTGACTCTTGCTGCGGGAATGTCGTGCTTCGGCGAGATGCGGTCAGATCTCTTGGCGCTGGCGAGCGGCTGATTTGGAGCGGCCCTGCCGTTGGTCGTGTTTGACGGCTAAGACGCGACCTGGCCCATTCCCGCCAGTGGGCTCATGACTAACGGTGCGCGTCGAACGACGCTGTGGCGATGAGGGCAATGACGGCCAGCGACCCCGTTGCGACCAGCTGAACAACGGGGGGCCGACCTTTGCGATCACGGCGTCGGCGAGACCCAGTACCGCTCATCGGATAACCGGCTCGCACAAGTCAGCAGCCAATTGCCCGACAACTGACGGGTTGGCGAAGAATCAGCCCAAGCTCGCATGAAGTGCGATCAAGAAAGTGTGGCTGCTTGCAACGACCGTGACAGTTCCTCCGCGGCGCACGTCGACAAGCTGCTCTCTGGTCAGCACTATAGAGTGGGTGTGAAACAAGCCTGAGGTGGACTCAAGCCTTATGCCTTCGAGCGGTGGTGCATTGAGAGCTGTGTAGGGAATCAATAGATCGTGCGTGTGGCTGGCGAAACCGGGGCTCGAATGGATCAGTAGGTCTCGGTCAGCTTTACTTTTTTCGCTCGACGATCCCCCGGTCTGCGCAAACGAGGGAATGCATTGCACCGCCAAAACCGCAATGCCAACTCCCCTGACAAACCTCCGCCTGTCCCATCCATTCGGAATGTCGTCTCTCATGTTGCATACCTCGCATTCATGGCTCGGCGATAAGCCGTGCCTCTGTGGTTAGGCAGACTCCCCGTCCTGCTTTCTCTGACTAAGACGAACGAGCTCGGAGGAATGTGATCATCGACAAGTCTGGTTTAGGCGACGCTGTCCGACGGATCGGGAAGCAGGATTTGCCTCCCTCCGGGACCTTCGATGATCTCGTTACGAAAATTTGCACCCAGGGCGCGCAGTCGATCGGCCTTCGCTTCGATGTCATCGACGACCAGGTGGATGCGGTTCCGGCCGCCGGGCTTTGGCTGGGCACCGTCGGGCATTGGCTGCGCTGCTGTGCTTACCGGCCCGCCAAGGAGCAAGCGAAGGTTGCCGCGGGTCACGTCCCCAAACGTCGGGAAGCTCGTCAGAAGATCGAAGTCCAGGAATGCTGTGTAGAAGCCGATGGCGGCTCCGACGTTATCGACCATATAGCGAACATTCGCCGCGGATGCTGTCTTAGTCACGGCTGGTCCTTTCCGGACAGAGCTGTCAGGGAGGCCACTCCGGTGTCGCGCTGCACTTTGCAAAGAAATTTGCTGTCGCCCCCGTCAGAAAGCCTCGCGCGCACCGAATAGAAGAAGGCGCTGGTGGTTGCTCTTACACCTCGCGCGTCAACGCGGATGTTGGTCGCGCCCGGAATCTGGGTGGCGACAGCAGTCTTGCAGAGAAGCACGCCCTTCTGGATCGACATCGTGGCGAACGCCGGGGAGGAGAACGCTAGGGCAGCTGCTGGAAGGAGAAAGAGGGAGGAAATGCGCATCATGTCTGGTTTAGTGTCCATCTTGACCGTGGTCCGGTCTGTATTGCTGGAAGCGCGAGCGTCTTGGTCGATGTTGCAGGCTCGGGCCGGCTTGGGGGGCTGAGCGCCGTCACATCGGCTGGATCTCGTTCGTCATACATAAGACGGATCAAACCGAAGGAATGTGACCGATGGGCGGAGGAAATTTCCTGGCCGAGCGCTTCGCCGCCGACCGCGGACATTTGCGGGCCGTGGCTTATCGGATGCTCGGCTCGCAAAGCGAAGCCGAGGACGCCGTTCAGGAGGTCTGGCTCCGCCTTGCACTGGCCGACACGTCCGAAGTCCAAAACCTTCGCGCCTGGATGACGACGGTCGTCGCGCGTGTCTGCCTGGACATTCTTCGCAGCCGCAAAGCCCGTCGAGAGGAGCCAATTGCAGCTGCCGAGTCGATGGCTGGCGACGTCCACGTCTCGCACGATCTGGAGATCGCAGACTCGGTTGGCCTCGCGATGCTGGTGGTGCTGGAGACATTGTCGCCGGCCGAGCGCGTCGCGTTCGTGCTGCACGACATATTCAACCTGCCGTTCGAGGACATCGCGCCGATCGTGAGCCGCTCTCCGGCAGCCGCCCGGCAGCTGGCGAGCCGGGCACGGCGGCGGGTTCAGGGCGCGCCAACAAATGCCGAGGCTGATCGCGAGCGTCAGCGCAACGTCGTCACAGCATTCTTGGCTGCTTCGCGCGGAGGCGACTTCTCTGCCCTTCTTGCTGTCCTCGATCCGGCAGTCGTATTGCGCGCCGATGCATCCGCAGTTGCGGCGAGCGTTGCCCGATTGGCGGACACCCCGGAACTCGCGCCCAAAATCCATGGCCAATCCGAGGTGGCCAAACGGTTTCAGGGCCGGCTCAGGATGGCGCAGCTCGCCTTGGTTGAAGGCGATCCAGGGCTGGTGATCGCGCCTGGCGGAACGACGCGAATGGTGATCGACATCATTGTCGAAGTTGACCGGATTGTGGAGATAAGCCTGATAGGGGACGCTCAGGACATCGAGAAGTTGCAGCTTCAGCTCTGAAGCACCCACCTCCGCGCATGGCGTGTTGCCGTGAATTACAGACCGTTACGCTAATCAGTGCGTTCTGGACCAGGCGAACCCTTTAAGCGTCGGGTCCGCCGCAGACCGCTGCGGTCAAACACAGCACTCAGCGGCTCGTTGCCGACTCGGCCTTTGATGGTCGAATGACTACTTCCGGCGATCTCCTGCCGCTCGCAGGGTGCATGCCGAATGTCTGCTTTGGACGGGTGATCTCAACCGGTCAGCGCAACACGTACCTTGATATGAGGACGTGGAGCGATGGCGATGAGGCGAAAGTATTGCAGGACCAGGGTTACGGCAGCCGAGAGCGCCGAGCTGTGGGAGCGCTGGAAGAAGGGCGAAGGGCTGCATGCGATCGGCCAGGCGCTGGGCAGAGGCCATACCAGCATTTTCGCGCACATAAGGCCGAGCGGCGGCATCAAACCACCAGCCCGGCGACGCTCGGTGCGGGCTTTGACCATGGCCGAACGCGAAGAGATCTCGAGAGGCATCGTTGAAGGCCGGTCTGTCCGCGCGATAGCGAGGGTGCTGGGTCGTTCAGCCTCGACGGTCAGTCGCGAGATCGGCCGCAATGGCGGATCGCGTCGCTACCGGGCGGAAGCAGCCGACAAGCTGGCGTGGAGGCGGGCTCTCCGCCCAAAGCACTGCAAGTTGGCGATGCATGGCCAGTTGCGGCAAGCTGTTGCTGCGAAGCTAAAAGGGAACTGGTCGCCCGAGCAGATCGCGGGATGGCTGAAGCGGACCTACCCAGAGGATGAGGCGCGGCGCGTGTCGCACGAAACCATCTATCGCAGCCTCTATGTGCAGACGCGGGGCGTGCTGAAGCAGGAGCTGATGGCTCATCTGCGATCACAACGGGCCTTCCGCCGGTCGCGACACGCAACGCAAAAGAGAGGCAAGCAGGGCCAGATCGTGGATGCAGTGTCGATCAGCGAACGACCGGCGTCGGTCGAGGATCGGGCCGTCCCTGGTCACTGGGAGGGCGACCTGCTTTGCGGACCGAACAACAGCAACATCGTCACGTTGGTTGAGCGACATTCGCGTTATGTGATGCTCGCCAGGATCCCGCGCCGGGATACGCAGACTGTCGTCAACACCTTGATCAAGCAGGTGCGGAAACTGCCGGACGAGCTCCATAAATCGCTGACCTGGGACCGTGGCAAAGAACTCGCCGATCACAAGCGCTTCACCATCGAAACCAGCATCGACGTCTACTTCTGTGATCCGCACAGCCCCTGGCAGCGAGGATCCAACGAAAACACCAACCGCCTGCTCAGGCAGTACTTTCCAAAAGGAACGGATCTGTCGCCGTTCTCGCAGGCGCACCTCAACAAGGTGGCGCGTCAGCTCAACGGGCGGCCCAGGAAAACGCTGGACTTCGAGTCCCCGGCAGAGAGATTTAGCCAGTGTGTTGCGCTCACCGGTTGAGCCCACCACGCAAAATCGGACGTGCGAGCCAAGCGACCTGAACGGCGGAAATTCGCCAGGCAGTCACTCGTCAAACCTCGAAGAAGACGTCGATCAAATCAGAAATGTATCGTCGTCTGGCGGAGTTGACGGCGCGGGAGGCGCCGAAGGCTTCCGGAATTGCACCAGCCTCGCGACGCGCGAAAGCAGGCGCGATGTCTCGAACGGCTTGGAGAGATAATCGGAAGCTCCCATGGCGATAGCTAGCTTGACGTCGTTGGGGGCGCTTCGCGCAGAAAGGATAAGCACGGGAATGCCGGCAAGATCGGTTCGCTGCGACATGAGGTCGAGAACGCCAAAGCCGTCCAGCTTCGGCATGTTGAGGTCGAGTATCATCGCAGCGGGGCGAACCTCCGCCAGCCGGTCTACCGCGGCGGCGCCATCGCGGGCCCGGCGAGTTTCGTATCCGGCGATTTCAAGCCGTGTGATGACGAGGTCGAGCACCGCCGGGTCGTCATCGACCACCAGAATACGTTGCCGGGACCGGTCGCTCGTCTGGGCTGGCGCGGCGATCATGCTGCCTGTCCTTGCGCTGAGGCGCCTGTGTACCGAGCTACGAGGGATAACAGGTCGCGAACCACAATGGGCTTGGTGAGAACTGCATCGAAGCCGGACTGCCGGCAGAACACTTCGTCGAGGGCTTTCTCCGACGCGGTGAAGGCGATGATCGGCACGTTCGCGTTCGGACCGCGCCGCGCGCGCAGCGCCGCCGCAACGTCCTGGCCAGCCATGCGCGGCATGCGCAGATCGAGAAGGATGAGATCGAATGGCAGGCTGGTTGCCGCCTCGATTGCCGCGGCGCCGTCAGCTGCCTCAGTCACCTCCGCGCCGCAGCTCTCAAGCACCGCACGCGCAAGCTCCCGGATCGAGGCGCTGTCGTCGGCAATGAGAATTCTGGCGCCCGCTTCCGGCCGTTCGTACGCGTTATCCACGGTCACGATCCCGTCTGCCGGCGTGGCGGGAATACGGAAGGAAAACACCGACCCGACTCCGGGCTCGCTCAGGATCGAGATGTCGCCGCCGATTGCATCAACGAGTCCCTTGCAGATCGCCAGCCCCAGCCCGGCACCGCCATGTTTGCGCGTCGACGTAGCGTCGACCTGCGAAAACCTGCGGAAAAGCTTTCCTGTCTCGGCTGGCGGAATCCCACAGCCGGTGTCCTCGACGCTGACGAAAAGCTGGTTCGAATTCGCGTTGAATTCGACGGCGAGCCGGACAAGGCCCGAGTCGGTGAACTTCACCGCATTGCCGATCAGGTTGGCCAGCACCTGACGATAGGCATCCGGATCGATGAGCAGGAATGGCGGCACGCCATCGGCCTCGAAGTATTCGAGCCGAACTCCCTTGGCCTCGGCGGCAAGCTCGAGGAGGTCCAGACATTCGCGCGCTATCCTGGCGGGAGAACAGGCCTGCGCCGAGATCGTGAGCTGGCCGGCTTCCAGACGCGAGAAGTCCAGTAGGCCGTTGACGAGCGACAGCATTGTGCGGCTGGCGCCTTCGATGCGTTCGATGTGTCGCCGGGCGGGAGCCGCCAAGTCCGCCGTTTCGGCAAGAAGGCCGGAATAGCCGAGGATCGCCGTCAGGGGCGTTCGCAGTTCATGGCTTATGTTGGAGAGGAATTCCGCCTTGACCGCAGCGGCCGCCTCCGCAGCCTCTTTCGCCGCCAGAAGATCGCGCTCCAACTGCTTTCGGGCGGTGATGTCGCGGATCACGTCCTGGACTTCGATCAGGACGCCGGAAGCATCGAACAATGTCCGGGGGTGCGCCTCGAGCCACAGCTCGCGGCCATCCTTGGTTGTCGCGCGAAACTCGATCCTTATCGGCTCGGCGCCGGGGCCCTCCTCGACATACTCGGAAAACAACTGGCGCACCCGGTCGCGGTCGTCCGTGTGCATGATATCGAACGGCGTGCGACCCATTAGTTCGGCCGGCTGGTAGCCGAGGAGCCGGTGCACGCTTGGCGTGACGAAGGTGATGGTTCTATCCGGTTGGAAGCAAAACGTTACGTCGGTGGCGTTTTCGACCAGCAGGCGGTAGCGCCGCTCGCTTTCGGCGAGCGCCTTCTCGGCCGCGACGCGATCGGTGACGTCGTGCATCGTGCCGTAGACCGCGATCACCTTGCCATCGGGGGCGAATTGGCAGGCACTGCGGCCCTCGGCGTATCGGATCTCTCCCGAAGGCTGGACGATCCGCGTAGCAGAGCGAGCCGAACCGCCCGTCAGGTTTCTTTCCAGGTTGGCGTCGGCGGCGGCGCGGTCGTCCGGATGGACGAGCTGCATCGCATAATCGAGCGACGGGACGACGCCCGGCTCAAGCCCGAAAATGCGATACATGTTCGGCGACCAGCGGATGACCTTGGTGGCGGCATCCATCCACCAATAGCCGACGCCGGCCAGTTCTTCGGCCATGTCGGCCCAGCGAGGCGCTGCCGCAGGGTCAATGGAGGACATGGATCGCTTTCCCCGCCGAGTCCCCACCCGTTCGACTCAGCTACGCCTGCATCTGACAACAAAGCGTAAGCCGTATCCCCCGTCCTCGCGTGCAAACGTCGCACCCCAACTCATTCTGAGTAAGCGTGCTTGTGCTTCATTAAATTGCGGCCAGTGGGTTCGGCGACCCGGACCGTCAGGCGGTCATCGCGTCGATGTCGGAGAGGACTGAAGTGAGGTCCGGGTCTTCGCCGTTCACGGGCGCGGCGCGCTTGGCGGGCGCCGCCGGGGCGGACCCATCGAGAAGCCGGCTTACCTTGTCCAGCAGTTCGGCGCGATTGATCGGCTTGGCGGAATAGTCGGTCATGCCCAGCGCGAGGAGCCGCTCCCTGTCGCCGGACATCGCCTCGGCCGTCAGCGCAATGACGGGAATATCGCGCCAGTGCGTGTCGCTTGCGCGGATACGCGAGATGCACTCACGGCCGTCCATCACCGGCATATGGATATCGAGCAGAACGAGATCGAACGCCTCGGCGGCGAGCAAGTCGAGAGCTTCCTTGCCGTCCTGCGCCTCGCGCAGGTCCAGCCCCAGAGCAGCGAGGAAGAACTTCACGACCTGGCGGTTCACCGCGTTGTCGTCGACGATCAGCACGCGGGCGCTGGTGCGCCGCATGGGGATAATTTCCGCCGTCCGCGAGTTTTGGGGGGCCGCCTCTTCGGCGCCGGCTTCGGCTTCCACATGCACTGTGAATGTCGAGCCGCTTCCGGGTTCGCTCGTGACGGTCACATCGCCGCCCATCAGCCGTGCGAGCCGCCGCGAGATGGCGAGGCCGAGCCCGCTGCCGCCGAAAGTGCGCGTGGTGGACGCGTCGGCCTGAGTGAAGTTGCCGAACAGCTTGGACATCGTTTCGGGACTCATGCCGATGCCGCTGTCCCGCACCGCTACGGCGACGCGATAGCGATCCCCGGCAACCGGATGCACGCTGACGCCGATGCATACCTCGCCTGCCGGCGTGAACTTGATCGCGTTGGAGACGAGGTTGGAGATGCACTGTTGCAGCCGGACAGCGTCGACCTTGAGCGATTGCTTCAGCTCGCCCGCATGCGAAACGGTGAGCTTGAGGGACTTTTCGTTCGCCAGCGGCCGGAACAGGTTTGCCACGCGATCGACGAGTCCGGCGATGTCGGTATCCACCGGAGAGATTTCCAGCTTGTCGGCCTCGATCTTCGAAAGGTCGAGCACGTCGTTGAGCAGCGCCAGCAGGTTTTCGCCCGAGGACAGGATGATGCTGACCTTCTGTGAGTCAGGCTCTGCGAGCTGATCCGACTCCCTGAGCGACTGGGCCATGCCGAGGATGCCGTTCAGCGGGGTCCTGATCTCGTGGCTCATGGAGGCGAGGAACTGGGACTTTGCGACGCTGGCCTGTTGCGCAGCGTCGCGCGACGCCTCGAGTGCGATGAGTGAGGCGTCGAGATCCCTTCGCTGGCGCGCCAGCGTGCGAAGGATGCGCAGCACGCGCAGGAGAAGCAGGACGGAGGCAAGCGCCAGGATGGAAACGATGGCGATGATCAGTGGGCCGGCCTGCCGAAGCACGCCAGCGCCCGGGTTTTGCGGCTTCCACGTCAAACCACCAAGGTCCTCACCGCTGAAGCCGGTGAGCGGTACGTGCGGACGGGCGGCCTGGCCGGGCGCGGCGAGCGCGGGCGCATCCAGGCCCAGGTCGGTGGTGACGCCGCTCACAAAGTGAGACAGTTTCCGGGCGGAGACGACGACGCCGTCGGCCTCCGGCAGTGTCGCGTCTTCGATGCGTTCCGGCACGACGGTTGAAGCGGCGACGAGATAGAGTTCTTCGTCAATCTCGACGATGGACTGCAGCGCCACCGCGGCGTCGAAGCTGAAGGTGCGCTTGCCTGCAGCATCCAGCCGGCGCGACGGGCTTTCCTTGCGAATGGAGGCCACCATCGGGGCAACAGCCTGCAGCAGCGCAGCCTCGTCCGACACGGACACCGGCTCGCTGTCGCGCGAGGCGTAAACGGCTACGCCGCCGCTGTCGAAAGCCACAGTGACATCGTGGCCCATGAAGTCGGCGTAGTAGTCGCCGAAATTGATCTGCATCCACTCCATGTCTTTGCGGGAGAGCGCGAAATACGCGTCGCTCCAGATCGCGGCGGACGCGACATCTTCCCCAACCTTCGACAGGGCGCGCTTCGAGGCTTCGGTGACGAGACGTACTTCGGACCGCTCGCTCAGGTCGTCGACCGAACTGGCGCTGTAAGCGACGAGGCCAAGCACAGCCGCAACGACAGCGACCACGACGATGAAGATAGCGATCGCGACGCGTTTGAGTTCGGCTGTGTTCCAGGCAGCGGCGGTCATACGCCGTCATCGCAAAAAAAGGCTAATGCCCGCTGAAAGTCGTCCACCAGCATGAATCAGATCGACGACTTCGCTCATCCTTAAGGCCTGCCCGGTAGAAGCGCGGAATCCTGGGAGTGTGCGTATGTATCGTGCCCTAGCCTGCACTCTTGTCAGTCTCGCGAGCGCCTGTGGCGCGGTGGCGCAGTCAGCGGATGACGTACAGGAAGCTGACTTCACATTTGATGGTTTGGCCACCGTGGTGTCCGACTACCGCTATCGCGGATGGTCGCTTTCCGGCGAGCGGCCAGCCCTGCAGCTCGAAGCGAATGTAGCCCACGTGTCCGGCTTCTATGCCGGCGCCTTCGCCTCGACGATCGAGGAATACGGAATCGACGCGGACGGCGACGGGGCCAAGGTGGAGCTGGATATTTCAGCAGGCTGGGCTGCCTCGGTCGCGGGTTTCGACCTGGATGCCGGCGCCATGGTCTATCTTTATCCGGGCGCGAGCGACGTGAACTATGTCGTGCTGCCTGTCAGCGCCGCGCGGTCATTCGGCGAGTGGTCGGTCACGCTGGGCTACGAATACACGCCTAGCCAGTCATCGCTTGGCGATGTGGATGGAACCTATGTCTGGGTGGGCGCGGACTGGGCGAGCGACTCCTTTCCGATCTGGTTCAGCAGCGTAATCGGACGCGAGGAAGGCGCCTGGGCGCCTGAGGGCAAGACCGACTGGAGCCTCGGCGCATTCCACACGCTGGGCCCGGTCGATCTCGGCCTGACCTACACCGATACCGACGAAGCGGCCGCAGGCTCCGCCGTCGTTGCGGAACTCCGGTCGCATTTCTAGGCGAACGTCGCAGTTCACGGGGATGTACGGCCCTGCCCGCTTCCAGCCGGCGTGATCGCGGCTATGGTCGGGGCAAAGGGATGACCACATGAACGTCACTGAGGCCGTGCGTCAGCGAATCTCGACGCGAGGGTATCTCGACAAGCCGATTGCCAAGGCGGAGCTGGCCGGGCTGCTGGAGACGGCGCAGCGGGCGCCGTCGGGCGGGAACCTGCAGCCGTGGAAGCTGGTGGCGGTGACGGGCGCGGCGAAGGACGAGATCATCGGGATCGCGCAACGCGTGCTCGCGGCCGATCCGATGGGCGCCGTGCCGGGGGACAGGCCGGTCTATCCCGATCTCAACGTGGTCGATCCCGTCTACAACGAGCGGCGCAAGCGCGTCGGCGAGATGATGTACGCCAAGGTCGGCATCCCGAAGGAGGATCGCGTGGGGCGCATCCGGTGGTTCGCCAACAATTATCGTTTTTTCGGCGCGCCGGTGGGGCTGTTCCTCATCATCGACAGGCGCATGGGCCATGGGCAGTGGGCGCACATGGGCATGTACATGCAGACCATTGCGCTGCTGGCCGAGGAGCGGGGCTGGGCGACGTGCATGCAGGAATGCTGGGCGCGTGTGCGCAACGAGCTGCATGATCATTTCGGGCTGGACGAGCACCACATGGTCTATGCGGGGATTGCTCTGGGTTATCCGGATCCGAACGAGCCGGCGAACGAACTCTACGCCGATCGCGCGCCGCAGAGCGAAGTGGTGGACTTCAGGGGGTTCTAGGCAACCTCATGGCCCAGGGAGATTCCAGCGCGGTCATCCCGGCTGGCTTTCCCTGGTGTCGTGGGCCCCCTGGTGTCGTGGGCCCTATGTGTGGGCCCTATGTCGTGGGCCCAGTGTCGTTGGGCCCGTGCCACCCTGTGCCGACGCCAATTTCGGCAATTAGCATAGCACCCTATCATTTGAATTTTCTTGACCCTGCCGCGACAGTGTTCCTGCGCGCGGGACCGGACAGCGCCGACGGTACTTCAGGGAAGCGCCATGACTGTCTCGTTGGAAAGACTCAAGGTCTTTGTCGTCGACGACAACCATCACATGATCAACATCATAAAGGCGATCCTGCGCGGTTTCGGCGTCAAGGATATCCTCGATGCAATCAATCCCCTCGAGGCGCTCAACATCGTTCGCACCACAAAATTCGACTTGATCATTACTGACTTTGCGATGGAGCCGATCGACGGCTGCGAGCTGACCAAAACGATCCGCGCGGAAGAAGGCGCACCGAACCGTCTTACGCCGATCATCATGCTGTCCGCGTATGCAGAACGTTCGAAAGTCGAAATAGCGCGCGATGCCGGCATTACCGAATTCTGCGCCAAGCCGGTGACCGCGACCGAACTCTATCGGAAAATCGCTGCGGCGGCCAATTCGCCGCGCCCCTTCGTGCGCACGAATATGTATTCCGGTCCCGATCGCCGCCGGCGCAAGAACAGCCCGCATGAGGGGCCAGAACGCCGGGAAGCGCCGCTCGAGTTCGGAGACACCGGCGCGCCGGGCGCCTAGGATCGGGCTATTCGCTCGAAGCCGGCTCCAGCCGGTGGGAAAGATGCTGTAGCACCCGATCCGTTGTTTGCAGATCGGCATCGCTTACGCCAGTGAACAGCTCGTCCCTGAGGGTCGCTGCAATCCCGTCGACTTGCGCGAGAACCTCGCGGCCCTTTGCCGAAATGGAAATGATCTTTGCGCGCCGATCATGGCTCGCGCTTTCCCGCGCGATGAGGTGCTGATGCTCGAGTGCATCGAGCAGCCGCACCAATGTGGGACCTCGCACGCCAAGGCGCTCTGCAAGATTGGTCTGAGTAAGGCCCTTCGAAGCGTCGGCAATCATGTAAAGAGCGGTCCAGCGTGCGTCCGTCTGATCGAGCTTCTTCATGCGCTCGGTAAAACGCGCGCGCCAGAGACGCGCCGCAAGGATGATCTTGAAGGCGACTGCAAACTGGATTTCATCCCTGGGGCTGCCCGATGAATGTGAGCGAGGCGCGGCGTTGCGTGGCAAGGCGAACTCCTCCGTGGGCAATGCGAGCATATACCCTTCACTACGCTCTGCTTGATGATTCTCGGCGGCGGAGGCGGTCTCAGTAAAACCGAGAGTTGCGGTTACCTGTACCATTAGGCGCCCGTCGGCGTCCCGACCGAGTTCCCGAACGATTTCCACGCCAACCGCGCGCCGCAGAGCGCGGTGGTGGAGTTCGGGGGCCAGGCTCCCGTCTCGCGGATTGACATTTGCGCCAGCTGGTATTACTTTTTCCGGAAAGTAATGGAGCTGGGCATGCAGTCCACGCTTACGTCAAAAAGTCAGGCGACCATTCCCAAGGAAGTACGGGAGCATCTCGGCATCGCGCCGGGGGACACGGTGAAGTATTTCAACCTTCCCGATGGCCGGACCTACATCCTGCCCGTGAGACCGGCCGCGTCGGTGCGGGGCGTCCTGAAGGGAAAATCGAAGCGGAAGACACCCGTCTCCACGGAAGAGATGAGCAGCGCCATCAAGAAGTCGGCGGTAAAACGGTATCTGCGAAGCAACAAGTGATCGGCCTCGACACCAATATCGTGGTGAGGCTCATCACGCAGGATGACCCTGCTCAAACCCGGATCGCCAACCGGATCATTGAGCAACGCCTCAGCGCATCAGAGCAAGGTTTTGTTAGCCTCGCCGTCGTGCTGGAGACCGTCTGGGTCCTGGATAGTATCTATCGGTTTTCCGGCGTCGAAATCGCGACCGCCTTGCGAGCGCTGCTTTCGGATCAGGCTTTGGCGGTTCAATCCGAGTCGGAAGTCTTCACCGCGCTTGTGGCGTTGGAAGAAAACAGAGCGTCGTTCGCTGACGCTCTGATTGCAGCGCTTGCAAGCACGGCGGGCTGCGCGGTCACGCTGACCTTTGACAAGGAGGCGGCTCGCCTGCCCGGCTTCGAGCTGGCGAGATAGCTCAAGTCCCGCCCACCACACCGAGTTTCTTGAGACCTTCGCGCTGCGCGACCGCCATGACGTGGGCGACCTCGCCGTAGTGCGCCAGGCGGTGGGGAGCAATGTGGACTTCGGGTTGCTCCTCGCGATGCGCCTCGACATTAAAGCGGCGATCGAGATCAGAAACGGCGAGCGGCAGGCCGTTCCATAAAAGCGAGCCGTCGAAATCGATTCGGATCAGGATCGGCTGCAGGGGTGTGCCCGGCAGCGGACAATCCACCGTGCACGGCGCCGGTGTATCCAGCTTCGTCGCGTGGTTCTGCGCTGGCAGCGTGACGATCAGCATGATGAGAAGCACCAGCATCACGTCGATCAGCGGCGTGGTGTTGATCTCGGAATTCGGTTCGCCTTCTCTTTGCGGGCCGATCTGCATGGCCATTGTCGCCTCCCAGGTTTGAGGCGCGCGAACGCAGGCGGGATCGCTTGGCTTCGTCCCGCGCTTCACATTGCGACGCCAGAGTACATATGTACTCTGCGATAGACGCTGCGGCAATGGATACGGCTGAGTACCCGAAAATTTTTGCGGCGTTCCGCGAACGCTTGCGTCACTCGGCGGCGCGGGCGAGATGGGATGCGGGAGCGAGGGACCAGCATGTCAGAGAAGATGGCGTTCCGGCTTGCGGTGATCGCGGCCGTGGTGATGCTTGGCATTATTCCATTGATGAGCGTGACGGCGGCGCCGTGCAGCGAGCTGCCGATGTCGACGCTGACGGCGTACGAGCTGGTGCGGTCCGCCGGAGACCTGCAGCGGATATTCGGAGCGGCGGGCGATGCGTGCGGCGTGACGATCGCGGCGCAGCTCGATCATGCGAATGTGGTGGATGCGGCGGCTTATGTTCCGGCCTACACGGCGTTCTACGCATTGACGCTGTTCGCGCTGGGGCAGCGGGACAAGACGCTCGGCTGGGCTGGCGTTGCGATTTCGATCGTGAATGCGGTGGCGGACTGGGCGGAAAACGCGGCGATGTTCGCGTTGAGCCCGCCGCAGGAGTCGCTGGGGTGGATACCTGCGCTGATCGTGGCGACGAACATCAAGTGGGTGGGGCTGGCGGTGGCGACGACGCTGGGCGGCGTGATGCTGATGCGGCGTGGCGGGCTGGGATGGTTGGGGCTCGTTCCCTGCGCTGTGCCCCTCGTGACGTCGCTGTGGGCGGTGGCGATGCCTGATGCGGCAGGCAAATGGCTGATGCCGGGGATGGTTGTTGCGAGCGTGACGCTGCTGGCGGTAGCAGTGTGGGGATCGTTCGCCAAACAGCCCGTTGCCGCTGGCGCGGGGCAAAGCTAGCGTCTCCCCGTTCGAGGGAGACAGCCATGACCGACAAGACCACGTTCGATCGCCGACTGATGCTGCAGGCAAGCGCCGCGGGCGCGCTGATGCTGTCGCAGGGCGCGGCGTGGGCGAAGCCGGCGGATGACCTGAAAGCGATCCGCAAGTCGGTGGAGGCGGGGCACGCGGCTTCGGTGACGCGGATACAAGAGTGGATCCGCAATCCTTCCATCGCGGCCGAGAACCTCAAGATGCGAGAGGGCGCGGAATACATGGCGCGCCTGGCGCTGGATGCGGGATTCCAGAACGCGGAGATCATTTCGACCGACGGCCATCCCGGCGTGTTCGCGACGATGGACAATGGCGCGAAGGAATGGATGGGCATCTACTTCATGTACGACGTGAAGCAGTACGACCCGGCCGAATGGTCCTCGCCGCCGCTGGAAGCGCGCATCCTCGACAAGGCGAATTTCGGCAAGGTGATCATGGGGCGCGGCTCGGTGAACCAGAAGGGGCCGGAGGCGGCTTTCCTGGCGGCGCTGCATGCGTTCCGTGCGGCGAAGAAGAAGATACCGGTGAACCTGGTGCTGGTGGCGGAGGGCGAGGAGGAGATCGCCTCGCCGCATTTCCACCAGATCGTGCAGAATCCGAAGGTGATGCCAGCGCTGTCGAAGTGCATGGGCGTGATCATTCCCTCGGCATCGCAGTCGGCGCAGGGGTCGGTGGTGATCAATCTCGGCGCCAAGGGGGCTGTGGAGCTGGAGGTTGTCGCCTCGAGCGCCAAATGGGGACGCGGGCCGGAGAAGGACCTGCACTCAAGCCAGAAGGCGCGCGTGGACAGCCCGGCCTGGCGGCTGGTGGCGGCGCTGCAGACGCTGGTGACGCCGGATGGCAACACGCCGGCGATCGAGGGCTGGTTCGAGAAGGTGCGGCCGCTGACGGCGCGCGAGAAGGAGCTGGTTGCGGAAGTCGCCGGGGACGCGGCGCACATCGCGCAGAACGAGGCGGATGCGAAGACGACGCTGGGCGTCAAGCGGTGGATCGACGATCTCGACTATCGCGCGTCGATCGAGCGGCTGGTGTCGCAGCCGACGGTGAACATACAGGGGCTGGTGGCCGGCTATACCGGACCGGGCGGCAAGACGATCCTGCCGAACCGGGCGGTGGCGAAGATCGACCTGCGGCTGGTGCCCAACATGACGCGCGAGGATTGCGCGAAGAAGATCCGCGCGCATCTCGACAAGAAGGGCTTCCCGGATGTCGAGGTGAATATCTCGGGCGGGTATGATCCGACGGAGACCGACGAGAATTCGAAAGTGATCCGGGCGCAGATGGCGGTGTTCAAGAATGCGAAGATTCCAGCCTCGCTCTATCCCCGCAGCCCGGGCTCGTGGCCCGGCGCGGTGTTCACCGGGCCGCCGCTGAAACTGCCGGCGGGGCAATTCGGGCTGGGATACGGACAGGGCGCACATGCGCCGGACGAATTCTTCCTGGTTGAGAGCAGCAATCCAAAGCTCGCCGGCCTCAACGAGGCAACGATGGGGTATGCGGAGTTCCTCTACCTCATGGCGACGATGAAGTAGGCCTGACGCACACACATGAAAATCGCCACCTGGAACGTGAACTCGGTCAATGCGCGGCTGCCCACCGTGGTGGAGGTGCTGGGCGCGGTCGGCGCCGATGTCTGGTGTCTGCAGGAGATCAAGTGCATCGACGAGAAGTTTCCGCGTGAGGAGATCGAAGCGCTGGGGTTCAACTGCGCGGTGTTCGGGCAGAAGACCTACAATGGCGTCGCGATCATCTCGAAGTTTCCGATTTCGGACGAGAAGCGCGGGCTCGATGGCGAGCCGGAGGATGAGCAGAGCCGGTATCTGGAAGTGCTGATCGAGGCGCCGAAACCGGTACGTGTGGCTTCGGTCTACTTGCCCAACGGCAATCCGCGGCCGGGCGACAAGTATGAGTACAAGCTGCGCTGGATGGACCGGCTGAACGCGCGGGCAAAGGAGCTGCTGGAGAACGAAGAGGCCGTCGTGCTGACGGGCGACTTCAACTGCATTCCACGCGACGAGGATTGCTGGGATCCGAAAGTCTGGGCGGAGGACGCCCTCGCCTTTCCCTTGACGCGCGAGCGTTTCCGCAAGCTGCAATATCTCGGCTACACCGACGCCTTCATGGCGTGCGACGGACGGATGCAGAAATACACCTTCTGGGACTATCAGGCCGGCGCCTGGCAGAAGGACTGGGGCATCCGCATCGACCACCTGATGTGCTCTCCGCAGGCGGCGGACAGGCTCAAGTCGATCAACATCTATCGCAATGCGCGCGGGATGGAGAAGCCGAGCGACCACGTGCCGGTGATCGGGACGTTTTCGGACTGACGCCGTGACCGCTTCCGACGGCGCGGACCCGTGCTAAGATTCGGCGCGGGGAGCTGCGATGCCTGACATTTTCCTGTCCTATTCCAGCAAGGACCGCCCGGCGGCGGACCGTGTGCAGCGTACGCTTTCGGCGCTGGGGATGGACGTGTTCTGGGACCAGCAGGTGCCTCCGGGCACCGACTGGGACACCTGGACGCGCGGCAAGCTCTCGGCCAGCAAGATCGCCATCGTTCTGTGGTCGAACCACAGCGTCCAGAGCCCGAGCGTGCGCCACGAGGCGATGATCGCGCAGAAAGCGGGAAAGCTTCTTCCGGCGATGATCGACGGGCTCGCGCCGGAGGATTTTCCGATGGGCCTCTATCTCGTCCAGACGGTGAAGCTCGCAGACTGGGCCAGCCCGGACTCAAAGGGCATGGCGCGGCTGGTCGGCGAGGTGGAAGGGTGGCTGGGCCGGAAGACGAGCAGCGAGGCGGCCATTCTTGCGGCGGCGCCGGTGCAGCTCAAGGAACGGCATAACCGGATGCTGATGATGGGCGCGGCGGGATTCGTCGTGGCGGCGGCGTTCGGCGGGTGGCTGCTGATGCAGGCGCCGGCTGCGGGCAGCGGCGTGTCCGGCGAGAAGGCGCGGCAGTGGAACGGCGTGCCGGGGTTCGAGGGGATCTGGGTGGCGGAGATCCAGAACAACTGCATCGGCTTCCCCTGGACGTTCACGCCCGCAGGCAACCGCATCCATCTCAACTTCTACTATCCCGACCTCCGCTACACGACGTGGGAAGTCGTGGCGACATCGCCGCAGGTTCTCCGGCGGCTGCCCGATGCGGATCCGCGCTTTCCCGGCGGCGACACGATGACGGTCGAAACCGACGGGCGCATCCGGTACGATGGCGCGGACGGCGCCGCGATGTGCACCATCAAGCGCGAGGGCTAGTTCGGCGAGGACGATACGCCTGCGAGCGGGTCGGCGTTGCGGGGCACGGGCAGCGACCTGGCCGCGTTGCGGTCGACGGGGTCGACGCCCAATAAGTTCTTCACGAAGAAGTCCCAGCGCTTGCGCTCGCCATAGGCGCCGCCTTCGGTGTGGCCGGCGCCGGGGAGATAGAGAAAGTCGAAGGTCTTGTTTGCCTTGATGAGGGCGTCGACGACCTGAAAAGTGGAGCTGGGGTCGACATTGGTGTCGAGTTCGCCGACGACCAGCATCAGCTTGCCCTGAAGTTTCGCGGCGTTGTCGACGTTGGAGGCGGCTGCGTATTCGGGGCCGACGGGCCAGCCCATGTACTGTTCATTCCACCAGATCTTGTCCATCCGGTTGTCGTGGCTCCCGGCGAAGGCGACGGCGGCGTCGTAGAATTCGGGATGGAACAGCAGGGCGCCCATGGCGTTCTGGCCGCCGGCGGAACCGCCATAAGCGCCGACGCGCGTGATGTCGTACCATGGGTTTTTCGCGGCGACCGCCTTGTGCCAGAGGATGCGGTCCGGGAAGCCGGCGTCGGCGAGGTTCTTCCATGAGACGTCGTGGAAGGCTTTCGAGCGATAGCTGGCGCCCATGCCGTCCATCTGCACGACGATGAAGCCGAGTTCGGCCTGCGCCTGCATGGGGCGGTAGGCGGCGAAGGATTTCGGCGTGAAGGCGCCCTGTGGGCCGGCATAGATGTTCTCGATCACCGGGTACTTTTTCGCAGGGTCGAAATTGCTCGGCCTGATGATGACGCCATGGATGTCGGTGACGCCGTCGCGGCCCTTGGCGACGAAGGGTTCGGGCGCGGTCCAGCTGGCGGCGAGAAGTGCGCTCATGTCCGAGCGCTCGAGCTCCATCAGCACATTGCCGTCGGAGGCGCGGCGCAGCTGGGCGACGGGCGCCATGTCGATGCGCGACCAGATGTCGACATAGGTTTGCCAGTCCGGGGAGAACACCAGCGTGTGCGTGCCGACGCCGTCGGTGAGGCGGATCAGGTCCGTGCCGTCGAAATTGATGCGGTAGAAGTGGACGAAGTAGGGATCTTCGCCCTGCTCTTTTCCGTTGGCGGCGAAGATCATCTGGCGCTTGTCCCAGTCGGTGTGGATCACATTGCGGACGGCCCATGAGCCCTTGGTGATCTGTTTCTTCACCGTGCCTTTGACGCCGTCGTAGAGATAGAGATGGCACCAGCCATCCCGCTCCGACATCCAGACGATTTCTCGGCCGTGGTCCTGTGCCTCGAAGACGGTCTTTGAGGAGTATTCGATATAGGTCTTGCTCTGCTCGTCGATGATGGCGCGCGGGACGCCTTCGCGGTTCACCTCGATGACGCGATAGGCCTGATGGCCGCGCTGGTTGTAGCGGACGTAGAAGCCGCGGCCGTCGCTCCACCACACGGGTTCCGACTGCGAGTAGGCGTTGGGGAAGAGCTTCCTGTCGATGATGGTGGCCTTGCCGGTGGCGACGTCGATCAGCACGGGCTGGCGGTCCGACAGGCGATCACCGGGTTTGATGTAGTACATTTCGGTGACGACCGGTTCCTTCCGGTCGTCGGGGGCAGAGTCGACGTAGTGGATGTAGCGCTCTTCGCCCTGCTTCACGTGGGAGACCGCGAGCTGTTTTGAATCGGGCGACCATGAGCCGGCGGTGACGAGATAGTAGTTGTCCTCCGTTCCATCGAAAGTGAGCTGGCGGCCGGCGCCGCCGGCGGCGGGGCGGACGAAAAGGTTGTGCTCGTGGATGTAGGCTTCCTGCAGGCCGTCGGGCGATTTGATGGGTTCGTCCTTGTCGCGTTCCGGACGGCCCGAACCGAGCGGCTTGCGGATGTCGGTAGCATCGCCACGGCGCGGAGTGGCGTCGCCGAGACGTTCGCACGCGTAGTCGAGCAGGGCGCAACGCCATTTGCCGCCCGCGGCTTCGAACTCCATCGACAGGCGGTCGTCGCTGAGCGTGTAGCGCTGGAAGGGAAGGTTCGCGCCGCTGTAGGGACGCACCGCCACCGTCGCGAGCGACCTGGCGAGCGCGGCCTGGTCGAAGGCGGGGCCGCGCGCCAGCGTAGCGATGTCGACGGAGACGAAGTCGTACGAGCCGCCCTTCAGCGTGCGGCGGTAGATCAGCGTCTTGCTGTCGCTGGTGAAGTTGGGCTCGTCGACGATGCGGTCGACGAGGCCGAAGTATTTCGTGCGGAGGCCCTCGGCGCGGTCGTAGTCGGCCCGCAGGCCCTGCCCGTGCGCCACGCCCACTGCAGAAATGCAGATCGCCAGCAAGACCACGCATGTCCGTAGCGTAAGCGTCATGCCGCTTCCTCCCGCGGCCTGTCTGCGCAGGCCTGCCGTCAGGGAATGACGAACCGGAGGCCGAGCGGTGTCAAGCGATCTCGCCCCATTCCCGCCTCAAACAATCGCGCCATCGCCCCTTTCCGGACGAGTCACGGCCCTGCATGGGCGCGACAAGGGATCATTCTCTCCCCCGAGAATCACCCTTCAGTCCCGTCGGCCCCCGGTCGGCGGGACTTTCTTTTGTGGCGTTGAGATCAGTGGCCCTTCTGGTGGCCGGTGAGCCAGTCCATCAGCGCGAGGAGCACGCCGGACACCACGAAGGTGAGGTGGACGAGCACCTGCCACATCAGCTTCTGCTGGGCGACCACGCCGAACTCCGCATCGTCGCCGAGCTCCAGGAAGGCCTTGAGCAGGGCGATTCCGGAGATGGCGACAATGGAGGCGATGAGCTTCAGCTTGAGGTCGGAGAAATCGACCGTGCCCATCCAGGAGGGGCGGTCTTCATGATCGCCCGTGTCGATCTTGGAGACGAAGTTCTCATAGCCCGCGAACATCACGATGACGACGAGGTTGCCGGCGAGCGACAGGTCGATCAGAGACAGCGCCAGCAGGATGGCATCTTCCGCGTGCATCGAGAAACGCCCTTCGGCGTCGAGCGTCCAGAGCATCGGAAGTTCAGTGATCAGCTCCTGGAAGAACACGACCATCAGCGCGCCGAGCGCGGCGATGAGGCCGACATAGAACGGCGCCATCAGCCATCTGGAAGCAAACAGGCCGCCTTCGAGGACGTTTTCGAGGAAGGGCTTCTTCGCCATCGGTCAGGAAACTCTCTGTTGCTGGTGATCAGGCTACGGGATTGCGGAGGGCGTCGGGCGTCAGCTTCTGCGACATCGCATCGATGAGAAGGAAGATCGCGGCGAAGTCCTGAAGCATTTCCCGGACCCGGCCGAGATCGTCCATGCTGCGGTGCATGGAGCCGGACTCCAGCAGGTTCTTGCCGGCGACCGCAAGCAGCATCTCCCCGCCGGCGAATGCGCAGCGGAGCTGCTTGCCCTGGAATGTGCGCTCGAGGCCGAGCAGGCGCTCCATGAAGTCGGGCGTCAGGAGGTAGCGGGCTTCGATCTGGTCGGAGCCATAGACTTCGAAGGCCTTCTCGAAGACCGGATCCTCGAGACGGATGCGCTGTTCCTTCACCCCGAACTTGGAGAGCCAGTTGAACGCGCCCATGTCGCGGTAGACCTTGGTGACGCCGTTGAACGGCTTGTGGAACTTCACGGCGAGGCACTGGCCCCGGAAGACGGTTACCCAGGTAGTGCGGGTGCGCCCCTTGCTGTCAGTGGTGGTGCGTTTTTCCTCAAGATGCGCTTCGAAGAAGGTGTAGGGCGCATCACCGCGCTGGCCGTCGAGGCGGTCTTCGTACTTGGCGCGGTCCCAGCTCGGGACGAGGCCAAGGCTCCGCATGTGGCTGATCTCTTCGGGCGCGCCGGGTGAGAGCTGGTAGCTCATGCCGAATTCACCGGTGACCGGCTCGACCAGCATCAGCTTGGTCCTCTGGCCGAGCTTGTTGAGCGCCATGCTGCCCCAGGCGCCCATGCCCAGCGCGGCAAACACGCCAATGAAGCCGCCGAAGATGAGTCCGTCCTCGGGGATGAAGAAGGCGAAGGCGGCAAAGATCGCGATGCCGACCAGGACGCCGATGATGATGAAGTTGCGCTGCTTCTTCACCGCGGCGACGCGCTCGTCTTCGAGATCAACGAGCTGAGGCTGGATCGCCGTGCGCCAGCGGTCAGCGAAAAAGGCAAACTCCTTCGGCAGGCCTTCCATGGCCTGCTCCATCGTCAATGGTTCCTGCGCCTTCCCCCGATCCGCCAATCCCGTCTCCCTACACGCTCTGTTTCCGCTCATACACGACGGTGCGATTCTCGACGAACGCTAGCTTGAAGACTTTGCCGTGCCAGTCGGGGTCGAAGCCGGGAAGCTGCTTCAGACCTTCGGCGAGGTCATTCCATCCGGGTAGTTCTTCGTGCACCCATACGACCTGTTGTTGGTCGCCTGAATCAAACCAGATGTCGAAGCAAATGAGATCCGTCGTCAATTCATCTCGCTTGTAGCATTCGATGCGCGCGATCGCGCCGAACTCGACTCGCCACAACGTCTCGGCGCCCCTCATGGCGTCAAAGCCCGTCTGATCGACGGCGATCCGCGCCCTCCTTCTTCTTAAAGATCCGCATAAACGTGCGTTTCGGCTTCACCGCCCGGATGGGTGGTGGCGCCGAGGTGGGCGGGGCCGACAAGTTGCGCGTATTTCCAGAGCGTGCCGGAATTGTAGTTCGTCTTGATCGGCTTCCAGGATTTCTTGCGTATCGCAAGTTCGGCGGCGGAGACTTCGATCTCGATCGTGCCTTTGATGGCGTCGAGCGCGATGATGTCGCCGGTCTTCACGAGGGCGATGGGGCCGCCTTCCTGCGCTTCGGGGCCGACATGGCCGACGCAGAAGCCACGCGTGGCGCCGGAGAAGCGGCCGTCGGTGATGAGCGCAACCTTGTCGCCCATGTCCTGGCCGTAGATTGCGGCGGTGGTGGCGAGCATTTCGCGCATGCCGGGACCGCCCTTGGGACCTTCGTAGCGGATGACGAGGACTTCGCCGGCCTTGTAATCGCGGCGCTCGACCGCGTCGAAGCAGGCCTGCTCTCCGTCGAACACGCGGGCGGGGCCGCGGAACACCTGGTTCTTGAGGCCCGCAACTTTCACGATGGCGCCGTCCGGAGCGAGCGAGCCCTTCAAGCCGACGACGCCGCCGGTTTCGGTTATCGGGTTGGAAGCGGGGCGGATGACGTCCTGGTCGGAGCGCCATTTCACGTTGGCGAGGTTCTCGCGGATCGTCTTGCCGGTGACAGTGATGCAGTCGCCATGCAGCAGGCCGGCGTCGAGCAGCGTCTTCAGCAGCATGGGAACGCCGCCAGCCTCGCCCATCGCCTTGGCGACGTATTTGCCGCCGGGCTTGAGGTCAGCGAGGTAAGGCGTTTTGCGCATGATGGCGACGCAGTCGTCGAGCGTGAACCTGATGCCAGCCTCGTGCGCCATGGCCGGCAGGTGGAGGCCGCCATTGGTAGACCCGCCGGTGGCCGCGACAACGATCGCGGCATTCTCGAAGGCTTCGCGCGTGCAGATGTCGCGCGGGCGGATGTTTTTCTCGATGAGGTCCATCACCGCCTTGCCGGATGCGAGCGCGTACTGGTCGCGGTCGCGATACGGCGCCGGGAGCGCGGACGACAGCGGCAGTGCGAGGCCGATCGCTTCGGAGACGCAGGCCATGGTGTTGGCGGTGTACTGGCCGCCGCAGGCGCCATCGCCCGGACAGGCATGCTGTTCCAGATCGCACAGCCGCTCGAGGCTCATCGTCCCGGCCGCATACGCGCCGACACCCTCGAATACGTCCTGGACCGTCACCTCCTTGCCTTCGAACGAACCGGGCAGGATCGAGCCGCCATAGAGGAAGACGGACGGCACGTTGAGGCGGAGCATCGCCATCATCATGCCCGGGAGGGACTTGTCGCAGCCGGCGACGCCGACAAGCGCGTCATAGCCGTGGCCGCGCATGGTGAGTTCGACCGAGTCCGCGATGACGTCGCGCGAGACCAGCGAGGAGCGCATGCCCTCGTGGCCCATAGCGATGCCGTCGGTCACTGTGATGGTGCAGAATTCGCGCGGCGTGCCGTTGGCGGCCTTGACGCCTTCCGAGACAACCTGCGCCTGGCGCATCAAGGCGGTGTTGCACGGAGCGGCCTGATTCCAGCAACTGGCTACGCCGACGAAGGGCTGTTCGATCTCCTTCGTGCCGAGGCCCATGGCATAATAATAGGACCGCTGCGGCGCCTTGTTGGGCCCGATGGTCACATGCCGGCTCGGCATGCGCGACTTGTCCCAGGTTTTCTTGCCTGCAGTATTTTGGGTGGCCATGGCGTTTCCCGACGCAGATACTTGGGGCGCTATAGCATGCCGGGAACGGGAGGAAAGTCGGGCTGGGGGCCCGTGCTTCTAAACTATAGTCGCCTTGCCGTTGGAGAACATGCGCAGGATCAGGATGTCGTCGCCCAGCCGGCGGTTGACGACCACGTAGGGTGTTCCCTCGATCGACATTTCGCGGACGCCCTCGCGACGGGTTTTGCGGCCCAGTTCCTTGAAGCGGACCAGCTTCAGGATGCCGTTTTCGACCAGCGACTTGTCGCGTGAGGCGGCGGCGACGTTGCCGCCGGTCGCCGATGCGATCAGGGCTTCGAAATCGTCCGCCGCGCGGGGCCGCCAGGTGATGTTCATCGGCCGAACTTCGCGCGCATGCGGGACATCACTTCGGCATGAGGAATACGCACGCCATCATCGGTGTCGAGTTCCTGCTCGACCTCGAGCCACTGGTCGCGCGAAAGGATGGAGGAGGGCTCGGACAGCAGGTTCTCGATCTCGCTGGCCAGCTTTTCCTGTTCGTCGACGGACAGTGCGCGCAAGCGTTCGATGGCGGCTTCGATGCGGGACATAAGCCACCGCTATCACGTAAGCGCGGGCAATGCACATTGGGCCCGTTAGCAGGGGCTTGCGTGGCTTTTGCTTCGAGCCCGAGGTCGAGCGCCCGGAAAATGGCGCCCTGAGTCGGGGAACTCAATCCAGACGAATGACGTGGCCGTCGCTGGGGCGCGTGCGGCCCGAGGCGAGATCGGCGAACACGCTCGCTGCGGCGGGCAAGCCGCGGCCTTCGACGATTTGGGTGGTGCGTGCGGCGGTCGGCAGGAAGGCGCGCCAGGCGGCGGCGAGGCGGCGCTGGAATTCGGCGCCGCCCCAGTCGGCCACGCGTTTTTGCGCGACGCTGGGGGCAAAGAACATCTGCGGCTGCGGGCCGGGAAGTTGCTCGTCCGGACGTGGCGCATCCCAGTGCGTGGCGCCGACGGCGCAACTGTATTTGAGATTGTCGCGGAAGGTCTGGTGGACGGCGAGACGCACGGCGGCATCACCAGCGATGTCGACGAAGACGGATGACGTCGAGCCGTCAAGCGATGCGATGTCGCTGTAGGGTACGACCTGATCGTAGAAGCCCAGGCCTTTGACAAACGCGACGTTGCCCGGCGAGGTGAGGCCCACAACTTTCACGCCGCGCGCCTTGAGAAGCTGGGCGGCGGCGTAGGCCGTCTTGGCGGAGGCGCTGGAGAAGATGACCTGCGTTGCGCCGAAGAGCGCGCTGTCGGCGATGAAGTCGTCGATCAGGAATGAGGTGGCGAACAGCGGCCGGAACAGCATCTGCAGGGCTTCGGTTTCTGCCGTGTAGAGCGGATCCTCCGCGTTCGGCACATAGGTGTTGTAGACTGGAGAAAGACCGGCGCGGTGCGGGCTCTCGTCGGCGAAGCCGCCGGGGCGGATCTTGAACGCCGTCGACATCGGCAGGTAGCCGTAGAAGCGCTCGCCTGCCTTCACGTTCGGCGAGCGGCTTTCCGTGACGGTGGCGAAGCCCCAGACGGGGACGCGGCCCCATCCTTCGGGCGCCGGATAGAACTGCCAGTATTTCAGGAAGTCGCCAAAGGCGCCGTAGGTGACGTTGTTGGCGGTGAGCGAGAAGGCGTCGACGCGCAGGGCGGCCTCGCCGTCGGCCAGATCAGGCGGCGTGGCGGGCGCGAGCTTCGTTTCGGCCAGCGCGGTGCGCTTTATCAGTAGATCCATCGCCTCGGCCATTGTTTGCTCCCGCTAGAGATCAAGCGCCTTCATGTCTTCCGCAGTGAGCTTCAGGGAGGCGGCGGGTGCAAGTTCTTTCAGTTGGGCGACGCTGGTGGCGCTGGCGATCGGGGCTGTGACGCTAGGGCGGGCCATGAGCCAGGCGAGGGCCGCCTGGGCTGGCGTGGCGTTGTGGGCCTTCGACACCTGATCGAGCGCGGTGAGAATCTTGAGGCCGCGTTCGTTGAAATGCTTCTTCATGCCGCCGCCGCGCGCCGATTTGCCGAGGTCGGCCTCCGAGCGGTATTTGCCGGTGAGGAAGCCGCTGGCGAGGGCGAAGTACGGGATGACGCCGAGGCCTTCCCTCACGCAGAGATTTTCGAGAGCGCCTTCATACTGGTCGCGAACCAGCAGGTTGTAGTGCGGCTGGAGCACGGTGTAGCGGGCGCGTTTGCCGCCGGATTTTTCCAATGCGTCTTTCAGGCCAACTGCATCGTAGTTGGAGCCGCCAACGGCGCGAATTTTTCCGGCGTCGAGCAGCTTCTGGTGGGCCTCCAGCGTTTCCTCAATCGGCGTCGCGGGATCGGGCTTGTGGGAGAAGTAGAGGTCGATACGGTCGGTCATGAGCCGTTTGAGGGAGTCCTCGACGGCTGACAGGATGTAGTCGGACTTGAGGCCCTTGGTGAAACCCACCTTGGTGATGAGCGCGACCCGGTCGCGATTGCCTCGCTCCTTCATCCAGTCGCCGATGACGGCTTCGGACTCGCCGCCGACATGGCCGGGAACCCAGCTTGAATAGACGTCAGCTGTGTCGACAGCGTTGAAGCCGGCGTCGAGGAAAGCATCGAGCACGGCGAAGGATGTCGGCTTGTCGGCGGTCCAGCCGAAGACGTTGCCGCCGAGCACGAGCGGCGCGATTTCGAGGCCGGATTTACCGAGTTTGCGTTTCTGCATGGCGCACCTCCGCTGGGGTGAAGCTAGAGATAGCGCCGGGATCGCCTCAAGGCGAGCGCTTGCTCACTCGTCGGCGTAGATTCCAACCTGGCGCTTGCCCGTAGCGTCGGCATGGCCGCGGAACATGCCTTCGGTGTTCATGCTGAGCGCGACGCTGCCGTCGTGCGAAAGCACGATGACGCCTCCGGTTCCGCCGAGCGCCTTCACTTCGTCGAGGCTGGCTTGCGCGGCCTGCTCTGCACTCATGTTCTTCATGTCGACGCGGGCGCAGATCATGCGGGCGACGCTGGCGCGGATGAAGTATTCGCCATCACCCGTGGACGAGACGGCGCAGGAGGCGTTGTCGGCGTAGGTGCCGGCGCCGATGATGGGGCTGTCGCCGATGCGACCCGGGGGCTTGGCATTCATGCCGCCAGTGGAGGTGGCGGCGGCGAGGTTGCCTGCCTTGTCCATCGCGACGGCGCCGACCGTGCCGTAGCGGTCCTGCGGTTCGAGGTTGCCCGCCATGGCGCGGCGGAGCGCTTCGAGGCGGCGCAGCGTAATGAAGTATTCGGGCGGCACGATCTCGAGCCCGCCTTTTGCGGCGAGCTCATCGGCGTCCTTGCCGGCGAACATGACGCGGCCGGTCGCTTCCATCACGAGGCGCGCGGCGCGGATGGGATTCTTCACGGTCCGGACCTGGGCGACGGCGCCGGCCTCGCGGTCGCGGCCATCCATGATGGAGGCGTCGAGTTCGGCGACGCCCTCGCGCGTCAGCACTGCGCCCTTGCCGGCGTTGAAGTTGGGATTGTCTTCCAGCACGCGCACGGCGGCCTCGACTGCATCGAGCGATGAGCCGCCCGAGGCGAGGATTTTCGAGCCGGCATCGAGCGCCTCATTGAGGCCGGCGCGATAGGCGGCGTCATTCTCGGGCGTCATCTCGGCGCGGCGCATGACGCCTGCGCCGCCGTGGATCAATAGCGTCCATTCGGGTTTCTTTGACGCCATAGAATTCTCCATGCCCGCACAGCCTGAGAGCGCCACCATCACAAGACCCAGGATTGCCGTCCGCATATCTCTAGCCCGCCTCGCCCAGTTGCTTCAGCGCGTCCGACAGCTTCACCAGCGCTGCCGAAGCGGCCGTGCGGCGTTCGTGTTGTTCTTCGACGACTTCGGGAGGGGCTTTCGCGACAAACTGCGCGTTGGCGAGTTTCTTGTCGATGCCGGTGATGTCGCCCTGCAGGCGCGCGGTCTCTTTCGTCAGGCGCGTCTTCTCGGCGGCGAGATCGATCAGGCTGGCGACGGAGAGGCAGGCGGTTGCTTCGTCGATGACGATGCGGATCGCGCCTTTCGGCGGATCCTTCGCTAGCGTGATGCTTTCGAGGCGCGCGAGGCGTTCGATCAGGGCCTGATAGGTGGCGAGGCGCTTTTCGGTGTCCTTCGAGGCGCCAACCAGCGCGAGCGGGACTTTCGCGGCGACGGGGACGTTGACGTCCTGGCGGGCGGAGCGGATCGAGGTGACGAGACGGATCACCCAGTTCACCTCGGCGTCGGCGGCCTTGTCGACCAGCTTGTCGCTAAGCTTCGGCCATTCGCGGGAGATGAGCAGGCCGCGCTTGCCGTCGAAGGCCTGGAACAGCTCTTCGGTGACGTAGGGCATGAAGGGGTGCAGCATGTGAACGATCTGGTCGAGCGCCCACGCGGCGGTGGCGCGCGTTTCGGCCTTCACGGCTTCGTCGGAACCGTCGAACAGCGGCTTGGTGAGTTCGATGTACCAGTCGCAGAAGACGTTCCAGGTGAAGGTGTAGATCGCGCCGGCCGCGTCGTTGAACTTGTACTCGACGATGCCTGCTTCGACGGCTTTTACGGTCTTGGCGGCTTCCGAGACGATCCAGCGGTTGAGCGTGTGCTTCGTCTTCGACGGGTCGAAACCCGGCACCAGCTCGCAACCATTCTTCTGCGCGAACTTCACGGCGTTCCAAAGCTTGGTTGAGAAGTTGCGGTAGCCTTCGACGCGCTGTTTCGAGAGCTTAATGTCGCGGCCCTGCGCGGCCATGGCCGAGAGCGTCATGCGCAGGCTGTCGGCGCCGAGTTCGTCGACGATCTCCAGGGGATCGATGGCGTTCCCCTTGGACTTGGACATCTTCTGTCCCTTCTCGTCGCGGACGAGAGCGTGGATGTAGACGTCCTTGAACGGGACCTCGCCCATGAAGTGCAGGCCCTGCATCATCATGCGAGCGACCCAGAAGAAGATGATGTCGAAGGCGGTGACGAGGACGGAGCCGGGGTAGAATTCTTTCAGCGCCGGATCGGTGTCTCCCGGCCAGCCCATGGTGGAGAACGGCCAGAGCGCGGAAGAGAACCAGGTGTCGAGGACGTCTTCGTCGCGCCAGATTGCAACGCCTTTGCCACCCAAGTCAGGTAGCTCTTTTGAGTCAAGCGCTGCTCTGGCGTCTTCAGCCACAAACACATTTGTCTTGTAGTAAGCGCGCGCTTGGGCAATCGCCCCTTCCTCTGTTGGCGCGACGAACACTCGAACTCCGCGAACCGCCTCTTTGCCACCTTCATCCGTGTATCGCTCAATCACTGTTCCGCGATGGTTCGGACCGAGATTTTGCGAGGTCGGCCCGTACCATGCCGGGATGCGATGGCCCCACCAGAGCTGGCGGGAGACGCACCACGGCTCGATGTTGCGCATCCATTCGTAGTAGGTCTTGGCCCACGTCTCGGGGACGAACTTGGTGTCGCCCTTTTCGACGGCGGCGATGGCGGGCTTGGCCAGCGTCTTGGCGTCGACGTACCACTGGTCAGTCAGGTACGGCTCGACGACAACGCCGGAGCGATCGCCGAACGGCTGCTGGATGACGGTGTCCTCGATAGCGTGCAGCAGACCCGCTGCCTCAATGTCGGCCACGACCTTCTTGCGCGCGGCGAAGCGCTCGAGGCCGCGATAGGCTTCGGGGACCTCGGCGTTGAGATGTGCGTCGTCCGTCAGGATGTTGATCATCGGCAGCTTGTGGCGTTTGCCGACCTGATAGTCGTTGAAATCGTGCGCCGGGGTGATCTTCACGGCGCCCGTGCCCTTGGTTGGGTCTGCGTACTCATCCGCGACGATCGGCGCGAGGCGGCCGGTTAGCGGCAGTTTCACCTGCTTGCCGACGATGCCCGCGTAGCGCTCGTCGGTGGGATGCACGGCGACGGCAGTGTCGCCCAGCATCGTTTCGGGGCGTGTCGTGGCGACGACGATGTAGTCGCGATCTTCCCACTCCGTCGCCTTGCCGGCTTCGTCGAAGGCGATCGGGAATTTGTAGGTGGAGCCGTCAGCCAGCGGATAGCGGAAGTGCCAGAAATGGCCCTTCACTTCACGCGTCTCGACTTCGAGGTCGGAGATGGCGGTCTGGAATTGGGGATCCCAGTTCACCAGGCGCTTGTCGCGGTAGATCAGGCCTTCCTGATAGAGTTCGACGAAGACTTTCGTCACGGCCTCGCTTAGGCCCTTGTCGAGGGTGAAGCGTTCGCGGCTCCAGTCGCAGCTCGCGCCGAGGCGCTTGAGCTGGTTGGTGATCGAGCCGCCGGACTTTTCCTTCCATTCCCAGACGCGCTCGAGGAATTTCTCGCGGCCCATTTCGCGGCGGCCGACATTGCCTTCCTTGGCCAGCTCACGCTCGACGACCATTTGCGTCGCGATGCCGGCATGGTCGGTGCCGGGCTGCCACAGCACCTTGCGGCCCAGCATGCGGTGGTAGCGGACCAGCACGTCCTGCAGCGTGTTGTTGAGGGCGTGGCCCATGTGCAGGACGCCGGTGACGTTCGGCGGCGGGATGACGATCGAATAGGGCTCGCCGTTTCCGGAGGGCTTGAACGCGCCGGATTTTTCCCAATCGGCATAGATCCGGGGTTCGGCGGTTTTCGGGTCAAAACGATCGTCGATCATGCCCTGCGGATAGCGCGCAGCTTTGGACCTGTCACCCCGGCCTATTGCCATCTGGCCGCAACGAACGACATGAACCCGGGAATGACGGACGTCTGGGTCTATCGCCACGCAGAAAGCCTATCCAATGCCGGAGCGAAGACGCTGGATCCGGAGGGGATTCCGCTGACCGAGAACGGCCATGCGCAGGCGGCGAAGCTGGCCGCATCGCTTGTCCGGACGCCGCAGCGGATCATCGCATCGCCCTTCCGGCGGTCGCTTTCCACGGCCGCACCGATTCTCGGGCGGTTCCCGGCGGCGGATCACGAAATCTGGCCGACCCAGGAATTCACCTACCTGGCGCCGGACACTTGCGTCGGCACGTCGTGGATCGAGCGCAAGCCGCGGATCGACGCCTACTGGGCGCGGCTGGACCCAGAACTAGTCGACGGTCGCGGCGCGGAGAGTTTCAGCAGCCTGCTCGGGCGGGCGCGGGAGTTCCTGAAAGACCTGGCGGAGCTGACAGACGACCTCGTCATCGCCGTCTCGCATGGGCAGTTCATGCAGGCCACCAGGCTGATGGCGGAGACGCCGCAGTTTGACGACCAGACCGCGATGACGGTGTTCCGCGACAGGCAAGCCGTGCGTGAGTTCGCGAACTGCGAGCGGATGGTGCTGAAGGTGAAGCACGGTGCGGTTCGCGCGGTCGGCGTGTAGCGCCGGAAACACAAAAGGCGCACCGGTGAAGGTGCGCCCTGCATGAAACTTCTTCCTGTCGCGCGGAGTGCGGGCTGCCCCTAGCGGGACATGCGGCGGATCCGGTCGATCTCTTTCGCCACTTCGGCTTCAACGATCTGCGGAAGGTTGACGTCGAGCCATTCCTTCAGCATCGGCTTCAGCAGCGCGCGGACCACGTCGTCCAGCGTGTTGCCGGAGGAAACGAACATCGAGCCCATCAGCTTGTCGAGCTGGCTGGCTGCCTGAGTGGCTACGGGCTCGCTGACCAAAGTATCACGCACGGGTGGCTTCCATTCAGGTTGGGGAGCGGGTTTCGGCGCGGCGGCGACCGGCGGCGGGGTGGGCTCCCGCTCGACGATGATGATCTCGTCTTCTTCCGGAGCGACTTCCTCGGGCTGCTGAAACACCGGAGGCGGCGCTTTCGCTGCAACCGGCTCGGGCTTGGGTTCGGGTTTCGGCTCAGGTTTGGGCGCGGGCGGCGGCGCTTTCGTTTCGATCACGGGAGGCGCGGCCGGCTGCAGGTCGAGCACGTCTCCGCTGCCTTCGGCGGGCTTGTCCTCTTCGGAAATAATACGACGGATGGAGGCGAGAATCTCCTCCATGGTCGGCTCGCGTTGAGCATGTTCCGCAGACATCGCCGTCCGTCCTCGTTCAACTCGTTGGGCGCGGATAGGGAAAGCGATTCCCGCGAGCCCAGCATTAATGAATAGACAGGGCTATGGTGTGGAATTCGTTAACAGCAGCACGGCGCCGTTACTGCCTTGCGATCTCGCCAGGTTTGAGGCGGCCCATCGCCGCCAGCAGGCGGTGTGTGGCGATATAGGAGGCGCGTTCGGCCTCCACGAGGCTGAGCTGGGCCTCAAGGAGTTCGCGCTCCTGGTCGAGAACGTCGAGCGTGATGCGCGTGCCGACGGCAAGTTCCTGCTTGGCCCCTTCGAGGGCGACTTCGGCCGCCGAGACGCGGCTCGTCGAGGCGGTGATCGCCTCGCGCGCGGCGATCGTGCTGTGCCAGGCGATGGTCACCTGCGAGGAGACCTCGCGCTCGACCGCCATGCGCTGATAGCGGGCGCGCTCTGATTCCAGGCGGGCGCTGCGCGTCTTCGAATTGAGCAGGCCGCCCTGGTAGAGCGGGATGGAGACTTCCGCGGTGAGGCCTGTGTTGGTGTCGCGGAAGGTCTGGTCCTGATAGGTCTCCTGCATGCCGGCGCTGCCGACTATGCCGACCTTGGGGGCGAGCTGGCCCTTGGCGACGCCGATGCCTTTTTCCGCCGCCGTCTCCTGCGCCCGTGCTGCGACGAGAGCCGGGTTCCCGCTCCTGGCGATCGAGATCGCTTCATCGACCGTGCCGGGAAGCTGAGGCGCAAGCGGCGGTTCGGCGAGCTGCACGGGCGGGCGGCCGATGATCTGCTCGTAGGTCGCGCGCGCGGCGGCGAGTTCGGCTTTCGATGCGGCGAAGTCGGATTCGGCGCCGGCTTCGCGCGCTTCGGCCTGCGCGACGTCGGTGCGGGTCACCTCGCCGACATCGAAGCGATCCTTCGCGGCCTGCACCTGCTGCTTCAGGGACGAGACGTTGGTCTCGCGGATCGAGACTTCCTCCTCGGCCCGGCGGACATCGACGAACGCCGTCACGACCGCCAGCACAAGCTCCTGCTCGGCGCCGATGAGCTGGGCCTGCGCGGCATCGACGCCGGCGCGGGCCTGATCTCGTTGCGCGTTCAATGCGCCGCCATTGTAGATCGTCTGGCGGGCTTCGAGGCCGACGGTTGCGCGTTCCTGCCGCCCGTCGAGCGGGAAATTGCCGGCGGGCGTGGTGAAGCTGCGGCCGTACTCCAGATACTGCGTGCCGTAATTGCCGGAGAGGCCGACCTGCGGGCGCATCTGGGCCTTTGCCTGCTCCAGCGTCTCGTCGGCGACGGCGCGCGTCTTCCTCTGGACCATCAGCGTCGGGTTGTTGTCGACGGCGGAGGCGACTGCATCAGCGAGCGTGTCGCGGCTGGCCTGTGCGAATGCCGGCGCGGAGACCGACGCCAGCAGCAGGGCGGCGAGGAGACTTCTCATGGCGTAACTCCTGACGGTCACCGGCGCGGACAGCGCCACGATGTGTAACCGGAATTACCATGTCGTTAGCGCCCCGACGGATCGCCAGAGGGCGCAGCCAAAAATGGCCGCGGCAACAGGGTTCGCCCTTGGGGTGAGAGACTAGAGCCGGAATTCTTCGGCGCGTTCGAAGCCCGGCAGGCTCGGCGCCGCGGATTCGAAGGGCGTGCGCCAGGCGGTCTTGCCGCCGGAGCGGGTGTAGACGCGGGCGCGGCGGACGAGGCCCTCGAATACGACCACAACAAGCCGTCCGTCTTCCGCGAGCTGGTCGACCCACGCCTTGGGAACGTCTTCGACGGCGCCGTTGACGAAGATCACGTCGAAGGGGGCCTTGGCCGGAACGCCAGCCTTAAGCGCACCTGAGATGACTTCGACGCTCGAGACGCCAACCTTTGAGAGGGTGTCGCGCACCGTCTTCGCCGCTGCTTCGTCCTGCTCCAGCGCAACGACGCTGCCGGCGATCCTGGCGAGCACCGCGCTGGAATAGCCGGCGCCAGGGGCGATATCGAGGACGCGGTCGGTTTCCTTGATGGCGGCGGAATTGGTGAGCTTGGCGAAATCGCGGGCGGCCATCAGGTGCCGGCCAGGACCTGTCTCAGGCGCGACGTCGGCATAGGCGAGCGAGACTTTGGCGGCCGGCAGGAACGCTTCGCGCGGAACCGCAGCCATGGCGGCGATCACACGTCGGTCGGTGACGTCGTTGGGACGCACCTGGCTGTCGATCATGGCTGTGCGGGCAGCTTGCAGATCCAAGGAGCGGCTCCCAATTGGCGTCAGACGCCCCGGTTTTGCGTAAGACTCGGGGGCTCTTGTGCGGTTTCGGCTCTTAGCATACGCACCAACCGGCGCAACGCGCCCGACGGACGCTCCGCCAGCGCCCCGTCGCCGACTGAATCCCAAGTTTGGGGCCTCGTGGCGGAGTGGTGACGCAGAGGACTGCAAATCCTTGCACCCCGGTTCGATTCCGGGCGAGGCCTCCAACCTTTCCCTCAAATCGCAGGATAAAGCCGCGGTCGGACGCGCCGGACAGGCTGAATCGTAAAAACCGAACCTTCCGGTTTCCGTTTACCTATCATTAACCGAACCGGCGCATGTTGATCCTGTCTTCCCTTGAAGACACCCCACCATCACCCAAACGCCTTTGCGGGAGCCTCTGGCTCCCGCCCTCTTCTTTTGCGTTGGCTGACGGCGGTTTATTCAGTGAATCGCTTGGTAGGGCGGCGGATTTCCGGCATCCGCGGCGCCTCGGCTATTGAACGGCCAACCCTCGGGAGCTATACCGCCCGCCTCAACCGTGCTCCCTGATAGCTCAGTTGGTAGAGCATTCGACTGTTAATCGAATGGTCGCTGGTTCGAGTCCAGCTCAGGGAGCCAGTTCCCCCATTTGTGGCTGGTTCACGCACGCGTGCAGTCGCTTCTCAAAGGCGCAACAAAAAACCCCGCTGATTTCTCAGCGGGGTTCCTGAAGACAGTTGAGGCGCTGAGCCCTAGTGGGTTTCGCCCGTGGCCGCCTTGCGCATTTCGGCGGCGGCGGCGTCTTCCTTCGGAGCGGCTGGAGATGCTGCAGCGGCGCCCTGGGTGCGCATTTTCTGCATCATCTGCATGGCGGTCGCCATCTCGGTCTTCGAGAGAGCGCCGTCCTTGTCGGCGTCGACCATCGGCAGGAACTGCACGACCGACTTGAAGCGCGGATCGTTGCGGAACTCCGCCGCCACCAGCTTGCCGTCGATGTTGTCGTCCAGCGCGCCGAAGAGGACGTTGCCTTGCAGCGCCTGGAACCACTCGTCGTGGCGGTCCTTCGTCGTCTCACCCTTGAAGCGGAAGCGCGCGAAGGTGAACAGCATCTCTTCCGAGGTCTGTTCACCGAAGGTCACGTGCTTCTTCGGATCCGGGTTGAACGTGTTGGAGGTTGAGTTGTCGTAGACGTAGTCCGCGATCAGCAGCGAGCCCTGCGGAACTTCCAGCAGCTTGTCGAAGTGATACTCGCGCTGCCACGCGAAGTCATAGATCGGCTGGTTCAGCAGGAGCTTCTCCGTGCCGTCCGGATAGCGGATACGCAGCTTTGTGGAATAGCAGCGCGAGTGGCAGTGCGGCTGCACGCCGAAGATCTCGGCGTCATGCGGGAATTCCAGGTAGGCCGTTTCCTGGTGACGGTCCTTGCCGGCCGGAATCTCGAGCGAGAAGTCGGTGATCGAGGCCTGGCGGAGGATGTATTTCGGCTCTTCCTTGTAGAAGTAGTAGCCGACCTCCGTCTTGTCCGTCGTGGGCTTGCCGACAGGCGTGTAGTGCATCTGCCAGGCGAACGAGCCGCCGGGCGGCAGATAGATGCCGGTGTTGTCCGGCGTCAGATTGGGCGCGCCGCCGGGGCCGTAACCGCCCAGCGCCGTGTTCCACGAGAAGCCGCGGCCGTTCGGATCGACGTTGGGAATCCAGCCGGCGAGCGCGTGGTGGACGGTCGGCGTGGCGTTGGCCCAGGCAGTCGCCTTCAGCCATTTGCCTTCGGTAAGGCCGGTTGCCTTCGAGCGGTCCTGATAATCGACAATGCCGCCGGCGGGCACGTCGAATGCCGGGATCTGCATCACCAGGTCGGGCTCGCCCAGCGGCCATTTCGGCGCGGGCTTGGCGGCTTCCGGAAGCGGGTCGACGCCTTCACCGCGCGGGCTTCCGGCTTCGATCCAGTTGATCACCGTCTTCACCTGGGCGTCGGTGGGCCGCATATCGTCGGTCCAGGTCGAGCCGTGGTTGTCGGAGTGGTAGGGAGGCATCCGCTTGGTGCGCAGCGCTTCACGGATCATGGGCGCGAAGCCCTTCACCACTTCATAGCTGTTCATGGAGAACGGACCCATGCCGCCCGCCGTGTGGCAGACCACGCACTTGTCGGCGAGGACGGGCGCGACTTCAGTGGCGTAGTTGATCTTCTTGAAATCCGCTGCCCTGGCGCGGTCGGGGAACGCCACCGCGGCGCCCTTCACCGCAGCTTCGGTGACCGGCGCGGTCTGGCCGGCGAGCACGGCGTCGAGCGCGACGTTGAGGTTCGCTTTCTTGTTCTTCTTCTTCGCGAACGAGTCGTCGATCGGGCCGTGATAGGCGACCGTCCAGGTCTTCGGATTGATGACGAAGGCTTCGCCCGTGGTTGTCACGCCCAGCGAGCGGCCGACGAGCTGAAGCTCATCAGCGAGAATGGGAAGATCGGCCGAGCCGGGAACGCCGATGAATTTGTCGTGCTTCGAGGTCAGCGCCGAGTCGAGCATCATGAACTCGACATTCTTGCCTGCGTAGGCCTCGCGAGCCTTGGCGAGCGCGGCGGCGGCTTTCGCCGAGACCGGATCGTTGTCGGCCGAGGAGACGATGACGATCGCCGCGCGGTCCTTGTAGTAGTAAAGCTGGTGACCCATGCCCGTCTGGTCGGCGAGCATGAAGTTGTCGACCTTCGAGCCAGCCAGTTTGGCATTGGTCGGCGCGGCCGTGGCGGCCAGCGCAATTACTGACACAGCGCCGGTCAAAGCCATCGCAAGAACACCAAGCTTGTAGGACTGCCTCATAGAATCCTCCCGAATTCTGATTTGCGCGGAGGATGATCCTCGTTGCCGCGAACGGCAACTAGGCGCCGTAGGGGCGCCCGGCAGGTCAAAGCAGAAAAATTCTTCACTTTGGCGGGAGGTACGCGCCCGTTTCCGTAAAGGTCACTGCAGGCCGAAGCCCGCCAACTCGAAGGCGGATTTCGCCTCTGGCGACCCCAGGAATGTGACAAATCCCTTGCCGGGACCCTCCGCTTTTCCTGCGATCACAGCCGCCGGATAGGCGATCGGCGTGTGGCTGCCGGCCGGAAACTCGGCGACCACCACGACCTTGTCTCCAGAGGCTTTTGCATCGGTCGCATAGACGATGCCGGCGGCGGCTTCGCCTGCTTCCACGAAGCGCAGCGTGGCGCGCACGTTCTCGGCCCGCGCCGTCTCGGATTCGACGCCCGCCCAGGCGCCGAAATGCTCCAGCGCCTCCTTCGCGTATTTGCCGGCCGGTACGCTGTCCGGATTGGCGATGGCCAGCTTGCCGCCTTTTAGCGCCGCCTTGAGGTCCATACCCGGCTTGAGCTCCACCGTGATTGGTTTGTCCGCGGGGGCGATGAGAACGAGCTTGTTGGTGAGCAAGGTCTGGCGCGTAGACGCCTCGATCAGGTTCTTCTCTGCAAGATAATCCATCCAGGCTTCGTCAGCCGATATGAACACGTCCGCCTCGGCGCCCTGCTCGACCTGCCGCGCCAGTTCGGACGAGGCAGCGAAGACAAGCACCGGCGCTGGATGCCCCGCAGCCGCATACTGGTCGCCGACCGTCTTGAGAACATCGGTGAGGCTTGCCGCGGCAAACACCCGCGCCGGCGCCTCGGGCGCGACATTCACCGGAGTTTCCGCGGGCTTCTCTCCGCACGAGGCCATCAGCACCGCGATCAGAGCCGCGAGTGCACCCCGCCAGCTCTTTGGCCGCCACGTCCCCATCATCTGAACCCCTAGAGCGCGTGTGTCTTCACCACCGCCCAGGCCGTTGCGCCCTCTTCCAGATGAAGATCGGCCAGGGCCTCGGGCGTTATACGCGAAGAAACATAGCCCACCCTGGTGGCGAGGGAAACCAAAGCCGATCCGTCGGCTTCCCGCATGATGGAGGCGATCCGGCCTTCCCATACATTTCTGGCGGAAAGGCCTCTGGGCTGCTCGCTGGCGACCAGCACGCTGTCGGCCCTCACCCACACGCCGCCGGCTTTCGGCCCGCCGGTGATAGCGGACGCATCGACGCGGGAGCCGAGGTCCCGACGATCCAGCAGTGCGCCGAATTCCGTCGAGCGCATGGCGCCCGCCGCCGGCCCATGCGCGACCACCTTCCCGCCCTTGAGGGCGATTACATGATCCGCCAATTCCGCCGCATCCTCGATCTGGTGCGTCACCACCATCAGCGGCAGCTTCTGCGCGACGGAGACTTCCCTCAGCATTGTGAGGAAGGCGCGCCGCCGCTTGCCGTCGAGCGCGGCGAACGGCTCGTCCAGCAATAGCAGTTCCGGCGCTGACAACAGGGCGCGGGCCAGCGCCACGCGGCTCTTCTCACCGCCTGAAAGATTGCGCACCGGGCGGTCCACCAGCTCGGACAGGTCGAGCCGTAGCGCCATCTCGTCGACGACCGGCGCGTTACGGTCTGCCGGGCGGCGGCTCTCGGCGTACGCAAGATTGCCGCGGACCGTCAGATGCGGAAACAAACGCGCGTCCTGGAACACCAGCCCGATGCCGCGGCGATGCGTGGCGATGCGCTCGCGCGTGGCAAGATC
>JAUYPV010000016.1 GCA_030697555.1 Hyphomonadaceae bacterium
GCCCGGCTCTTTGGCGAGCCCACCAACATTGTACGCAATGAAAGAACTAGCCGGGCAGGCGCCCGGCGCTCCTCCATTGCACCGCATTGCCCACCTCTCTCGCGCCTGCTAGCTCGCGCGAAATGACGCTGTCCCTCTTCCTCCTCGCCATTGGACTCGCGGCCGACGCCTTTGCAGTCGCGCTGAGCCAGGGCGCGGCGGCGCGGACCAATCTGTTGCGGACGGCAATCATCGTCGGCCTCGCCTTTGGCGTCGCGCAGGCAATTGCGCCATTGATCGGCTGGTCGCTCGGGATTGCGTTCGCGGGACTGATCGAAAGCTTCGATCACTGGGTTGCGTTCGTCCTGCTGGCGGCGATCGGCACCAAATTGATCTGGGAAGGCAACCAGCCAAAGGACGAAGTAGCGAAGAAGCCGGCGGGAGGCTGGCAGCTGCTGGTGCTGGCGGTCGCGACAAGCGTCGATGCGGTGGCGGCTGGCATCGCTCTGCCGACGTTGGGCGCGCCGATCCTCATCAGTATAGCAGTGATCGGCCTGATCACTTTCGCCCTGTCTTTCGCAGGCGTCTGGATCGGGCGGGCGGGATCAAAGGCGCTGGGGTCGAACGCCGAGATCATCGGCGGACTGATCCTGATCGTGATCGGCGCGAAGGTGCTGATTGACCATCACGCCTTTGGCTGATGCAGCCTCGACCACAGAAGTGGCGCCCGCCAGACCGCCAAGGCGGCGGTCACCGCACTGCCCAGAACGAAGACCAGCAACGCCAGCACGATGGCAATCGATTTGTTGGGCTCCGCAACGAGGCCGAGGGCAGCCGCAAGGATGCGATAGAAGGTCATATCCTTGCTACGCGGCAGCCTTCCCGCCGGTTCACCCTTGCCGCCTCTCCCGCCCTCGCTCTATCCGAGGCGGGATGCTTCCGAAGTCCGACCTCCCCATCGAGGATGTGATCCCGCAGATCCAGAGCGAGCTGCGGGGCCGCACGCGCCTTGTGATTTCTGCTCCGCCGGGCGCGGGCAAGACAACGCGCGTGCCGCTGGCCCTGCTGGATGAGGCATGGCTTGCCGGTCGGAAGATCATTCTGGTCGAGCCGCGCCGGATTGCTGCGCGGGCGGCCGCTGAGCGCATGGCCTCGACGCTGGGAGAGAAAGTCAGCCAGACCATCGGCCTGCGGTCTCGCCTCGATGTGCGGACATCGAAGGAGTCGATGATAGAAGTCGTCACCGAAGGCGTCTTCAGCCGGATGATCCTGTCGGATCCCGGACTGGACGGCGTCGCAGGAGTAATCTTCGACGAATTCCACGAACGGTCGCTTGATGCTGACGAGGGCCTCGCGTTCGCTCTCGACGCCCAGGGCGTGCTGCGCGAGGATCTGCGCATCGTCCTGATGTCGGCGACCCTGCCCGGCAATCTCACGCAGGCCTTCTTCGATGCGCCGGTGGTCGAAAGTCTCGGCCGCGCGTGGCCGGTGGAGACGCGCTATCTCAGCTATGATGCGCGGCAACGGCTGGAGGACCAGGTCGCCGCAGCAATCCGGAAGGCCCTGGCGGAAGAGACCGGCTCCATCCTCGCCTTCCTGCCGGGTGTTGCCGAGATCCAGCGTACAGCCGACCGCATCGGTCCCGTCGCCGACAATGTCCAGATCGCACCTCTTTATGGAGCCTTGAGCCCGCAGGACCAGAACGCCGCCATCGCCCCACCGCCAAAGGGCGTGCGCAAAGTGGTGATCGCCACCGACATCGCGGAAAGCGCGCTCACCATCGAGGGCGTGCGCGTGGTGGTCGATAGCGGCTTCGCCCGCGTACCGCGCTTCGATCTTCAGCTTGGCGCTTCAAGGCTGGAAACAGTGCGCCTTGCCGTCGCCAACGCCGACCAGCGCCGCGGCCGCGCGGGCAGAACAGGCCCCGGCGTCTGTTATCGGCTGTGGCGCGAGGCGGAGATGCGCGGCTTTGCAGCCTCGCCGTCGCCCGAGATCGATAACGCCGACCTCACCGGCCTTGCGCTCGATCTCGCCCGCTGGGGTGCGAAGACGCCGGCCGACCTGCGCTGGCTCAATCCGCCGCGCGAAGCCGCCTGGCGGCACGCACGCAACATCCTGATCTCCGGCGGCGCCATGACGGCGGACGGTGAACTCACCACATTGGGCAAGCGGCTCGGCGACCTCGCCCTGCCGCCGCGCCTCGCCCTGATGGTGCTGCGCGCGGCCAGTCGCGGCGATGCGCAGGCAGCAGCCGACATCGCCGCATTGATGAGCGAGCGCGATCTCGGCGGCCGGTCCGTGGACCTCGACGAACGTCTCTCACGTTTCCGCTCCGAAAGCGGCCAGCGCTCCCGCGCCATGCGCGACTTAGCGAAACGCTGGGCGAAATCAGCGGGTGAAGCAGAAGGCGGCGGCTTTTCCTCCGGCGCAATCGTTGCGCTGGGCTTCCCGGAGCGCATCGCGCGCGCACGTGGCGGCGCGCCGGGGCGGTTCGTCATGGCGGGCGGACGCGGCGCAATGCTGGACGAGACCGATCCGCTCGCCCGCGAACCCTGGCTCGCCATTGCTGACATGACCGGCTCAGGACCTGATCTGCGCATCACGCTCGCCGTCCGGATCGCCGAGGAGGATGCGCTCGCCCTCGGCGGCGTCGAGACGAAAGAGGAGGCTCGCTACGATGCCGCCACGCGCAGCATCCGGGCGCGGCGCACGCGGCGGCTCGGCGCGATCGTGCTGGAGGAGACGCCACTTCCTTCGCCCTCGGGCGACCTGGTCCGTGAAGGCCTGCTGGACGCCATTCGCGAGGGCGGCTTCGCCCTGTTCCGGGATGCGGACTCGCTGAATTCCCTGATGGCCCGCGTAGATATCCTCGCAAAGACGCTCGGCGATCCGTGGCCCGCGAACGTTCGCCAGATGCTTCTGGACCGGCTGGACGACTGGCTCGGCCCGCTGCTCGAGTCGGCGCGCTCACTCGACATCGAGGGCGACGCCATCCGCCATGCCGCCATCGCCCTGCTCGACTGGCCGCTGCCACGCGATCTCGACCGACTCGCGCCAACCTACTGGGAGACGCCGGCCGGCCGACGCGTGCCGATAGACTACTCCGCTGAAGGCGGGCCACGCGCCGAGTGCAAGGTGCAGGAAGCTTACGGGCTTTCGACTCACCCGACAGTCGTCGATGGCAGAATCGCGCTGACACTCGCGCTTCTTTCGCCTGCGCAACGCCCCGTCGCACTGACTCGCGACCTTCCGGCGTTCTGGCGCGGCGGTTACCACGACATGCGCAAGGATATGAAAGGCAGATATCCGAAGCACGATTGGCCCGGGGATCCTGCTGCCGCAATTCCGAGCAGCCGCGCCCGTCCGAAGCGGGACTGATCGTTCGGGCCTTTCGGATTGTAGCGTTTGCGCCGTGTTGTGCATGCAGCTTTTGCATACTTGAGATTCGAATTTTCATTTCGGCATCGTGAATGCGCGTTCGCGAAACTCTTGCGCGAGTGCGGCAATGGTCGTGTCTTTCTTGCCGATTCGCCCGGAATCTTGGGCGCTCACCTAACAACGCTGTTGACGCGTCAGTCGACAAACCGCAGTTTCAGATGGCGCGCGGCGAGGCAGCACAGGCCCGGCGACGCGTCGGCGGCCGAAATAAAACAAATCAGGGCGCTGGGGAGCATACGTCCATAGGGAGGTAGCGTCGCATGGCGCATTTCAACCGTTTTCCGCTCGTGAGCCTGTTGGCTCTGGGATTCGCAATGCCGGCAATGGCGCAACAGACGCCGGATGCCGCTTCGGGGCCTCAAACAGCCCCACAAACCGCGCCGCAGACAGCGCCGCAGGATGATGACCGCGACGTTGTGGTCGTCACCGCGAGCAAGCGCGAAGAGACAGTTCAGGACATCGCGGTGGCCGTCACCGCCATCACCAGCGAACTGCGCGACGAGATCGGCCTCACCACGGTGCAGGACTACACCAACTTCGCACCCGGCCTCAGCTATTCGACCGCCAGCGACCGCCTCGGCATGCGCGGCGTGACGCGGACATCGAACAACTTCGGCATCCGCTCCGGCATCTCGAACTATGTCGACGGCGTCTACTTCTCGTCCGCCATCCCCGCCAGCCGCGAACCCATCTTCACCGAACGCGTCGAAGTCGTCCGCGGCCCGCAGGGCACGCTCTACGGTCGCGACTCGATCGGCGGCGCACTCAACGTCATTTCCAAGCGCCCCACTGAGGAGTTCGAGGGCCAGTTCAACATCGGCGCCGGCAACTACGACGCGCTGAAGGTGGAAACCACCGTCGCCGGTCCGATCACCGACTGGCTGCGCTATCGCGTCGGCGGCAGCCGCACGGCCCAGAACGAAGGTTACTTCACGAACCGCTCAGGTGGGGAGACCGAAGGCGGCCGGCGGGATGACTACTATGTCGAAGGTCAGCTCGAAGGAAATGTCGGCGACCGCTTCGACTGGTGGGTGCGTGCTGGCTCTCTTGCCTGGAACGTCCGCAAGGGCGCCCCTGGCGCCAGGACCGGCGTTGACTCGCCTTATCCCTACAATACGCGGTTCTTCAACTCGACGTCTGACATCGCTCCTAACGCCTGGTTTGGCCTGATCGATCCAAACCGCGTGCAGGTGGGAACTCAAAACACCAACCCGTCGATCGATGACCGCTGGGCGTTCAACACCGACTTCACCAACTTCGCCAAACTGTCGCCCACAAGCGAACTGGCGGTGGAAGCAGTCTGGCATGCCGACAATTTCGACATCAAATATCTCGGCGGCTACGTCTCCTACAACTATAACCTGCAGCAGGATCACGACGGATCGCCTATCAAGCGGTTCAATACCACTCCGACCAAGACGATCTTCACTGAAAGGGTTTCGGACTACACCGAAAACCGGGCGTGGTATTCGAACGAGATCAACTTCCTGTCGACATGGGACGGACCGCTGCAGATCGTGTCTGGTCTCTATCAGTACCAGGAAAACTACAACCAGCTCGTGTTCGTCTCGCAACTTCAGAACCCGGGCGGACCGATCTACGATATCACGGCCATGCAGACCTGGCTGAACGCTGCCGGCCCGCTTCTTGGCCTGCCCCCGCCGACATCGCTTCCGAGCCTGCCAACCGCGACGGGCCGGAACGCCAGCTCTGGCGCTCCGATCCAGGACGCGTCGCTCGTGTTCTTCACCAACAACCAGGCGATCAACAACGCGTACGGCGCCTTCATCCAGGCCGACTACGAACTCAATGATCAGCTGAAGTTCACGGCCGGCATTCGCTACTCGAAGGACATCAGCGACGGCCGCGAATACGCCCGCATCGTGAACCACTACGTTCTCGAAGCAGCGTTCGAGCCCGGCTACACGGCGGCCTATACGCCGTTTGTCGGCGGAAACGCCGCGCTTGCGGCCGCAATCGCCCAAGCTGCGATCCCGGTCAGGATCGATGTAACGTCGGTCCTCGGCGGCCTCGACCCCGCAACCGGCCAGGCCGGCAAGGGCGTCATCAACGTCGACGCGGCCCATCCGCTCGGCATCTATCTCGACCCGGTTACCGGCAATCGCTATCGCGACATGCAGGCGTCATGGGAAGAGGTTACGGGCGTTCTCGGTGTCGACTGGACACCTGACGATGACACCCTGATCTACGGAAAATACAATCGCGGCTACAAGCCGGGCGGCTTCGGCGCCGCCGACGTGTTCGGCATCCTGGCCCCCACGCCGTACACCGACCAGGAGACCGTCGATGCGTTCGAGGTTGGCTTCAAGCGCGAATGGAGCGACTGGAACCTGACCACCAACGCGGTCGCCTTCCTGTATGACTACAAAGGCTACCAGGTGTCGAACGTGGTGGTTCCTGAACCGCCGACAGATCCGCTTGCCGTTCGGCCAAACCCCTACACGTCCTACGTGAACCTGCCCAAAACCACGACTTCCGGTTTCGAACTCGAGACGATCTGGAGGCCCATCGACAGCCTCCGGTTCATCTTCAACTATGGCTACACCAACCCGGAGATTGGGGAATCGCCGTCGCTGGTTCACTCCCTCGATCCGTTTGCGTTGGACCCGGCGGCACAGCCGCAGGGCTTAGCGGCGGCGTGCACAGGCGCAGGCTGCCACGGCCTGCAGGGCCAATCGCTGGAGGGGAACCTCCTGCCCTTCAGCCCGAAGCACAAGATCGCGCTTAACGGCACGTACACTTGGGACTTCGCTGACGGCTCGACGCTGGATACCTCGCTCAGCTACTTCTGGCAGGACATCGCCTTCAGCTCGATCTTCAATCGCAGTTACACGAAGATCCCGTCCTGGGATCAGACGGACGCCCGGATCAGCTGGACCAGCTCGGATGGCAACATCGCGCTGATCGGCTTCGTCCGGAACCTGTTCGACGAAATCGTGTACGACAACCGCGGCGCCGGTCTGCGGGAAACCTCTTCGACCTCGACGGCGACGCCCCTGACACCGACCACCGCAACGCGCTACACGGCGCCGACCGAGTGCTTCACCACAGCCGCGAATAGCCCCGGCTTTGGCGCTGCTCCGCTCCAGTCGTGCTACACCGTCGGCGAAACGCTACGTCCGCCGGTTACGTTCGGCGCGGAACTGCAGCTGCGCTTCTAATTCTATCAGGCGCGGCCTTCGGGCCGCGCCTGACGCTCTCCATGGACATTGGGCGCCGCAAAACGGCGCCCTTCTTTTTTGTCCACCCGAGATGATCGTTCAGGTCGGGACGAGCGTTCAGGGCTTCAAAAGCCCGTGGAACAACGGCTTCGCGAAGTCGCGCTCCAGCCGCCCCTCGGTCGCCATGCGCATCATCCGCACGTCGGACGCTACATTGATGGCGGCGTGGACAAACGCGCCCGCGACCGCCGGATCGACGGCGCGCGCCGATCCCTCCGATATCGCATCGGCGATCATCGAGGAGAACCGCCGGTTGGCCTTGTAGGAGTGGTTCACCGCTTCCACCTGATGCTCGGGCAGCATCGAGGACAGGACGGCGGTTCGCAGCAGCGGGCCTTCGGCGCCGAGCTGGAACCGGATAAGCGCCATGACCGCCGTGGTGAGACGCCACCACTCATCCGGCCCCTGGCCGCGGACCTGGCGCTGCGCCTCGCGCACGATGCCGAAGCTGCGGCGGAAGCAGGCGGCGACGAGGTCATCCTTGGCTTCGTTGTGGTGATAGAACGCGCCCTTGGTGAGATCCAGGCTGGCCGAAATCCGGTCGACAGAGGCGCCGCGATAGCCGTGGGCATTGATCTGGCGTGTAGCGGCAAGCAGGAAGTTCTCCTTCGCCGCGTCCGATCCTTCACCGCCGGTCTGCAATTTCATCTCGCCCGGCTCGAACGGTGCGCCTTCGTGCGCGAGGCCGTCGGAGACGATGTCCGTCATGCGCCGGGCAAGGCGAGGGAACTCGTCTAGGTCATAGTCGCCCAGCCAGACATTGGCCCAGTAAAGCTGCTCAAGCAGGACGAGCGTACGGATCGAGCGGCTGTCCTTGTCGAGCGCCTGCAGCTCGGGCGATTCGAACAGCGCCCGCACGCGCCGGAACATTCCCTTGTAGCTTTCGACCACATGGTCGTGGTGCGGACCCTCCATCGCGCGAATCGCGCTGAAGGAGGCAAGCGGCGTCGCCTCGCCGCGCCGCGTAGCTGCGTCTCGTTCCACGAAGAGTTCGATCAGGCGGGCGACGCGGCTGCGCGCGTCGCGCTCGCGCTCGGCCACCGCCAGCAGCTCATGAAAGATCGCCAGGCCGGATTCCAGGCAGGCGACCGCTAGCTCCTCTTTGCGGGGGAAATAGTAGGTGACGCCGGTCGCCCTGAGCCCGATCAGCTCCGCCACGGCGGTCAGCCGCATTCCCTTGAAGCCCTGCCCGTTCAGCACCGGGATGGCTGCCGCGATGATGTCCGCCCGCCGCCGCTCGAAACGCGGCGCGGCCCGCCTGGCCGCGAAGATGCCTGCTTCTCGTTCCGGCGCATCCTGTGCGCCAATACTGGTCTTGTGCTTCAGCACCCGCGGCATCCTGACTCCCCGTCCCTCGGGGAAAGCCGAGAAAATAACCATTTCTCCCCTTAAGCAATCAACCGGCAGGCGATCGGCGTTCGCGTCTGTTTAAGCAATTAACGAAAAAGTCAGGTTGTTGGCCTGAGCCTTGCTCCATGGTTCGTGGAACCATCAGGGATGGACCTATGACTGCCTATGAGCAGCTTGCTCGGCGCTACTGCGCCCTACTCGGGGAAGACGCCGACGATCGCATCGACGGCGTTCCGGTGTGGCGGATCGCCATGGCCGACCTGGAAGCCGCGATGAACGCGCTCGACACCTTCGGCCTCGACGTACGAACGACCTTCCACGAAATCGCCGAAACCACCGACACGCCTCGCCCCCGCCTCGCCGGCCTTCTCCCCAAGCTGAGACGCGTGGCCTGATCAGCCGGACTTCGTTTTCGGCTTCTTCCTCCTGCCATTCCCCTTCAGCAGTTCGGCCGTCACCTCGATTACGAGCGCATCCTTGTCCTTGTCGGTCTCCGAAAGCTCGTCGAACGCCACCAGGTTGAAGTGCTCCTTGGTGAGGTCGTCGCGATCCTTGCTGTACCTCCAGCCTTCCAACCGCTTCTCGATCGTCCAGCGCCGATGCTCGAGCTCGCCGAGGCGCCGCATGAAGGCCTTGTCCTCCAGCAGGAACCTGTCGCGCGCATCTGTCTCCGAGCCCGGCAGCTCGAACGCTCCGCGCCCCGCGCCCACCTCGCCCCCCTGCAACCAGCCCTCGAGGTCGAACCCGGCCGCGTCGGCCTTGGCGCGAATGTGCGAGGCCGCCCTGCGGTTCGAAGCCCGGAACTGCTCGGCCAGCACCGGCCATGGCCGTCCGGCCGTACGCGTCGATTCGCCGTACTTCTTGAGATAGGCCTCGTGGATCGAGCGCCCCGGTGCATCCGGGTCGGCTATCATCAGTCCCGCACCATCGACCGAGTTGGCCCACGTGCCGAACGCCACCAGCCGCAGGTCGCACAACAGACTCTCGGTCTTGGCCTCCAACTCCAGCTCCTCGAACGCAATGCTCTGCTTCTTGCGGTCGCTCTGCATCCACGTCCGACCCGTCAGCCCAGCGCCGTTGCGGATCTGCAGCAGGCCGGCGCCGTTCTGGGCGCACAGGAACACTGGCGCGCGGAATAAGTTGAGCCGCTGAGCACGTTCCTTGATGGCCACAGCGACGCTGAGCGGCAGGCTGGCGTCGTCGATCGCCACATAGGCAGCGCAGATTTCTGCCACCGCCGATCGCGCCTTGAGGTCCGCGACTAGCTTGTTGTTCTCTTCTCTCAGGTCTCCGCCGAGAAACTCTATGTCCAGCGCCTTCCCCGCCAGCTCCGGATAGCGCGCAGCAAAGATGTGCTTTGCCTTCTCCATGTCGGGGTCGACCACGCTCACCATCATCGGCGCCGGATTCGCCGACACGCTGGTGATCAGGAACTCGCGCATCAGCGCCTGCCCCACCGTGCCGAAGCCGACGATCAGGATGTGCTGGGCCTTGGCCTGCAGGCGGCGGGCGAGCAGATAGGGCGGATGCGCCAGCATCACCTGCCGCGACACGCTGCCGGCGTAGGAGAACGGACGCAGCCGAACGTGATCGGCGCGGATCAGCATCTCCAGCGCCCATGGATCGCTGATATGCGCCAGAACGTCGATGTCGCGATGGATGTTGGCGACGGCCTGCGCCGTCTGCCAGGTGTTCGAGTCATCGCCTTCGTCGACGATGATGTGCGCCGCCGTTTTCGCGGCGGCCGCCGCGAGCTGCTGCTCCAGCGTTCCGACGCGTGTGAGTTGTGCGTAGTCGCCGCGTGGCTTCAACTCGCCTGAGAGGTGAGTGATCTTCCTGCCGGTCATTGCATTCGCGAGACCGAGCGCAGCCGGCCCCGTGCCGATGATGACGCTGTGGTTCCTGCGGCCTCGCAGCCACATCTCCGCTGCGCGCTCGACCACGGCGATGTAGACCAGCCGGCTGGCCAGCACGAGCGAACAGAGCACCCCCGGCGCCCGCGCCCATTCGAGCTTCGTCCACACGCCGTCTTTCTGTTCCGCCTCGATCTGCTCGGGATCGAAGTAAATGTCCGACAGCAGGAGCACCTTGATGGTGCGGATGGCCCAGTCGAACCAGTCATCGACCGTTCGGGGGTGCATGACCTCAAGCCAGCCCCAGCCGGCCAGCACAAGTGCCGGAACGCCGGTCGCCAACACGATGAGCCAGAAAACGCTGAGACCGCGCCCAGACTGGGCCGATCCTTCCGCCTGGTCAGCCATGTCCCGCTCCGTCCGCCTCCCGTCAGGCTAAGCCTGCATCAAGCGAACGCAAGCCGTCGCCGCAGGCGCCTCAAACACTACAAACGGCCGAAAACGCGTGCTAACAAACCAGGAGAAGCCAGGGACGAGATAACAATGGCGCGGGGATCGGGCTCTGTTTCAAGGGCGATGCGGATGGTTCCGCTCGGCGAGCGCGGGCCCGCATTCCGTCCCGAGCAGGACTATTTTTCAGTCTCGCTCGTGGCGATCCACCTGCCCGGCGGGGGTTTCGGAACTCAGAAATTCGCGCCTGTCGTCTGGTCGAGCGTCAAGCATGTCGCCATGGATGGCGAGCACACCCTGGTCGGCGTGTTTCCGACGGTGCAGACGAGCCGTCCCGAGTTTGCCCGCAACGACCGCGTCGAGGTTTTCGATCTCCAGCTCACGCCGCGAATCATTGCGCGCGAGGAACTGACGGTCGAGTTCACGCTCGGCAAGATGAAGGAGAAGGACTATGTCGCCGGCGCGCTGAAAGTCGTCAGCGAACTGGCTGCTTCTCCGGCCGCCACATTCATCAGCCAGATGGTTCCGGTCATCGCCGTGGGCAAGGCTGTGGTCGAGGGCGTGGTTCAGACGGTTGACCGGCTGTCGGCCAACCTCAACGAGCTGCTCGACAACGACAAGCTGCAGTCGCTCGGCCGCTTCGTCGGCACGCTGCGTGCGCCGTTGCCTTCCGGCTTCATCGCCTTCATGGATGCGAGCGAGGGAGAGACTGTTCGCTTCGATCCCGCCCGCAACGCGCTGGTCAATGCCGCCGGGCCGATCAAGTCCGCCTACGCCGTGCTGCGCCTCCAGTGCGATCCGACGCGGCCGGACTGGATGCTTCTGCCCGACCTCAACCAGGCGTGGGCGCGCATACGCGAAGCGGCGCTCGACGGCGGCGACATCAAGAAGGCGATCGAGTTCTTCCGGATCACGGCGGTTACGTCTCCGGACCTTACCCGCGCTGATGCGATGCGACTGGTCGATGCCGCGCAGCAGAAGTTTGGGCCGGTGCTTCAGGGCGCCGAAAGCTTCGTCAGCGACCCGGGTGGGATGGAAGAGTCACTGCGGTTCTTCCTCGACCAGAACGGCGGACAGGAAAGCCTGTCGCTGACCACAGCCGGCCGCGCCGCCGCCGCGATGGCGATCCCTCCCGCGTTCAGCCGCGCGCTCGACATGGTGCTGCAGCATGAGGGTGGCTATGTCGACCATCCCAACGATCCAGGCGGCGCGACCAACAAGGGCGTGACGCAGAAAGTCTACAACGCCTACCGGACCAAGAAGGGCCAGCCCAAGCGCTCGGTGAAGGAGATCGCCGACGACGAGCTGCAGGACCTCTACTTCAACGGCTACTGGCGCCCGGCGATGTGCGGCGAGATGCCGAACGAGGCGCTTGCCACCTTCATGCTCGACGCGGCGGTCAACCACGGACCCAGCCAGGCGATCAAGCTGCTGCAGCAGGCTGCGCAGGTGCCGGACAAGGATTGCGATGGCTGCTGGGGTCCGAACACCCGCGGCCGGGTGATGATCGCGGCATCCAATGCGCAGGCGCTGATCGAGGCCTGCCTGCTCGCGCGCGAACGTTTTTATCGCCGCATCGTGCAGCTCAATCCCAAGCTCGCCGCATTCCTGCGCGGATGGATGAACCGGCTTACTGCGCTGCGCGCGCATCTCCAGCCAATGCTGGCCAGGGCTCAGCCGGGCGGAGATACCGAAACCGCCCTCTATGAAGACGACTCGACGCGCGTGCCATTGCGCATTGCCGATCCGGATTTCTCGAAGTGGGAAATGCAGGTCGAATCCAACGCCATCGCGGCGCAGTAGATTACCGGAGCCGGCCCGATGTCAGCGATCCCACTCTCGGCCGTGTCGACGTCCGAACCCGCCGTGCCGCCGTCCGTCGACAGCGAGCGCGACGCGCTGAAAGCCGACATTGGCGCGCTGGTTCCGTCGCTGCAGAAGTTCGACAGCGGCCAGCAGCTCGGCGCGCTGCTGAAGATCATCTCGCGCGCTCGCGCGCTCGGTGCCGAAGGATCCGGCGTCCTGAAGGATTTCGCTAGCCAGCTTCGCCAGAACCGGGCGTTCGACGATCTCTATGTCCTCACATCCGAGATGCGCGCGCGCGGCATGGCGGACCTCGACGTTCAGCGCTGGGAAATCCAGGCGCTGATCGAACTCGCGGTCTATGAAACGGCGCTCGATCTCGCGCGCCCGCTGATGGCGACGGGGCCGAAGGCGGCGGCTGGCCAGGACGGCTATTCGGCGCTCGGCCGCATCTACAAGCAGATGTACATGGACGCCGCCGCCGGCAGGTCGAAGGAGGAGCCGGAGACGCTGGCGCTTTACCTGCAGCGCTCGTTCGCCGCCTATATGCATGTCTGGCAGGCCGAGAAATCGGAGAACACGGCGTATTACGGCGTCAACGCGGTTGCGATCGCCTACCGCGCCATAGCGGACAAGATCACACCCGACGACCCGGGCGCGAAGGCGCTGGCCGAGGAAGTGCTCGCCGTGCTCGGCAAGGTCGCCAAGCCGACGGTGTGGACCTACTCGAGCCGGGGCGAAGCGCTGATCGCGCTCGGCCGCTTCGACGACGCGGCGCGTTCCTATGGCCAGTTCGCCTTTTCTTCCGGTGTCAGCCTGTTCCAGCTCGGCGCCTCGCTGCGCCAGCTCGAGGAAGTCTGGCAGTTGAAGGGCGAGGACGCAGCGAAGGGCGCGCCCGTGCGCCTGCTCAAGGCGGCTCTGCTGGCCAAGCTCGGCGGAATGCCGGCGGGCGCTGGTCAGGGCAACCAGACCGCGCAGGTCAGCGTCACCGCCAAGGAAGCCGAGTTGATGCGGCAGCAATTCTCCGACAAGCCGCCTACGGCGCCGGCGCGCGGCGGCATGCAGGGACTGCAGCAGCTTTTCGGCGACGATCCGCCGACAAGCCTCAGTGTCGTGCGCAACACCATGGCGCGCGCGCTCGCCGTCTGCCGCATCCACTGCACGATCGGCGGCAAGTCCAAGGGCTTCGCCAGCGGCTTCGCGGTGAAGGGTAGCGTGCTTTATCCGCCATGGGGCGACGATCCGGTGATCGTCACCAACAACCACGTCATTTCCACGATGCCGAACGCCAGCAGCCAGCGCGTCGAATATTGCGAGGCGGCCTTCGTTTCTCCCGAGACCGAGGAAGAGCATCGCGTGAAGTTCGGCCCGGTGCTGTGGGAATCAGAAGTCGAGGCGCACGACATCACCGTCGTTCGGCCTGCCGGCCCGCTGCCGCCGCATGTGAAGCCGCTCTTGAGCCTGCCCAGCACGACGCTGCCGGGCCGCGCGCCGGACGACCAGGGCATTGGCCGCGTCTACGTCATCGGCTTCCCGGCGGCGGGCGAACTCTCCTTCTCGTTTGCCGACAACATCTTCCTCGACCATGACGCGCCGGAAGGCTGCGAGGTCCAGACGACGGCGGATGGCCTGAAGCGCATCGCTGGCGTCACGCCGGAGCCGGTGCGACTGCATTACAAGACGCCCACCCTGGGCGGTAGTTCGGGCAGTCCCGTGTTCGACGCCAACGAGTTCGGATTGCTTGGCGTTCATCATCGCGGCCTGCCGGACATCCCCCGCCTGCGCGGCCGTCAGGGCGCCTATGCGGCTAACGAAGGCATCTGGATCGAAAGCATCCGCTCCGCCATCGCCGAAACCGAAACCCAGTCCTCCGGCCCCGAATCCGCCCCCGGCAAACCCAGACAATGGCGCTCAATCGCCGCCACAGTCGCCACTGGAATGATTGCTGCTCCAACTGCTGCAATCGCAACCGCAATCAACATCGCCTCCGGCGCAACCGCCGCCATCGGCGCAAGATCACGCATAATCGCCGGGTTTTCTGGCGCAACGGAGACAGGCGAATCTCCAGTCGCCGCTCAAGTCATAAAAGTGGGGAAAGCGACTCCTGCGGACATTAAGGCCGTCGGCATGGAGAGCGTCATCGGCCTCGATGACAGGACAAGGATCTTCGACACCAACATGGCGCCGTGGCGCGCGATCTGCGCTATCCGGAGCTATTGGGGAACGCAGCTTGCCGTAGGGACTGGCGTCCTGATCGGACCGAATATCGTGCTGACGGCCGGGCACGTCGTCTTCCCGAGGGACAAGCGTGTAGCGCCGACGGAGATCGAGGTGATCCCCGGCCTCAACAGCGCGCAGGCGCCCTATGGAACGTTCAAGGCCGGCAAGATCTGGATCCATCCACGCTGGCAAAGCAATTTCGACATCCAAAGCGACATCGCGGCGATCCATTTCGACCAGCCGATCGGCCAGAAGATCGGTTGGTTCGCGCTCGCTTCGCGCACACCGGATGACCTGCGCCACACCTGGGCCCATGTGACCGGCTATCCGGGCGAGAAAATGGAGAAGCCGCCCGCCGTGGCAGGCGGACGCGAGACGGCGCCGATCCAGGCGTCTCAGCTCTGGCATCACGCCGCGCCAATCCTCAACGTGCAGAACGACCGGATCTTCTACGCCGCTGACACGACCCCCGGGCAATCGGGCGCCCCGATCTACATCAAGGACACCGCGGCGCCGGAAACACCGATGGTCATCGGCGTTCACGCCTATGGACGGGCCTCTACGCCCGTTGCAGTCGGCAATGCTAACTCCGGCGCGTGGATCACGCCGGAACTGTTCGACATGATCTCGTCCTGGTGTGAGGAGTCCAACCGCCTGCCCGACGCGAAAGTCTGATCGGATATGGCTGCGCGACCAGAGATCGCCCCGGCGGCAATCTGGAAGATCTCGCAGGTGATGCACGAGGCAGTGCGCGCCTGGCAGAAGGCCAATGGCCAGACGGCGGCGCCGGCATGGTCGCGGGCGCCTGACTGGATGAAGGAATCGACGCGGGCGGGAGTGGCCTGGCGTATTTCCAACCCCAAGGCGCCGCCCTCGGCCCAGCACGATCAGTGGATGGTGCAGAAAAAAGCTGCCGGCTGGAAATATGGGCGCATCAAGAGCGGCGTGAAGAAAACGCATCCGCTGATGGTGGCTTATGCCGACTTGCCAGAGGTCGAGCGCCGCAAGGATGCGCTGGTCGCCGCGGTGATTGATGCGCTGGCGAGGAAGATGCGCTAGCCGATCTTCCGGCCGCCGCTTTCGTTGGGGTTCTTCTGCGAGGCTTCGCGCGCCATGCGGTCGGCGTCTTCCCCCGAGAAGCCGAGTTCGCGCAGCACTTCGGCGGTGTGCTGGCCGAGCGTCGGCGGCTCGATGCGGATGTCGGCGGGCGTGCCGGTGAAATTGACCGGGTGCTCCATTGCCACATAGGGGCCGACGGCAGGGTGCTGGCGCTCATGGATGAAGCCGGTGCCACGCAGGTGTGGATCGTTCACGGCGTCTAGGATTGAGTTGCAGTTCATCGACGGGATGTCGGCTTCCTCGAGCAGGTGCAGCCATTCGGCGGACGTCTTGGTGAGGGCGACTTCCGCCACGAGCTCGTAGAGCGCGTTGATGTTGGCGGTGCGCGCTTTGTAGGTGATGAAGCGTTCGTCGGTCTTCATGATCTCGGGCCGGCCGCCGAGTTTGAAGAACAGGGCCCACTGAGCATCTGAGTAAGGCAGGATGCCGATATAGCCGTCCTTGGTCTGGTAGGGCTTCCGGTTGGGGCTGGAAGAGCGTGTGTAGGCAACTTGCGCAAGCGGCGGAATGAAGGTGTGGCCGAAGAGGTTCTCGACCAGGTTGAACGCCGTGAAGCTCTCGAACATCGGCGCTTCGATGAACTGGCCCCTACCTGTCTTCTGGCGCGAGAACAGCCCGGCGAGCGTGGCGTAGGCCGCGTGGAGGCCGCTGACCTTGTCGGCCATCAGGGCCGGCATGTAGCGCGGCGGCCCGCCCTCGCGGATCGCCAGCAGCTCGGCGACGCCGGATCCGGCCTGGATAAGGTCGTCATAAGCAGGCTTGCCCGCGTACGGCCCGGCGGCGCCGTAGCCCGCGCAGTGCACGTAGATGATATCCTCGCGAATCTTCTTCATCTCGTCATAGCCGAGGCCGAGGCGGATGAGGCCATCCATGCGGACGTTGGTGAAGAACACGTCCGACTGTGCGACCAGGCGCTTGATCGCCTCGATCCCGTCCTTCGTTTTCAGATCGAGCAGGATGGAGCGTTTGTTGCGGTTGAGGCCCATGTAGATGGCGCCCATGCCCGGCGCCGGGGACGGACCAGCGTGGCGCATGATGTCGCCTGCGCCGTTCTCGACCTTGATGACGTCGGCGCCCATGTCGCCGAGCAATTGCGTGGCGTAAGGGCCCAGCACGACCGTGGAGAGGTCGAGAATCTTGATGCCTGCAAGGGGGCCGGTCGAAGCCGCGGTCAAATGGTGTCACTCCCCTAGCGTTGCCGGTCTGCTATCCGCCGCGATGAATTTTCGCGCAAGACCGGCATCCGCCCGACACGCCGACTTGATGGAGCATTCGCCTGCTAACCCATGTTTTGTGCGGCTTTTTCGCGTGCGTGGCCCTGACGCCTTGCATTTCCCGCAATCTAGAACCATTCTAGCGTTCGATGAACATTGCCACCCGACTCCAGGCGGCCGGCTTGCGCGCGACTCCCAAGCGGATCGCCATTGGCGGTCTGTTGTTCGACGGCATGGACCGTCACGTGACCGCCGATGACGTTGCTGGCATTGCCCGCAAGGCCGGTGTGCGCGTGTCGCTGGCGACCGTTTACAACACGCTGAACCAGTTTGTTTCCGCCGGCTTGATGAAACGCATCACGCTGGATACCGACCGCACCTACTTCGACACCAACGTCTCGGACCACCATCACCTCTTCTTCGAAGAGAACGGCGTGCTGCACGACATTCCGGGCGACAGCATCCGCGTCGAGGGCCTGCCCCCGATTCCGGCGGGCGCCAAAGTGCGTTCGGTGGAAGTAATTGTCCGCATGACGGGCGACAAGGCGAAGCGCTAAATCAAGCCGTTGTGGCTTACGCAGATCCAATCATCCCCACCTAGCTCGTCGAGCGATTGCATCGTCAATCCAGTGCTCGATATTGTCCGCAATGTTCTTGTACTTGTCGGTGCTGTACCAGCCGCTCGGATCGTAGACGGGAATATCCCAATCACATGTCCGTCCGTACGTGTCCGCGAGCCCACGCCCTAGAAAAGGGTTTGATCCTTTCAACGATGGCTGACTCTTTTGATCGTAGAGGCCGTGGATATTGATGCCAAACAATGCCTTCTTTTTTCGCCAGCTTTCTTGAATTTCGTACTGCACCCACGGTCTGTACGCAGTCTGGCTTCCGATCAGAACAATTGTGCAAGACTTTCCGGCGAGTTCATTGTCGATCCACCGACGGATTGCGGCATCACCACCGCTCAAGACTCTTTGCCATTCGTTGTCCGTGCAAGGGCGATTCCCTTCCAAGGCACCGATGTTTCGAACCTGCGAAGTGCGCCAAGCATCTTCCGAGTAGTAGAAACTGAAAAATACGCGCCTAGCCATGAATCCCCCTTTTGCTAGATGCGAACGTGGGAAGCTGGCCTTTGAATTCAACTAGGGCCGCCCCTAGCGCAGCATCTCCTTCAGCTTGGCCATTTCGGTGTTGAACGCTTCGGTTCCCGGAGCGACCAGTTCGACGTGGCCGGTGTTGAGGACGACGATGACTTCGGCGTTGTCGCCGGCGGCCTTCGCCTTGCGTGTGTAGCCCTCGCCCAGGACCTGCGGGGCGATGAGATCGCGGTGGCCGTTGACGCTGACCTGCCTTGCGCCGAGCGGCAGGAGCTCGACGGGCGACGTATCGGAGAACACGTTTGAACGGGTGGAACTGACGTCGCCGGTGAGCTTGCCCATGATGCGCGAGAGGCATTCGGGCTGGGTGACAGGGGCGGAGGCTTTCAGGTCGGCGAGGCCGCCGGAGTTGACGACACCGGTGATCTTCAGCGGGTTCGCCATGCGCAGCGGACTTGAGGCTGCAAGGTTGTGGCGTCCTGCTAGCCAGAGCGCGAGGTGGCCGCCGGCGGAGTGGCCGAAGGCGGCGATCTTGTCGGTCCTGAGATTGTACTTCGGCGCTTCGACACGCAGGGCATCAGCGGCGTGGGCGACATCGAGGAAGGTGCCGGGATAGCCGCCACCGTCTTCGTCGACGCCCCGGTATTCGATGTTCCAGACAGCGAGGCCGTTGGTTCGCAGCTCTTCCGCCACGTAGTTCATCAAGGTGCGGTCGGCGATGGATTTTTGCCAGCAGCCGCCGTGGACCATTACGACTACCGGGTGGGGGCCGGCGCCTTCGGGGAGCCAGAGGTCGGCGACATCGGTGGCGCCCGGTCCCCACTGGATGGTGTGGGTGGGGTTGGGCCGCGGGCGGCCGAGGAGATCGTCCCAGGTCGTCAGGCGTTTGGCGGCCACGGGCGCCTCCTCCTGTGGAGCAGCGGGGGGCGGTGAACAGGCCGCCGCGAGGAGTCCAAGAGCAAGCAATGCAGCGCGCATAGGCATTGAGTGGCGTGAGCCAAGAGGCATTGCAAGTGGCGCCGCAGCGAATGAGATAGCGGCATGGCAACGCTGAATATCCCTCGATCGCGCAAGGACGCGGAGGCGCTGGATCTCGATGATCCGGTGCAGGATGCGCGCAAGGCATTCGCGCTGCCGGAGGGGGTGATCTATCTCGACGGGCATTCGCTGGGGCCGGCGACGCATGCGGCGCTGAAGCGCGTGCAGGAGGCTGCCGGCAAGGAATGGGCGAACGGGCTGATCCGGTCGTGGAATGACGCGAGGTGGATCGACCTGCCCGCCACTGTCGGTTCGCGGCTGGCGGGCCTGCTGGGCGCGCAGCCGGACGAGATCATCGTTTGCGACAGCGTTTCGGTGAACCTGTTCAAGCTGGCGGCGGCGGCGATGAAGCTGGCAGGGACGAGGACCATCATTGTCGAGGAGAGCGAGTTTCCAACCGACCAGTATGTGGCGGAGGGGCTGGCGGGGATTTCCGGTGCGACGCTCAAGCGGGTTGGCGAGGACAAGGGCATTGATGCGCTGCGCAGGGAGAGTGCGGTGCTGATCAAGAGCGTCGTCAACTACCGGACGGCGCGTATTGCGGACATCGCGGCGCACGAGGATGCGGCCAAGGCGGGCGGCGGCGTGGTGGTGTGGGACCTGTCTCATGCTGCGGGGGCGATCGATCTCGACCTCACGGCGTCGGGCGCGTGGATGGCGGCGGGGTGCACGTACAAATTCCTCAACGGCGGGCCGGGCGCGCCGGCGTATGTGTTCGTGCGCGGCGACCTTGCGGTGAAGCTGGAGTCGCCGATCTCCGGCTGGATGGGACATGCGCGGCCGTTTGCGTTCGATGCCGGGTACACCCCACGGCTGGGCGTGGCGCGCTTCGCGTCGGGCACGCCGGGGATCCTGTCGCTGGCGGCGCTCGACGGGGCGCTGGCCGCCTTCGATGGCGTGGACATGCGGATGGCCGCGGCGAAGGCGCAGCGCCTGGGCGACATGGTGGTGGCGCGGGCGCAGACGCTCGGGCTCGAGGTGATCTCGCCGGTGGATGCGGCGCAACGCGGCGGGCATGTGAGCGTGCGGCATGCGGAGGGCTATGCCGTGGTGCAGGCATTGATCGCGCGGGGGGTGATTGCGGACTTCCGGGCGCCTGATGCGATGCGGTTCGGAGTGTCGCCGCTGTTCGTGCGGTATGTGGATGTGTGGGATGCCATGGATGCGCTAGGCGATGTGCTGGCGAGCGGGGTGTGGGACACGACGGAGTTCAAGAAGCGCGCTGCGGTTACGTGAGGCTCGCTTCGCTGGCCGGAAGTAGTGTGTCTCTCGGTCTCTTCGCCGGGAACGCGGGCCAAAGGTCCGCTTCCAGATCGGGGCTTCGATTTCAAACATCGTGGTGTGAGGCGCAGGTCCGCTATCGCGCGCGAAGGATCGCCGCGGGTCGCTGTGTGCGCCTCCAGATGGAGGGCCGGGGACGCGGGATCGCCCGCGTGGTTTGGCTTTGCTGGTTGCCCAGCTCTACCGGTAGACAAAGAAGAAACGCGAAATCCCGCGCCCCCGTGTTCGTCTGATCAGCGGCCTCGGACAAGGCGGTCGTTTCACGCCTCTGCCGTGGGTGTCGCCGCCGGCGTGCAGGCTGCAGGCGTTCAGCCCTGCAGTCCCTGGATATCCCTCC
>JAUYPV010000027.1 GCA_030697555.1 Hyphomonadaceae bacterium
ACTGCGTCCTGAGGCGGTAAAACCGCCGCCGCCGACGCCCGCCAAAGCGTCAAACCGCCTCGCACGAGAGCGCAAAAGCTCTCCGCTCCCGCCTGGCCCCCAGCGCCCCTCTCAACAACCGCACCCGCGCGAAGAACTCCATGGTGAGCAGCTTCCGCTGGCGAAGCCTGCGGAAGCGCCTGTCGAACCACGAGGGCGTGCTCACCGGCGCTTCTACATTGGGCGGCAACCCGATAGCGTGTGAGTCGCACAGAGGGACTCACATGCGCATAGCCATCGCTGCCGCCATCCTCGCGCTCGCCGCCTGCGAACCCGCAAAGCCTGTCGAGGAAGCAACCGCCCCCACGCCCGAAGAGCTCGGCCAGGACGATCCCGACGCGCCGTTCAATCCCGCGCCCGTTGGTGAACCGAAAACCTACGAAGCCTTTTCCAAGACCGCGATGAGCTTCACGCCCGGCGTCCTCACTCTCACGCCCACCGCGCAGAAATCCCCGAACCTTCCGCCCGGCGCCGTCTTCGCCTTCGGCAATGGCATCATCTACGAGACGACGCTCAGTCCCGGCGGCGCCACGATGGGTCCGACTGGCAAGCCCGCCGACTGGGCCAACCTTTTCATCGATCCGTCGGGCGCGCCGATCGACGCCGAGAAGATCGAGATGTACTCCGTCGACACCGAAACCGTTCCGCCCGGCACGCCCAATGGCGGCTTCTGCGAAAAGACTTCCTTCCTCGCGACCTACATCGTCCGCAGCCCCGGGGCCGAAGACATGACCATCGCCGCGTTCTCCGGCGACCAGTGGCCTCCGAAAGACGAGACCGCGCTCTGCGGCACGTTCACTTACGCGGCGGTGCATTAGGGCAGGGCGCTACTCCAGCGACGAATAGATCAGCGCGCGTATCTTGCTCTGATCCTCCAGCCCGCCCGCGGGAATGAGCTGCGTCATGTAGCTCACCACCAGCCCCTCGCTCGGATCGACCCAGTAGGTCGAGTGATACGCGCCGCCCCAGCCATAGTCGCCCACCGATCCCGGCTGGCCGAACTTGCCGACATCCTTGGTGATCCTGAAGCCCAGCCCAAAACCCTGTCCCGGCTGGTACGCCGCCGTCACCAGATTGTCCGACGTCATCAACTCGACGCTCTTGCGCGAGAGGTAGCGCTTGCCCTCGAGTTCGCCCTCGTCGAGCAGCATCTGCAGGAACCGCGAATAATCCCCCGCCGTCGATGTGAGCCCAGCGCCGCCCGCGAACGCCATGCACGGCCCGTTGAGATAGTGTCCCTGTCCGATATGCCCCGTGCCCTGCATCCCGCCCGGCGAAGCCGCACGTTCCGTCTTCCCCTCCTTCGCTGAATACACCACCGCAAGCCTCGACGCCTTTTCAGGCGGCAGACAGAACGCCGTATCCTTCAGCCCCATCGGCTCGATCAGCCGCGCGCGGAGAAACTGGTCCAGCGTCTGCCCCGACAGCCTCTCCACCACCACGCCAAGAATGTCGGTGTTGTAGCCATAGACCCATTGCTCGCCCGGCTGCGCCGCCATCGGCAGCTTCGCCATCTTCGAGACTACCGCCGACACCGGCTCGCGCTTGTCCGCGAAATACCAGCCATAGACGCCGGCATCTTTCCACGCCTTCTCGCCCGGTCCCGTGCCGTAGGAAATCCCCGCCGTGTGCGTCAGCAGATCGCGGATGGTGATCGCCCGCTTGGCCGCCACGACGTCATAGCCGCCCTTGTCCTTCGCCACCGCCACCTTCGTGTCCTTCCACTCAGGCAGGAATTTCGAAAGCGGATCGTCCAGAACCAGCCTGCCTTCCTCCATCAGCATCATGACGGCCGTCGAAGTCAGCGCCTTGGTCTGCGAGGCAATGCGGAAGATCGTGTCCTCCTTCATCGCATCGCTGGCTTCCTTGTCCCGCCAGCCATACGCCTCGGAGAAAACTTCCTTCCCGTCCTGGTGAATTACCAGCACCGCCCCCGCGAGCTTGCCGTCGTCGACATAGGCCTTCATCGCCGCATCCAGCCGCGCCAGCCCCGCCCGCGATACGCCGCGCGGCGCCCCCGCCAGCGCAGGCGCCGGATAAGCCGCAACCGGTTTCGCCGGCGCCGCCGTCTCGCTGACCGAAATGCATCCGGCCAGCGCCACCGCGCTCAGCCCCGCAAGCAGAAACCGCTGCAACCGCGCCATGCCGTCCTCCCTGAATATTGTTTGATCGACGATGGAAAGGCCGCCCTTCCGGGTCAAGCGTTTTGCAGGCAAGGGAATAGGGAATCGGGAATAGGGAGTGGCAACACGCTCGGGATAACTACTCCCTATTCCCCATTCCCTATTCCCTTTTCTCGGCGCCCGATGAATCTACGCCCATGAACGAGGGGTACGACTACATCATCGTCGGAGCAGGCTCGGCGGGCTGCGTGCTCGCCAACCGGCTATCTGCCGATCCGAACACCCGCGTCCTCCTGCTCGAAGCCGGCGGCAAGGACGACTGGATCTGGTTTCACATCCCCGTCGGCTATCTCTTCGCCATCGGCAACCCGCGCGCCGACTGGATGTTTGAGACTGACCCGATTCCCGGCCTCAACAACCGCCGCCTCAACTATCCAAGGGGAAAAGTCATCGGCGGCTCTTCCGCCATCAACGCGATGATCTACATGCGCGGGCAGGCCGCCGACTATGACGGCTGGCGCCAGCTCGGCCTCACCGGCTGGGGCTGGGACGACGTGAAACCGCTCTTCCTCAAGCACCAGGATCACATCGAGCCCGGCGAGCACCACGGCGCCGGCGGCGAATGGCGCGTCGAACATCCGCGCATGCGCTGGGACGTCCTCGACGCCTTCGCCGATGCCGCTGAAACGCTCGGCATAGCCAAGACCGCCGACTTCAACACCGGCGACAACACCGGCGTCGGCTATTTCCAGGTCAACCAGAAGATGGGCCGCCGCTGGTCGACGGCTCGCGGCTTCCTCAAGCCCGCGCTGCATCGCCCGAACCTCACACTCGAAACCCGCGCCATGGTCGACCATGTCGTCATGCAGAACAAACGCGCCGTCGGCGTCGCCTGGTATCGGGAGCCCAGAAAAGGACTAGGGAGCCGTGGCGAACCCGAGCACCACGTCTCCCGCGCCGCCCGCTGCGTCATCCTCGCCGCCGGCGCCGTGCAATCGCCGAAGCTCCTCGAACTCTCTGGCATAGGGCAGGGCGCCCGCCTCCAGAAACTCGGCGTTCCCGTAGTCCACGACGCCCCCGGTGTCGGCGAGAGCCTGCAGGATCATCTGCAGCTCCGCCCCATCTACAAGGTCACCGGCGTGCCCACGCTCAACGAGCAATACGCGAAAATCTGGAACCGTCCCTTCATGGCGTTCGACTACGCGCTGCGCCGCCGCGGTCCGATGACCATGGCGCCCTCGCAGATGGGCGCCTTCACGAAGTCGAACGACCGCCACGCCACGCCCAACCTGCAATTCCACATCCAGCCGCTCTCGCTTCCGAAGTTCGGCGAGGCGATGCACGCCTTCCCCGCAATGACGATCAGCGTCTGCAATCTCCGCCCCGACAGCCGGGGCTCGATCCACGCAATATCGCCCGACCCCGAGCACAAGCCTTCGATCCAGCCCAACTATCTCGACACGGAGTCCGACCGCATCACCGCCGTCGAATCCATCCGCCTCGTCCGCCGCCTCACCGAACAGCCCGCGCTCGCGCGATACCACCCCGAGGAATTTCTCCCCGGCGCCCAGCTCACCTCGGACGATGATCTCGCGAAAGCCGCCGGCGACATCGGCACAACGATCTTCCACCCCGTCGGCACCGCAAAGATGGGAACGAAATCCGACAAGCTTGCTGTCGTCGACGAACGCCTCCGCGTCATCGGCGTCGAAAATCTCCGCGTCGTCGACGCCTCCGTCATGCCCCGCATCACCAGCGGCAACACCAACTCGCCCACCATCATGATCGCCGAGAAGGGCGCGCAAATGATCCTGGACGACGTAAAGGCATGACGCGCGCGTGACGTTTACCGGCGCGTCCGCGTAAGGCAGCGTCTCCCCGGGAGCTATTCCGCTCCCGCCACGCCACACCAAGGCATGCAGGGAGGACCACATGGCTGAGTCCGTCTACAAGATCATCGAGCTTGTCGGCACGAGCACCGAGTCCTGGGAGAAGGCGGCGAAGGCCGCCGTCGAGCGCGCCGGGCAAAGCCTGCGCGATCTGCGTGTCGCGGAAGTATCGCAGCAGGACCTCGTCATCGAGAACGGCAAGGTCACCGCCTACCGCGCCCGCATCAAGGTCTCCTTCAAATACGAAGCCCCGCCGAAGTCCAAACCGAAGCGCTGAGCGCAGCCATTCAGGCTGGCGCCTCTACTTCCCTCGCAGCCGCCGTCGCCAGCAACGCTCCGCGGGCCACCTCCTCTTGTAAAAGGGGAGGTCCGATTTTCGCGAAGCGAAATCGGGGTGGCGGCCCTTTGATCAACGCTCACCGCACGAAGTGATCCCCACCCTCCGCAAGCTTCGCTTGGGAGAAACGGCGCCGAACTGCACCAAATCCCCACATCTCCCAGGCGAAACTCCCACATATTCAAGGTCAAGTCGAAAAAAATAGGAAAGTTATCCTAATTGTATACGTGACAAAGCACTGATATACGGGTTTTGACAGGCCGGTGCTTTGAGACGGAAAGGACAATTGGGCGTCGCTCCACTAGGAGGACGTCATGGCCCAAGGGGCCGCCCCTACTCGGACTTCGAGGCTCTCTTCTTCAAAAGAGCCTTCCGCTCAGCTTTCACCGCGCGCCTCGGGGGCTTCTTTGCCAGCTCAGGCGGGGGCCATTTCCCCAGCTTCCGAAGCTGAGAAACGAGACGCAGGTCTCTCTGCTGCGCTTGCTGAACTTTATCGAGCTGGGATTGTTGCTCACGAATTTCCCGAACTAGATCGGGTAGTCGTGTCAAGGATGGTATCTGCTTGGCTACTTGCGGCGACAACTGATTGAGCCGCGTGAGTAACAGCCACACGAGGCTGTCCGCCAGCGAACGAAAGCGACTGGTTACTGCCTGAATTTCCTTTAGGCCGAGACGAGCCTTCCTCGCCGTGATGAAGAAAAAGGGCTCTATTTCAGGATACGCGTGACCGTCCTTGTGGCCGACGAACAGGGTCGAATGAGCAATCTGATTGCGGCTCTTTGCTTGGACTCTGGCCTGCTCAAAGAGCATCAGGCAGTCGGTGCGAACCGGCACCTTGAGCTTGGCTTGGTCCAGCGCGGACTTGAGCACGTCCATGCGTGCATCGAAACTTTTGGGGGTGCTCCAAGCTATGTTCGCGGATTGGAGCCGGCCCGACGCGCCTCCTCCCATCGCGCCCGACAGGGCCAGAAAAACAAGGTTCAACTGAAGCTCAACGGTGGCCCAAGCCATCAGGCATTCGCCAACCGCCTGGTGTCCTTGGTCGAACGCTTGTTTGTTGTCTTTGGAAATGTCTGAGTCTTCCAAGATCGTGGAAAGTCGCTTCGCCATGTCCAACCCCTCTAAAGACCCGGACTTCAACGCCGCCCTTCAGAAGATGCTGAAGGCCGAGCCGAAGCAGAACAAAGACCTCAAGCTCGGACCGAAGCGGCAACCGAAGCCCAAGAAAGAGCCGAAGCGTTGGCCGTGGGAGCGCGGCTAGTTGATTCCAGATTTTGAAGAGGTCACACGAGCGCCTTCTTCAATGTTGTCAAAAAAATCTCTCAGCACAGTGCGCGCCGCTGCGTCCATCGGGTCACCATGATTCGTGACGGGCAGCGCCTTGCTCGAAAGGTCCCGCAATGCCGCTAGCCGCTCTTTTCCATTCTGCGGGTCCATTCGGTGTGTCGCGACGACTGCGGTCAGGATCGCAACCATTGCCGCAGATTCGGCCGCTAATTCGTTGTAGGCCCCCACAAGTCTCTCGTGAGCAGCTAGAACTTCTTCAATCGGTGTTTTGGCCACAGCCTTGCTCCTGCAAGAGCGCAGTTCAGGACAAATCCTGATCGGAGTCGATACCTCGCAAAGCACGCCAGCGCAGGAACGCGCGGGTCAACTGCTTAGGCGAGCGAGGCTTCACCAATCCGCCGATACGTCAGGCGCTTGCCGCCTGTGGCTTGCAGCAGGGCGTTGTGACGGTCGCGATCGTTCCAGCCGAGCGCGGTGCGGCGGTTGTAACGGAAGTCGAACTCGCGGAGGTAGCGGAACAGGTGGGCTTCGCCACAGTGCTGGTAGATGCCCGTCATGCCGCGCTTGAAGACCGAGAACGTGTTCTCGATGGTGTTGGTGTGCACTTCGCCGCGCACGTACTCTTTGGACGAGTGATTGACGGTCTCGTGTTCGGCGTACTCGCGGCCCGTGGTGATGTAGAGGCGGGACTCGTCGGTATAGAGCTTCGATTTTCGCGAGGCGTTCTGCACGAGGATTTTGCGGACCTGATCGACGGTCGCGACACGGACATGGAACGAGCGAACACGCCCACCGCGTTCGACCAGAGCGACAACGGTGCGCTTCTGGGCGCCACCTGACTTGCCCGACTTTGTAGGCTTGCGGCCTTCCTTCGCACGGCGCGGCGAGACGTAAGGCACGTCACGCTTGCCGATGTAGGTCTCGTCGGCTTCGATGGTCATGCCTTCGCCACCGAGCGGGCCGGACGAGGCGTTGTCTTCGCCCATGGCTTCACGGATGCGGTGGAGCATGAACCACGCGGTCTTGTAGGTGACGCCAAGCGAGCGGTGGATCTGATGGGCGCTGACGCCCTTCTTGGACGAGGTGATGAGGTAGGTAGCGGCCAGCCACTTGTTGAGCGGGATTTTGGAACGCTCGAAAATGGTCTTCACGGTCGCGGTGAACTGTTGACGGCAGGCGTTGCACTGGTAGAGCCCACGGCGCTCGGCGCCTTCCGGATTTGCGCGCGAAGGATTTGCACGGGCGCCGGTGATCGCCTTGATGTGTTCGGAGGTAGCCCCGCAATGCGGGCACACCGGACCGTTGGGCCAGCGCTGGGCTTCAAGGTGCTGACGCGCCTTGTCCGGATCGTTGAAGATCGGGTGGGTGAGGGTCATTTTCTCGGTCATCGGGCGTCTCCTGCATTCTAGATAGAAAACAGGGGACGCTTTGTCAAGTATATAATTAGGAAAGTTATCCTACACCTCCGAAACCGGATTTATACTCCGGGATCAGCAAGGAGGGACAACATGTCCAATCAACGATCCCCACGCGAACTCGATCTTCTGAAGAAGGAGGCCGAGCGGCGCATGCGCAGGGGCGACGACCGCATCGACATCGCGGACGACCTTGGCATCTCGGTGTCCACGCTCCGCGACTGGGCGGCCAAAGGCGGTTGGCGCAAGAAAGACATTGCCTTCGAACGGAGCGAGGAGCGCGGCCAGGCCCTTCTGGCCCAGATTGCCGAAACCCAGACCCGGCAGCACGTGGAAGCCGAAGGGCGCGCGGCGAAGGCGAAGGAACTCGGCGACGCCGCCATGAAGGCGATGAAGGCCGCCGATCCGGACGGGAGCGGAACGCCTCCCGGAATGGCGGCCCAGCCGGCGCATCAATTGTCGCTGTCGATGGCGTACGCCCTGCTGCAGCAGGGCCGGCTCGACGACGCGGATCGCGCAGCCCGCTTCGCCCTGCGGTTCGCCCAGGCGCAGAAGGCTACGAACGAGCAGGACAGCGCACAATGGCGTGTTGACCGCGAGCAGATGCTTGCCTGGTGGAAGCGGAACCGCGACGGCATCCTGTCCTTTCACAAGCACGCCAGCGATGCGATCGGAGATCTGAAATCCCTGACCAGATACCAGCGCCTGGCGCAGGAAGCTGGCACGTGCCCGACCTGCTCGCGTCCCGCGGATTTCTGGCCCGCCGAAATGAACGAGGTCAGCGAGGCAATGGTCGACCGGATGGAAGAGAACGAGTTCGCCGAAAAGGCGGAGGAGGCGGAGCAGGAGCAGATCAGACTCGACGAGGAACATGGATGGTAGGGTTCGGCAGCAATCGAATAACGGGGCGGGGGCAGCGTGACGGACTTGGGACCGGAGGCAGCAGTGCCGCCGCTGCTGCCGCTGCTGCTGCTGCCCCCCGATCGCGGCGCCGTCGCTGCTGCCGCTGCTGCCGCTGCCCACGGTTGCTTCCGGAGGCTTGCTCGCTATCCGAAGCGCCGATCGATATCCATTAATCACGCCTGTAGCGCCCATTTGACCCCATCCGCCGCCGGATATACGTCTCGCGCCGACCAACGCCCCGGAGCCTCCCATGGCCGTCTCCACCTATCTCGATTTCGAGAAGCCCGTCGCGGACCTCGAAAAGAAGATCGCCGAACTTGAAACCGCCGGCGGCGAAGCTGTCGGCGACGAGGTGGAAAAGCTGCGCGAGAAAGCCTCCCGGCAGCTCGAGCACATCTACACCCATCTCAACGCGTGGCAGAAAACGCAGGTCGCCCGCCACCCGGACCGGCCGCACTTCATGGACTACATCGAAGCCATGTTCGACGAATTCGTCGAGCTCGCAGGCGACCGCAAGTTCATGAACGACGACGCCATCCTCGGTGGCCTCGCGCGCTTCCGCGGCCGGCCGGTGGTCGTGATCGGACATGAGAAGGGCAGGGACACGCAGACCCGCCTCAAGCACAATTTCGGCATGGGCAAGCCCGAAGGCTACCGTAAGGCGGTGCGCCTAATCGAACTCGCCGGCCGCTTCGGCCTGCCGGTGATCGCGCTGGTCGACACCTCCGGCGCCTTCCCGGGCAAGGGCGGCGAAGAACGCGGGCAAGCCGAAGCGCTCGCGCGCTCCATCGAAGCCTGCCTCACCGTCGACACGCCGATGATCTCGGTGATCGTCGGCGAAGGCGGCTCCGGCGGCGCCGTTGCGCTCGCATCCGGAAACAAAGTGCTGATGATGGAGCACGCCGTCTATTCGGTGATCTCGCCCGAAGGCGCCGCCTCCATCCTCTTCCACGACGCCAAGCGCGCGAAAGACACCGCCGAGGCGATGAAGATCACCGCGCAGGATCTCGCCAAGCTCCGCATCGTCGACGCCGTGGTGCCCGAGCCTATCGGCGGCGCGCATCGCGATCCGAAGGAAGCCATGGCGAAGATGGGCGATGCGATCGAGGAAGCCCTCGCCAGCCTCGCCGGCCTCACCCCCGACCAGCTCCGCGCCCAGCGCAAGGACCGCTTCTACGCGATCGGCCGCGAAGGCCTGTCGTAGTCGCTGTTGACCTAAGGCAGTTTTGGAGTCAGAAGCTCGGCCGCTTTCGATGGAGAGAGCCGATGAGGAACGCGACCGTCTAGTTCAGGCCGGAAACCAGTCCGGCCGGGCACGCTCAACTTGAAGCGCGATCGCATCGCGCTGCCTCATCCTTTCCGAAAGCCACTCCAATGTTCGAATTCCTGCGGCGTTCGTCGCCCCTCTGGGCGCACGCCTCCTTCAACCGTCTCTGGGCCGCCCAAGCGCTCTCCGCCTTCGGCAACCGCATCACGCGGACTGCCCTGCCGATCATCGCTGTCGCCGTCCTCGCCGCCACCCCCGGCGAGGCTGCGTTCCTCGCCGCTGTGAGCCTCGCCCCGATGATTCTCGCTGGCCTCCTAGGCGGCGGCTTCGTCGAGCGATCCAACAAGCTCCGCCTGATGGTGGTGATGGACCTCGTCCGCTTCGCCGTGGTGATCGTTGCGCCGATCGCCTGGTATTTCGATGTGCTGTCATTCCCGCTGCTCTGCGGAATGGCGGCCGTCTCCGGCCTCGCCAGCGCCCTGTTCGCCAACGCCGACATCTCGATCCTCCCGCGCCTCGTCGGCAAGGGTGAACTGGTCGAGGCCAACTCCCGCCTGCAGGCGACGGAATCCATCGCCGAGCTGACCGGCCCAGGCGTCGCCGGCGTGCTGATCGACCTGCTCACGGCGCCCATCGCCATGATCGCCGACGCGCTGACCTTCCTGTGGTCGGCATTCTGGCTATGGCGCATCCCCAAAGAAGCCGGCCGTCCCGCCGAAAGCGTCGAACCAGCCGCCCGCGCGGCCCCGCTGTCGAACCTCTGGAAAGACCTGACCGTCGGCTTCCGCGCTGTCGTCCACCGTCCGCCGCTGCGCGCCATCCTGATGGCGGTCGGCTTCTACTTCATCGCCGCCGGATTCTTCGCCGCGCTGTTCATGATCTTCATGCTGCGCGAACTGAAACTGTCAGCCGCCATCGTCGGCGCGATCATCTCCGTCGGCGGGGCAAGCGCGCTGCTGGGCTCGCTCACGGCGAGGCCGCTGGCCAAGCGCATCGGCTTCGGCCCGGCGCTGGTCTCCGGCTTCACACTGAGTGTGGCCGGCGTCCTGCTGCTCATCCCAGCCGCCTATCTGCAAGGCTGGGCCGCCGTCCCCTTCATGATCGGCCAGCAACTCCTGGGCGATGCCGGCATCATGGTCTTCATGATCCTGTCGACCAGCCTGCAGCAGAAACTCTTGCCCGAGGACGAGATCGCCCGCGCCAACGGCCTCAATCAGGCCGTCTCCGGCTTCGGCATGATGGCGTCCATCCTGCTCGCGGGCGCGCTCGCCGAGGCGATCGGCATCCGCTACGCCATGATGATCGGGGCAGGCGTCTCCCTGCTGGGCATCCTGCCTCTGCTGACGCGCCATCTCCTCGCCATGCGCGACGAACCGCAGGCGACAGCGCCGCTTGCGTCAGCTGAAGCCATGATTGCCGGTTAGGCCCGCGCGGCGGCGGTCACGTCGCCGTGGCAGTTCTTGAACCGCTTGCCCGACCCGCAAGGGCAGGGCGCATTGCGCGGCGTGTTCGCCCAGGCCGGGTTCATACCCTGGGTCTGACCGGCTTGCTGCGGCTGAGCCGCGGCCTGTGTCGGCTGCGGCGAACGCACCGCGGCCGTCTGTACCGGCCCGCCATTGGCCTCGCCCGCGTCATCCGATGGCGGGCGTTCGGTCACGAACTGGCCGCGCATCAGCACGCGCGTCACGCCGCTGCGCAGGTCCGCCAGCAGCGTCTCGAACAGCGTGAAGGCTTCGTTCTTGAACTCGTTCAGCGGATCGCGTTGCGCATAACCGCGCAGGTGGATGACCGAACGAAGTTGGTCGAGATGCCAGAGGTGTTCGCGCCAGCGCGTATCCACTTCCTGCAGCAGCACCTGCTTCTCGAGCCAGCGCATGCGCTCTTCGCCGACCTGGGCCGACTTCTGTTCGTAATACGTGTCGGCAGCCGCCAGCATCTTGTCGGCGACTTCCTTGGTGGCCGCGCCTTCCTCGTGCGCCCATTCGCTGATTGGCAGCTTCATGCCCAGCGTCTCGGCGACCTCTTCGTCGAGATCGACCAGGTTCCACTGGTCGACATACGCCTTCTCCGGCATGTGGCGGTAGGCCATGTCGCTGATGAGCTGGTGGCGCATCTCCTTGATCGTGTCGGAGACGCTGGCGGCGCGCATGAAATCGATGCGCTGCTCGAACACAGCCTTGCGCTGGTCGTTGATGACGTCGTCGAACTTCAGGAGATTCTTGCGGATTTCGAAGTTGCGCTGCTCGACGCGCTTCTGCGAAGTCTCCAGCGCCTTGTTCATCCACTTGTGGGTGATGGCCTCGTCTTCCTTGATGCCGAGGCTACGCATGATGGCGTCGAGGCGTTCGGCGGCGAAGATACGCAGCAGGTCGTCCTCGAGGCAGATGTAGAATTTCGAGCGGCCCGGGTCGCCCTGGCGTCCCGTACGGCCACGCAGCTGGTTGTCGATGCGCCGGCTTTCGTGGCGTTCGGTCGCCAGCACATAGAGGCCGCCTGCTGCCAGCGCCTCGGCCTTTTTCTTGTCGACATCGCGGGTAACGTCGTCGCGCAGCTCTTTCAGTTCGTCCTCGTTGAGCTCGCGGCCGAGGGCCTTGGCGCGCTCGGCGCCTTCGTCCTCGATGCGCATCTCGATGTTGCCGCCGAGCTGGATGTCGGTTCCGCGACCGGCCATGTTGGTGGCGACGGTGATGTTCCCCGGAACGCCGGCCTGCGCGATGATGTGGGCTTCGCGCTCGTGGTGGCGGGCGTTGAGAACCTGGTGCGGGACTTTTTCCACCGCCAGCAGGTTCGACAGCACTTCGGATTTCTCGATCGACACCGTGCCAACGAGCACGGGTTGCTTGCGCCGCACGCAATCCTTGATGTCGGCGATGATCGCCTTGTATTTTTCCTTCGCGGTCCTGTAGACGACGTCGTCCTCGTCGATGCGCTTGACCGGCTTGTTGGTAGGAACTTCGACGACTTCGAGCTTGTAGATGTCCTGGAACTCGGCGCTCTCGGTCGAGGCCGTGCCGGTCATGCCTGCAAGTTTGTCGTAGAGGCGGAAATAGTTCTGGAAGGTGATCGAAGCCAGCGTCTGGTTCTCGGGTTGGATCTTCGTCTTTTCTTTCGCTTCGATCGCCTGGTGCAGGCCTTCCGACAGTCGCCGGCCCTGCATCATGCGACCGGTGAACTCGTCGATCAGCATCACCTCGCCGTTCTTGACGATGTAATCCTTGTCGCGATGGAACAGCTTGTGGGCGCGCAGCGCCTGGTTCGCATGGTGGACCAGCGTAATGTTTGCCGGCTCGTAGAGCGAACCCTGCAGGATGCCCGCCTGCATCATCAGGTCTTCGATCTTCTCGTTGCCCGTTTCGCTGAAGACAATCGAGCGCTGCTTTTCGTCCAGCGTGTAGTCCGAGGCCTCCAGTTGCGGGATGATCGCGTCGATCGAGATGTAGAGGTCCGAGCGGTCGTCGGTCGGGCCCGAGATGATCAGCGGCGTGCGGCTTTCGTCGACCAGGATCGAGTCGACCTCGTCGACCATGGCGAAGCGGTGGCCGCGCTGGACCATATCGGCCAGCGAATACTTCATGTTGTCGCGGAGGTAGTCGAAGCCGAACTCGTTGTTCGTGCCGTAGGTGATATCGCACGCGTAGGACGCGCGCCGCTGGTTGTCGTCCAGCCCGTGGACGATCTTGCCGACCGAAAGGCCGAGGAAGCGATAGACCTTGCCCATCCAGTCCGCGTCGCGGCTGGCGAGGTAGTCGTTGACGGTGATGACGTGGACACCCCGGCCCTCGAGAGCGTTGAGGTAGACCGGCGCAGTGGCGACCAGGGTCTTGCCCTCGCCGGTGCGCATTTCGGCGATGGATCCCGCGTGCAGGATCATGCCGCCGATAAGCTGCACGTCGAAATGCCGCATGCCTAGGGCGCGTTTTGACGCCTCGCGGACGGTCGCGAATGCTTCCGGCAGGATGTCGTCGAGCGAGGCGCCGTTGGCGACCTGCTGGCGGAAGTCGCGGGTCCGCTGCTTCAGGGCGTCGTCGGACAGGGCCTCGGTCACGGGCTCCAGGGCATTGATGCGCTGGACTATGGCCCGGTACGGTTTGATCTTGCGTTCGTTAACCGATCCAAGGAATTTCTGGGCAATCCCGAACATCAACGCCTATCCGCTGTCAGCCCTCCGCGAGGATCGCGGCGCCCCATGGTATATAGTGTATCCGGGGGAGTTTTCCGGCCTCGGGTACGACTGCGCGACGCGGGGTAAACTCCCTCGACTTGCGCTTCCGCGAGACGTAAGGACCAGCCTATCCAGTGTCAATCGGAACACTGGGTAGCGCGTATCGCCTGAATACACCCTTAAGCAGCTCAAGGAGCCCTTGGCATGGCTTTCCGTGGACGCCTGAAGGCGGGTGTGGCGGCAGCGGCGCTGGCGGCCATTCTGACCTTGGCCGCATGCGGCGAGAGCGCAGAGGAAGGCGACGCGGCCGCCGCCGCGGACCCCTCTGCAGTTGCGGCCCTGGTGAACGGTTCGCCCATCTATGTCTCCGATGTCGAACTCGAGGGCCGGGTGCAGGGCCTGATCGAGCAGAGCGAAAAGCTCGAGGTCGACTCGGCCGAGTTCAATGAAATTCTCGACCAGCTCATCGACATCAAGCTGCTCGCCATGGAGGCGACTTCGCGTGGCCTCGATGAGGAGCCGGAGTCGCGCCACCGGCTACAGACGGCGCGCGACAACATCCTCGGCAACATCCTGGTCGACACTGTCGTTTCCGAGCGAGTCGACGAGGCGGCGATCAAGAAAATGTACGAGGCCCAGATCGCGATCTGGGAGTTGGGCGATGAAGCTCACCTTCGCCACATCGTTGCGCCCACGCGCGAGGACATCGACAAGACCCTCGCCGAGCTGAAGGGTGGGGCGGATTTCGCCGTGCTTGCTTCCAAGAAGTCGGCCGACGAGGCTACCCGCATGGAAGGCGGCGACCTCGGCTTCATGACCGAAGAAGAGGCGACGCCCGAATTCGCCAAGGTGATCCGTGAGACGCCAACTGGCGGCGTCTCCAAGCCATTCCAGACCGACATGGGCTGGCACGTTGTCAAGATCGACGAGCGGCGCAAGGAGCGTCCGCCCTCGATCGAAGAGTTGCGCGGACCGATCCTCAAGCACCTCACGATGATGCAGATCGGCGACGTGCTGAAGGAGCTGCGCCAGGAAGCCAAGATCGACAAGCAGACCTCGCCCCGGAACTCGACGCTCGACGTCGATTCGTTCGAGCTGCCGGACACGCCGCCGCGCCAGGCCGCGCCTGCGGCGCCACCCGCCGCGCTGGAAACGCCGGTCGAGCGCCCGCCCATTCCGGATGCCGCTGCCGCGGCGCAGAAATCCGCAGCCACTCCGACGACGCCCGCGACGACCACGCCGGCAAAACCTCCGGCGACGACGACCGCGAAGCCGCCGGCTGCCGCGCCCACAACGGCAGCGAAGCCTCCGGCTGCTGCGCCGACGACGACAGCCAAGCCTGCCGCTCCGCCGGCAACGACGAACACTCCGTCTGTGACGACGCCTCCGCCTGCTGCGACCCAGTCTCCCACGCCGCCGCCGGGCAGTACCCCGCAGCCGTCGGGTCCGGTAAGCGAAAGCCGCGAGGGCACGGGGCAGTGAGGACGAGCGGGGGCTAAACGAAATGAGCAGCCACAAGGAACTCCCGGTGTCGCCGCTGGCTCCGGAACGCTTTCCCAACATGCCGAAAGTAGGCGGCATGGAGACGGCGACCCTTTCCCTCGGCCTCTATAAAGGCAGGACGCGCGACGACCTGCTGGTGGTGCATTTCCCGGACGGCGCCTCGGCGGGCGGGGTTTTCACCACGTCCTCGACGCGTTCTGATGACGTCGACTGGGGGCGCGAAGCGCTGAAGTCCGGCGGCGGGCGCGCACGTGTGCTGGTAGTGAACACCGGCAATTCCAATGCCTTCACCGGCGCGGCCGGAATCGCCAAGAACCGCGCGACCATCGCCTCCGCCGTGAAGCTGGCCGGCTGCAAGCCTCACGAAGTGTTCGTCTCCGCGACCGGCGTGATAGGCGAGCCTCTGCCGCCGCACATCGTTTCAGGTGGCGTCGAAAAGGTCTGGAGCTCCCTGGGAACGCCAGACTGGGAGAAGGCTGCGAACTGCATTCGCACCACCGATACCTTCGCCAAGGCTGCGGGCGAAATCGCCGATCTCAATCGCCGCAACGTGGCGATCGCGGGCTTCGCCAAGGGCTCCGGCATGATCATGCCTAACATGGCGACCACCCTCAACTATGTGTTTACCGACGCTGCGCTGACCCCGCGCGTGTGCCAGGCGCTGATCGCGCGCCTGTGCGATGTCACCTACAATTGCATCACCGTCGACAGCGACACGTCGACGTCCGACACGCTGATGCTGTTCGCTACGGGCGCTGCCGGCGGCGAGCCGATCGACAATCCGGACGATCCGCGCCTGGCCGGTTTCACCGAGGCGCTGCACCGCGTGCTGCTGGATCTGGCGACGCAGATCGTGCGTGACGGGGAGGGCGCCTCCAAGATCATCGAGATCGAGGTGACCGGCGCCGCAAGCGACACGTCAGCCAAGGCGATAGCGTGCTCGATCGCCAACTCGCCGCTGGTCAAGACCGCTATTGCAGCCGGCGACGCGAATTGGGGCCGGGTCATCATGGCCATCGGCAAGTCCGGCGAGCCGGTCGAACGCGACCGCATTTCGCTCTGGTTCGCCGATCACCTCGTCGCCAGCGATGGCGCGCGTTCGCCCGGATACTCTGAAGACACTGCCACCCGCGCCGTTTCGGGACAGGAGGTGTCGATCAAGGTCGACATCGGAATCGCCAGCGGAAAGGCCCGTGTTTGGACCTGCGACTTCACCGATGGTTACGTGAAGATAAACGGCGCCTACAGAAGTTGAGCGCTGTAATGAACTCCGTTCTCATACCGATATGACAAAACAGACAGGCGCAAAACCGTTGGTTCTAGTTTCAGCGGCTGCGTTGGTGCGGAGTGACGGGCGTCTGCTGCTTGCCCAAAGACCCAAAGGGAAACCGATGGCGGGTCTCTGGGAATTTCCAGGCGGCAAGGTCGAAGCCGGTGAAAACCCCAAGGGTGCACTGGTGCGCGAACTCGGTGAGGAGCTTGGTCTCCACGTCGACGAGCACGACCTTCAACCATTCGCCTTTGCTTCGCATGACTATGAGACTTTCCATCTCCTGATGCCGCTCTTCATGGCGCGGCGCTGGGAGGGGGAAATCGAAGCTCGTGAGGGTCAACAGCTCGCATGGGTCTCGGCAGACGACATCGGGCGCTATCCTGCGCCAGAAGCCGATCTGCCGCTGTTCGAGCGGTTCATAGACTGGTCAAAGGCGGGACGCGAATGACACTCCTCCGGAACCTTCGGCGCTTCGCGCGGGACCGCTCGGGCGCAACCGTCATCGAATACGGCCTCATCGCCGCGCTTCTCGCCACCGCAATCGTTGGCGGAGCTACCACCCTGGGCGGCTCCACCAACGACTCGTTCACCCGGGTCAGCGACCAGGTCTGGGGTGCATCCCCGCCTCCGGCCACGCCGTAAGGCTACGTCTTCGGACGCCCCGGGCCGGTCTTTTCGCCCGCCGGCAATTCCTTAGCGCCCAACGCATCCGCAAGCCGCACCGTCGCGCTGCCTGGACGTTTCGCTTTTGGCTGATCCGGCGCCGGCGCCCAACCCGACATCGCAATGAACTCGAACGTCGCACGGACTTTTCCGTCGGCGTCCGAGAAACGTTGGGCATAGATCTCCATCGCTCGCGTCAGTATTCCGCGGGTCAACGGCGGCGCATCGCGAGTAGCAAACGACGCGGTCTCGCCCATGCCCTTGAGATCGGTGAGCAGCCGCAGCGGCGAGCCATAACGCACTGTTCGCGCGTCGTTGTCGGCAACGGGCATGGCGAATCCGGTGCGCTGCAGAAGTCCCGCCGCATCGATCACATCCATGAAGGGCGAAATGCGGTTGGCCGCTCCGCCGCGGATCTGCTCTTCCGATGCAAGCAGCGACTGGCGCAGCTCGTTCAGCGTCCGCCCGCCCAGCGCCACGCCGATGAAGAGGCCGTCCGGCTTCAGCGCGCGGCGGATCTGGATCAGTGTCCCCGGCAGGTCGTTGACCCAGTGGAGCGATAGCGCCGAGACGATCAGGTCGAAGGACGCATCCGCGAATGGCAGCGCCTCCTCATCCGCTGCGACGCCGAGCGGCCGCCTGAGGAACGCCGGAGACGTGTCTGTTTCGATGATGTCGCCGAGGCTCCCGGCCAGCGCAGGATCGGCCTTCAGCACGCGCCCTAGCGTTCCGTCATGAGCGCCCAGGTCGAGCACGCGGTCGAACCGGCGGTTGATGGCCGACAGGCGCAACGCGATGTCTTCCGCTGCGGCCTGTTTCAGGAAAGAATACTCGCTGAAGCCAGACGCCGATCTTGCCCGCCTCGCGGCGTGGCGGCGGCGGTCGAAGATCCGCATGGGGTCGCGCCTGGGCGGCGACGGGGTGGGGGGCGAGGGCGGTGGAGAAGACATCACCGGGCTATGTAGCCGCTTCAGCGGTGCGGGATAAGCCACGCCGGCGACACTCGCGCGCTGGCGGCCTTGCCGGCCTGATCTGGCCCCAGCGCTCGCTCATCACGGGCCGCGAAGTGGCTGGCCCTGGCGCGCTGGAGCCGGAGCTGTGGGCCAAGCTGCAATTCCTCTCGGATCCGCTCTGCCAGCGCTGCGGTACGCCCTTCGACATTGCGGTCGACGACGCCCAGGTTTGCGGCGCGTGCCTCGCCAATTCGCCGGTCTATGATCGCGCCCGCGCCGCACTGGTCTATGGCGATGTCTCCCGCGACCTCGTGCTGGGGCTCAAATACCAGGGCCGCCGCGACAGCCTTGCCCTTCTCGGCGGCTGGATGACAAACGCGGGGGCCGGGCTCCTGGCCGACGCAGACCTCATCGTGCCGGTCCCGCTGCACTATCTCCGTCTCGTGCGGCGAGGCTTCAATCAGTCCGTATGGCTTGCCGCCGCCATCTCCCGATCCAGCGGTGTTGATCTGTCAGTCGATGCCCTGAAGCGCATCAAATCGACGCCCATTCAGGGCGGGCTTTCGGCTGATGGACGCCGCCGGAACGTCCAGGGCGCCTTCCGAGTGCGCAAGGGACGCGAGGCCCGGATCAGGGATAAGAAAATCTTGCTGATCGATGATGTTTTGACCACCGGCGCCACCGCCGAAGCCTGTTCACGGGCTCTCAAAAGGGCTGGGGCGAGCTGCGTCGATGTGCTCACACTGGCGCGAGTTGCGGCGCCAAGGGGCATACCCATATAGTTTTGGCCCATATAGTTTTGGAACGATTCCAGAGTTTCAACGCTCTGTTATTTGGTAGTTGTTCAGTTTCTAGGTTCCAGAATTGGCCAGGAACAACGGGATACGGAGTTTGCCGGTGACGGCTCGCGTAGAGATCTACACCACCGACTTCTGCGGCTACTGCACGCGGGCGAAAGCGTTGCTTGCCAGCAAGGGCGCGCAGGTCACCGAATACCGAGCGGGCGATGATCCCGAAAAGCGGCGCGAGATGATCCAGCGCAGCCAGGGCGGATATACCTATCCGCAGGTCTTCATCAACGGACGCCCTGTCGGGGGCTCCGACGAGATTTATGATCTCGACCGCGCCGGCCAGCTCGACGCGATGCTGGCCGAGGCGGACGATGATCGGCAGAAGACAGGAAAGGTTGCCTGACGTGATCCGCTATTCTCTCGCATGCGTGGGGGAACATGAGTTCGAGGCATGGTTCTCGAACTCGAAAGCGTATGACACCCAGCGCAAGAGGAAGCTCGTCGAGTGCCCAGTGTGCGGCACGCACGACGTGCGCAAGCAGATCATGGCGCCAGCCATCCACGGCTCGGACAAGAAGCCTGCCGAGTCCGCCGAGGCGAAGTTCCTGAAGATGGCGGACGAGATCCGCGCCAAGATCGCCGAGACGCACGACTATGTGGGCGAGAAGTTCGCCGACGAGGCGCGCTCCATGTTCTACGGCGAGGCAGAGGAGCGGCCTGTCTGGGGCGAGGTGACGCCCGACGTTGCGAAGGACTTGATCGAGGAAGGTGTGCCGGCCATGCCCATCCCCAAGCCGTTCGCGCCCGATCCGCCGCGCCGCCGGGCGAAGATGAACTGACCCCGGATTTTTGGCCGATTTTGCCCGCGAATTCGCGAAGATGGCGGGTCGTGCTAGATTAGGCTATCAGCCAAAGCTCGAGAGACCCGGAAATACGAGATGACCGCTTTCATCGACGCAACTGAAGCCCCCGACCACCACACTGGACAGATCAAGCTTCATGGGCCTGAGGCGTTCGAAGGCATGCGCAAGGCCGGACGCCTTGCCGCCAAGTGCCTCGATATGCTGACGCCGCATGTTGTGCCTGGCGTGCTGACTTCGGTGCTGGACGACCTAGCCCGCGAATTCGTTCTGGAGCGCGGCGGCATCCCGGCCTGTCTGTTCTACAAGGGCTATCGCCACACTGTCTGCACTTCGATCAACCACGTGGTGTGTCACGGCATTCCCGGCGCGAAGGCGCTGAGGGACGGCGACATCGTCAACATTGACGTCACGGTGATCGTCGATGGATGGCATGGCGACACGTCGCGGATGTATTCGGTCGGCGAAGTCAAGCGCAAGGCGATGCGCCTGATGGACGTCACCTACGAGTGCATGATGCGCGGCATCGAGGCGGTGAAGCCGGGCGCGCGTCTGGGCGATCTTGGCGCGGCGATCCAGGAGCATGCCGAGCGGCAGCACTATTCCGTGGTCGAGGCGTTCTGCGGACACGGGCTGGGCCGCGTGTTCCATGACTCGCCGAACATCCTGCACTTCGGGCAACGCGGACGGGGCGAGCGTCTCCTGCCGGGCATGATCTTCACGGTAGAGCCGATGATCAATCTCGGCCGCAAGGATGTGGCGCTGCTGGCGGATGGCTGGACGGCGGTGACGCGCGACCGCTCGCTGACGGCGCAGTACGAACACTCTATCGGCGTCACCGAGAGTGGCTTCGAGATATTCACGGCGTCTCCGACGGGGCAGCACACGCCCCATGCTTCGGGCTTCAAGGGCTGACGAGGCTAGATGGCGGACGGGGGGAAGTCATCGAAGAGCGGGGCGGCTGAAGGGCCGGTCAAGCATTTCCACGGGCATCGCGAGCGGCTGCGCCAGCGCATCCTGACCGGAGACGGCGCCGGCCTTGCGGAGTACGAGCTGCTTGAACTTCTGCTCTGCGCCTTCATCCCCCGCGTCGATGTAAAGCCCATCGCCAAGGACCTGATCGCGCGTTTCGGCTCCGTCTCTGCCGCGCTTGCCGCCCCGCCCGAACGGTTGATGGAGGTGAAAGGCCTGGGCGAAACCGCCGCCGCCTATGTCCGCGCCACCAACTTGCTGATGCAGACCGCTGCGGGCGAGCAGGTGAAGGACCGGCCCGTCATCTCCAACTGGGCCGCGCTGCTCAACTATGTCAGCCTCAAGATCAGGCACGAGAAGACCGAACAGGCGCGGGTCCTCTACCTCGACCGCAAGAACAAGCTGATCGCCGATGAAAAGGCCGGGCAGGGTACGGTCGATCATGCACCGGTCTATCCGCGCGAAATCGCGCGGCGGGCGCTGGAGCTGTCGGCGTCGGCGGTGATCCTGGTGCACAACCACCCCAGCGGAGACCCGACGCCGTCCCGGGCCGATGTCGAGCTTACGCGCGACATCGAAAAGGCGCTGGCGCCCCTTGAGATCAAGGTCCACGACCATCTTGTGGTCGGCGCCCAGGAAACGATCAGCATGAAGGCCAAGGGCCTGATCTGAACGTCCGTTACGCTGAATCGTGCCACGATTTCGCTTTCTCGACGGTCGCCATTCCGCTTGCCCTTGCGAAGCCCGAAGCTAGGGTGCGGACCGGAACGGCGCGCAAGCCGCCGTATGGGAGGTCATTTTGGCTATTGCACCAGCGGCTCCGGCGGGCGAAGCCCCGGCGGGCGGACAGAGTTACAGGTCGCCAGCGTATCGCGGCTATGTGCTGCTGTCGCTCACCCTGGTCTATACGCTCAACTTCATCGACCGGAACCTCCTGGGCGTCATTGCCCAGCCGATTATCGCGGAGTTCGGGCTCAGCGATACCGAGTTCGCGTTCCTCAACGGATTTCCATTCGCGTTGTTCTACGCCCTGATGGGCATTCCGATCGCCATGGCCGCCGACCGCTACAACCGTGTCGCCATCATGGCGTTGTGCATCGCCATCTGGTCGTTGATGACGGCGCTGTGCGGGTTCGCCTCGAGCTTTGTATTCCTGCTGATCGCGAGGGTCGGGGTCGCCATCGGCGAGGCCGGCGGCACGCCTCCCTCCAACTCTATCATCGCCGACTACTTCAAGCCCAAGAGCCGGGCCAACGCGCTAGGCATCTTCGCAATGGGCGTGACCATCGGCGGTGCGCTGGCCAGCGGGTTCGGCGGACCCATCGCGCAGCTGACCGACGAGACGGTCGTAAATTTCTTCGCCAGCGTCGGCGTCGGCGACATTCATGAGCAGCTCGGCTGGGGCGAGAATTTCGGCTGGCGCTTCGCCTTCATCGCATTGGGCCTGCCCGGTCTCGTGATCGCGCTGATCCTGTTTCTGACGGTGAAAGAGCCGCCGCGCGGATTCTCCGATCCGCCGGGCGTGCAGCGGGTCCAGAAGGCCAGCATCATCGAGACGCTCAAGGAGCTAGGCTCAAAGCCGACATTCTGGACGATGGCGGTTGGCGCGTCGCTCGTCGCGCTGGTCGGGTATGGCCTGTTCAGTTTCCAGGCGCCAATGATGCAACGGGTCCATGGCATCGGTCCGGGCGATTTTGCGCTACGTTACGGAGTTCCGCTGGCGCTGATGTCGGCGGTCGGCACATTTGCGGGCGGCTTCCTCTCCGAAAAGCTGTCTTCGAAATCGCCGTCAGCCGCAGCTTGGTTGCCTGCAGTGGGACTGCTGCTTGCGATCCCGCTCTATATCTGGGGCTTCTACATGGAGCCGGGCACGCCTCAGCTCCTCGTCTGGGGCGCAGGCGCCGCCGCGCACTATAGCTATCTCGGCGCCCAGTACACGATCGGGCAGGGTGTCGTCTCCCAGCGATCGCGCGCCACCGCCATCGCGGTGCTTCTGGTTATCATCGCCCTGATCGGCAACGGCCTTGGACCGCAGATCGTGGGCAGTCTGTCCGATATGTTGATGCGCATGCAGATCGAAGCGGCGGGTATGGGCGATACGCTCACCAACGCAGTCTGCCGCGCCCGTGATCTTTCGGCGCTGCCTCCTGATCAGCAGGCCATCTGCACCACCGCCTATGGCGAAGGTGTGCGCCAGTCGATGGCGGCCACAGTGCTGTTCTTCATCCCTGCGGCGGCGTTTTACCTGATCGCGTCGCTCACACTGAAGAAGGACATGGTCGCCAAACCGGTTTAAGGATCGGCGTAGTGACCGTTACACCCGGCCGGGCCTCGATGAGAGGTCCGGCCGTTTGCGTTCGCAGCAACACGGCGTTGTCAAACGCGAGCGCAAGTTCCGGGACGATTCAGGGTGGACCGCACGCAACAAAACAGTCAGCGTGACCTCAGCTAATTCACCGGGCCGCCAGTGTCCGGGGCTCGGGAGGGTTATCCGATGGGTACGAACACCGCCGCCGCCGGGGCGGCGCCGCCGCAGGCTGCAACCGACGGCCATCTCACGGGGTTCGGCACCAAGCCCTATCGCAGCTACGTGCTGAGCGCGTTGCTGGTTGTCTACATTCTCAACTTCCTCGACCGCGGACTGCTCGGGATCGTGTCCGAGCCGGTGATGAACGAGCTGAAGATAACCGACGGTCAGTTCGGCCTGCTCACCGGCATCGGTTTCGCGCTGTTCTATTCGGTCGTCGGTATCCCGCTCGCGCATGTGTCGGAATCGAAAAACCGCGTGTGGATCATGACCATCTGCATCGCATTGTGGTCGGCGGCGACGGCGGCGAGCGGCCTGGCCGCGGAGATCGATCTCGGCTTCGTGACACTGAGCGGGTTCGTGGTGCTGTTGATCTGCCGGGTTATGGTCGGCGTTGGAGAGGCGGGTTGCACGCCGCCTGCGAACTCGATCATCGCAGACTATTATCCGCCGGCCCGGCGATCGACCGCGCTGGGCTACTACGCAATGGGCGTAACCATGGGAACGCTGTCGGCCAACCTGATCGGCGGGCCGGTCGCCGACGCCTATGGCTGGCGGGTGGCGTTCATGGTGATCGGCGTCGCCGGAATCGTCGTCGCCGCAATTTTCCGGCTGACGGTGAAGGAGCCGCCGCGCGGCTATTCCGATCCTCCGGGAGCCGTGCGGCCGAAGAAGGCGCGCTTCGTCGATACGCTGGGCGAGCTGACGTCCAAGCCGTCATTCTGGACGATGGCGGCGGGCGCCACGCTGGCGGCCTTCTGTGGTTACGGCATCGTTACCTTCCAGACATCGTTCCTGATCCGCACGCATGGCGTGTCGCTGACGGAGGCGACGCTGCTGTTCAACGTGCCCTCGGCGTTAGCGGCGTCGGTGAGCGTATTCTTGACCGGATGGATCGCCGAGAAGGTGGTAAAGCGCCGTCCCAACGCGATCGCCTGGCTGCCGGCGCTGGGACTGATCGCCTGCGTGCCATTCTACCTCGTGGGGTTCAGCGCCGAGAACAAGTGGGTCGCGCTGGCCGGCATCTGTACCGGCGCCGCCCTGAAGTACGGCTACATCGCGGCCCAGTACACGATCGGCCAGGGCGTCGTCGGCATCCGTTCACGCGCAACGGCGACGGCCATACTGCTCTTCATCATCAACCTGCTGGGCTATGGCGCCGGTCCGCCCTTCATCGGCTATCTTAGCGAAATTCTGTTCAACATGCAGGCCAATGCGGAGGGGTTTGCAGACCTTGCACGCGCCTCCTGCAAAGGCGACGCGCTCGCGGGACTCGCAGAGGTGCAGCAGGCCTTCTGCCGCTCGGCGGATGCCAAAGCGCTGCAGAACTCTTTGCTTATCACCTCGGTCCTCTACGCGCTTCCGGCGATATTCTTCCTGCTCTGCGTCAAGACGCTGCAGAAGGATCTGGTGGCGAAATAAACTCGGCAGACGATAGGGAGGGGCGTCATGCGACGCCTCGACCTTCATCCGCGCAGGAAGCTGCGCAATCCCGGCCGGCATCTTCGCCAGCTCTCGCGCTGGCCGGAGCGTATCGTTGATCAACTTCCGGGCGCGGCGCAGCTTGAAGGCCAGCGCTTCTGGAACTTCAAGGTTCCGGTCTTCGCCAAGGTGATCGAGCCCCCGCACGCTACGCCTGAAACGCAGCGGGCCTGCATCGCGGCGATCTTTGCCGCGGCAGAAGCTGTGGAGCGATCAACGCGTCGTCCGAAGAACTGCCGCGTCGCCTGCCTTGTTACGACGCCCTTCCTGTTCGAATCCGAAGTGACGCTGTTCAAGGACGAGGATTATTTCCGCAGCTTCCTTCCGCCGCCGAAGCAGGCGCGAACAGCGCTGGCTGAAGGCTCGATCGAGGCAGGACCTGCCGATGTCTCCGCGCTGCCGGACTATGTGCCATCCGCGCCAAAAGGCCTGGAATTTTTCGGGGGCGCGACGCTCAGCCAGTTTGATCCTTCATGGGGTGACAAGCCTGTCGGCCGCATCAACTGGGTCTGGGCTTACGATCCGCGCTGACCGCAAAACGGAACCGCCCCCGAAGGCGAACCTCCGAGGGCGGGCCGTTGCGGGCGATGGGTCAGGCGCAGCCTGTCCTGTTCACGCGCCAAACCTGGATCAGATCAGCTGGCGAGACGCTGGATGTAGTCGAACTCGCGAGCGCGGCGTTCGCGCTTCTTGGCCGGCTGGAAGGCGACGCGGGCGTGCTCGGCGCAGTAGGGCGAGCCGTCCTGCGAGGCGTGGCCGCAGAAGCCGAATGCGGTGTCCGCCGGATCGCCGATCGGCCATTTGCACATCGTGTCCTTCACGGTGAGCACGGTGACCATGTCGCCGTTGGGCAGGCGCTGCGGCTCGATATTGGTTTCGGCCTCTGTGAGCGGGGCGGGAGCGACGGCCTCGCGGACGGCAAGGGCGCTGGAGCCGCGGGTCTGCGCCTGACGGGGCAGTTGCTGCTGCGGCTTGGGCCGGGCCAGCCGGGGCGGGCGCTTCACCGGACGTGACGGAGTCGCCCGTCCGGAGAGTCCGAGACGGTGCACTTTGCCTATGACAGCGTTGCGGGTGACGCTTCCAAGACGCTTGGCGATCTGGCTCGCGCTGTGCCCTTCGGCCCAGAGTTTCTTGAGTTCCGCGACACGTTCTTCGGTCCAGCCCATGAATTGATCTCCACAGCCTCAGAGAATCATGCAAGACACTAGATATTGAGCGTGTCCGCCGGACCCTCTCCCATTTCACCTAGGGATAGTATCTACCGCTCTCGCGGGCGCAATATGCTGTGATCCTTGCTAACAGGTATCTCAATATATTGCGTCTATATTGAGTCCGAGTGAGTCACTCCGCCGCATGACCGGTTTGAGCAGAGTGTGGCGGCGGGGACTCAACTTTCGAGCGAGGTTCCCGGTAGGCGCCCGGTTTGGACTCAAAGTTGACTCCCACGTCAGCTTCCTCGCGCCGGCGCCTTGCGGGGCGGCCCCCTCATTCCAAGATTTCCATGGCGTCGGCGAACGATCGGCGTAAAAGCGCGCCCCATGGATCAGACCGTATCCCGCCCGCCGATGGAGACCGCCGCGCCCAGCGCGATCGGTCCTCGGGCGTATGGCGCGGTGAACTGGCTCGGCCTCTGGACACTCTGCCTGCGCGAGACGCGGCGGTTCTGGAAAGTCGGGATGCAGACGCTGTTTGCGCCGGTCGTCTCCAGCCTGCTGATGCTGTTCGTATTCAAGCTGGCGCTGCCGCAGAACGGCGCGACGAGCCCGGGCGGCGTCGCTTTCGAGACGTTCCTGGCGCCGGGCATCGTTATGATGGCGGTCCTCACCAATGCTTTCGCCAACACGTCCTCTTCGGTGATCATCGCCAAGGTGCAGGGCAATGCGGTCGACTTCCTGATGCCGCCGTTGTCGCCGCTCGAGCTCACCATCGGTTTCCTGTCGGGCGCGGTGACGCGCGGCGTGCTGGTCGGCATCGTCACCTATGCAGTGATCTTCGCCCTGCAGATCGCGCCGTTCCAGATCGCGAACGCGCTGGCGCTGGTCTACTACTCGGTCGTCGCTTCGCTGTTCATGGGCGCCATCGGCCTCATCGGCGGTATCTGGGCGGACAAGTTCGACCACATGGCCGCCGTGCAGAACTTCGTGGTGATGCCGCTCACCATGCTGTCGGGCACCTTCTATCCGATCAGCCGGCTGGGCGAGCCGTTCCACACGATCAGCCACTTCAACCCATTCTTCCACCTGATCGACGGATTTCGCTATGGCTTCACCGGCCACGCCGAAGGCGACCTCATGCTCGGCGCTCTCTATACCCTCGCTCTCACCACCGCGCTGTGCGTCACGTGCTGGGCGATGTTCCGATCGGGCTACAAGCTGAAGGCTTGAAGCCCGTCACCAATCCTGCATTGACAGGGGAAGGGCGGGCCTCAATGGTCCGCCCTTTCCTTTTCGGTGCTCCACCGGCGTCAAGGAGATACGCCAATGTCGAACGCAGTCCTTCCCGTCTACGGCCCGAGTCCGGTCGTGTTCGAGCGAGGCGAAGGCGTGCGTCTGTATGACGACAAGGGCAAGCCGTACCTCGACTTCATCGCCGGCATCGCGGTGAACTCGCTCGGCCATGCGCACCCGGCTCTGGTGAAAGCGCTGACCGACCAGGCCAACAAGCTCTGGCACCTCTCCAACATGTTCCGCATCCCCGGACAGGAGAGACTGGCGCAGCGCTATTGCGACCTGACGTTTGGCGACTTCGCCTTCTTCACCAATTCAGGGGCGGAATCGATCGAAGGCTGTATCAAGATCGCGCGGCGCTATCACTGGTCGAAGGGTCAGGCGGATCGCATCGGCATCCTCTCCTTCAACGGCTCGTTCCATGGCCGCACGCTCGGCGGCATCAATGCCGGCGCGCAGGAGAAATACCGCGAAGGCTTTGGCCCGCGTCTGCCAGGCTTCCGCTCGATCGAGTTCGGCGACGTCGAAGCGTTGAAAAAAGAGATCAAGGCGCCGGACCTTGCTGCCGTCATCATCGAGCCGGTGCAGGGCGAAGGCGGCGTGCGCGAAGCGCCGGAGGCTTACCTCCAGCTCATCCGCAAGCTGTGCGACGAAAACGGCGTGCTGCTGATCTATGACGAGATCCAGTGCGGCGCAGGCCGCACCGGCCAGCTCTTCCATCACCAGTGGTTCAAGGGCGCCGATCCGGATCTGCTCGCCGCGGCCAAAGGCATCGGCGGCGGCTTCCCGATGGGCATGATCCTCGTGACCGCGAACGCGGCCTCCGGCATGGCCAAGGGCGTTCACGGCACGACGTTCGGCGGCGGGCCGCTGGCAATGGCCGTCGGCAACGCTGTGCTCGACGTGGTTGCGGGTGAAGGCTTCCTCGAGAATGTGCGCCGCGTCGCCGGCACGCTGACCCAGGGCATGGAAAGCCTCAAGGACCGCTATCCGGAACTCGTCGTCGAGGTTACGGGGCGCGGCCTGCTGCGCGGCCTTCGGATGACGCAGGATCCGATGCCCCTGCGCGGCAAGCTGTCGGATCGCGGCCTGCTGGTCGGCACGGCCGGCAACAACACGCTGCGCCTCGCCCCGCCGCTGATCGTCACCGACGCCGACGTGCGCGAAGCCATCGACATCATCGACCAGCAGTTCGCCTCGATGATGACCGCCGCAGGGTCCTGAAGATGAATCACTTCATCGACCTGTGGCCGGTGCCGTCCGGCGAACTCAGGTCCATCCTCAACAACGCCAAGTCGCGCAAGGCCGCCCGCAAGGGCGCCCCGCGCGGCACGGTCGACAAGGATGCGCCCCTTGCGGGCCGCACGCTGGCGATGATCTTCGAGAAGAACTCAACCCGGACGCGGGTCTCGTTCGACATGGCGATCCGCCAGCTCGGCGGCTCCTCGCTTGTCCTCAATTCGGGCGACACGCAGCTCGGGCGAGGGGAGAGCGTCGAGGACACGGCGAAGGTTCTCTCGCGCTATGTCGACGCCGTGATGATCCGCGCCAACCGTCATGACGACGTTGAAATGTTCGCGAAGGCGGCGACGGTGCCGGTCATCAATGGTCTCACCGAGAAGTCGCACCCTTGCCAGATCATGGCCGACCTGCAGACGCTGGAAGAAGCGGGGCTGGAGCTGAAAGGCTCGCGCATCGCCTGGATCGGCGACGGCAACAACGTCGCCGCCAGCTTCATCCATGCGGCGCCGAAGTTCGGCTTTTCGCTGAGCGTTGCGACGCCTCCTGGCTACGACCCGCAGAGGCAAGATGTCGAGCGCGCGCGCGCCGAACAGGGGCGCATCGATCTCTTCCGCGATCCGGTGAAGGCGGTTGCCGGTGCTGACGTTGTCGTCGCCGACACATTCGTGTCGATGGGCGATAAGGATGCCGCCAGGCGTCTCAGGGACCTGGCGCCGTTCAAGGTCAGTGAAGACCTGATGCGCCATGCCAATGGCAAGGCAATGTTCCTGCACTGCCTGCCGGCGCATCGCGGCGAGGAAGTGGACGCCGACGTCATCGACGGCCCACGCTCGCTGGTCTTCGACGAGGCGGAAAACCGCCTCCACGCCCAGAAGGCGATCCTGGAGTGGTGCCTCCGAAGCTAGGCTGGCAAGGCCGGATCGGCGTCGGGCGCCGGCTTTACCGGTTCGGCGAAGTCCGGGTCGGTCATCATTTTCCAGCTCACCGCACCGGCCATGGCGATGACAATGCTGCCGAGGAAGTTGATGAAAAAGGCCAGCGTCGTCCGCAACACGTTGGCGATATCCGACATGTCGTAGCCGGCGGCGAGCGCGAGATTCGCCTCGCGCATCGCTTGCTGCATGCCCTCGCGCGAAGTGAAGTCGGCGTTCTGCATGGCCTCGAAATAGCCAGGCGGAAGCACGTAGGGCGTCGACGACCACTGCGCCGCCTGTGCGATGATCGCCCAGATGATCCAGAAGCCGAGAAGCGGCCAGTAGTAGTCCTCGGTCATTTCCCACGACGAGGAAACACCGACCTTCCGGTGTGCGATCGTCTCGGGCGCGATGAAACTCAGGCGCACCCCGACCCATGTTGCGAGTATGGCCACGCCAACCGCGCCGAGAATTCCGAACAGCAGGCCGACGCCGCCGGGCGCCAGCGACATCATTCCCTGCGCGAGCAGGTTCGCGACAAAATACGCAATCACGATCCCGATGATGATGGCGAACTGGATGGCCCACGCCGTCAGCAGGCGGAATTCGTCAGCGCCCCATGCGAGGTAGAAAGGCAGGCGAGGCTTCTCGCCACGCACCACCAGCTTGGTGAGGCCCGAAAACATGATGATGGTGAGCACGCAGGTCAGGAGGAAAAAAAGGATCCCCTGAGGCGCGACAGGCAGCAGCCTGCTCCAGGCCTCCGCCCCTTCCTCTGCCGCGTAGGTCTGTGCCTCGATGTAGGCGACCATGAAACTCGACATCAGCACGATGAAGGCGACGAGTTGCAGCAGGCACGGCAGCCACACGATCTTCAGCACTGGAAGCCAGTTCCGGCCGGTGAACACGAACGTCCTGGCGATGGCCTGGAAGACCTTGAACTTCACGGTATCCCCCTATTTTTCCGGCCCCGGCCTTGCCCTCCGCCTTGCCAGCGTGTCGAGCGGCCGTAAGCCTAGCAGGTGTGATCCCGGCCTCAAGGGTTGAACCGGGCGAATGCACCGCCCATGTTGGTCACCGCAATCCCTCATGATAACCGGCGCCATGATCGAATCGATAGAGCTCAATGACCCTTTGGGCGAAGGCGACGATTTCGTCGCTTCGTTCCAGATCGAGGACACATCCGTCCGCGGCCGCATCGCGCGGCTGGGCGATGGCGTGCTCGATCCCATCCTCAAGCGTCATGATTATCCGCGCTGGGCCGCCCACCTGCTGGGCGAGGCGGTGACGCTCGCCGTGCTGATCTCGGCGTCGCTGAAGTTCGAAGGCAAGGTGCTCGTCCAGGCGCAGGGCGAAGGCCCGGTTCCGCTGATGGTCGCCGAGGCGCGCTCCGATGGCGGCGTGCGTGGCTATCTGCGCCTCGACAAGGCGAAGTGGGACAATCTCGACCGTATCAACAAGGGGCAGCGCCCGCACATCCCGCAGGTTCTTGGCGCGGGCGTGCTGGCCCTGCTGTTGCAGCCTAATGACCCGGACCAGTCGCCGTGGCAAAGCCTCGTTCCCATCGAGGGCGCGACTTTGGCCGATTGCGCGCAGACTTGGTTCGCACAGTCCGAGCAGATCCCCACGCGCGTGCGCCTGGCGGTCGGTGAGATTTCCGAGCCCGGCGGAACCAAGCGCTGGCGGGCAGGCGGCGCCTTGATCCAGCAAGTGGCCGGTGACGCGACACGCGGCGCAACGGACGAGCCGTGGGACAATGCCCGCGCCCTGTTCGACACCATTACCGATCTCGAGCTTGCCGATCCGGATGTGTCGTCCGGCACGCTTCTGTTCCGCCTTTTCCACGAGAACGGCGTGCGGCTCGAGCCGCCGCGTGCGCTAACCGACAAGTGCACCTGTTCCGAAGAAAAGCTGCTCGCCACGTTGCGCCAGATGCCGCGTGACGAGATCCTGCAGCTTGCAGAAGCCGACGGCGCCATTGCCGCCGACTGCCAGTTCTGCGGTCGCCTCTATCGTTTTCCGGCGAAGGACGTCTGACGTGGTCTAGTTCGGCGCGCGGCGGTCGTAGGGACTGTCGAGTGCGAACAACGGAATGCGAGCCTCGACTTTGCCGCCTGTTTCGTCTTCGAGGCTGTAGGTCCCCTGCATCATGCCGGAGGGCGCGGCCAGCGGGCAGCCCGACGTGTATTCGAACTTGGCGCCGGGGCGCAGCACGGGATTCTGCCCAACGACGCCCGAGCCGTTCACTTCCTGCACGCGGCCTTCGCGATCGGTGATGTGCCAGTGCCGTGTCATCAGTTGCAGCGTGTGCTTGCCGCGATTCTCGATCTCGACATGGTAGGCCCAGAAATACCGGTTCTCCGAGGGCGAACTTTCTTCCTCAAGAAAGCTTGGCTTCACGCGGATGACGACGCCGTCCGTCTCCGCTTCATAGGCTAGGGAGCGGGCCATCAGGCGGTCAGCGCCTGTTCGAGATCTTCCGCGACGTCCTGCGGATCCTCGAGACCGACCGAAAGGCGGATCCAGCTGTCGTCGAGGCCGATCGCCGCGCGTTCCTCTTCGGTCAGCGTGCGATGCGTCGTCGTCGCGGGGTGCGTCACCAGCGATTTCGAATCGCCGAGATTGTTGGAGATGTCGATCAGGCCGAGCTTGTTCAGCGTCGCGAACGCTGCCTTGCGCCCGCCCTTGAGCGAGATCGCCAGCATGCTGCCGCCACCGTCCGGCATCTGCGAGGCATGTATGTTGTGGTGCGGATGGTCCGAGCGCCCCGGATAGCGCACCGCTGCGACCTGCCGGTTCGTGGCAAGCCGGTCCGCGATCAACCGCGCATTGTCGCTCATCCGGCGGACGCGCAGGTCCATCGTCTCGAGGCCCTTGAGAACCACCCACGCGTTGAACGGCGACATGGAGGGGCCGGTATGCCGGTAATACTGCTGCAGCTCGTCCTCGATCGCTTTCTTCTTGCCGAGGATCGCGCCGCCCAAAGTGCGGCCCTGACCGTCGATGTGCTTGGTCGTCGAATAGACCACCCAGTCCGCGCCGAGCTGCAGCGGCTTCTGCAGGATGGGGGAGGCGAACACGTTATCGACGATCAGCTCGCCGCCGGCGCCGTGCGTCAGGTTCGCGACGGCGCGGATGTCGACCGCATCCAGCAGCGGGTTCGATGGCGTCTCGATGATTACGAAGCGGCACGGCTTCGCCAACGCCTTTTCCCACTGATCAAGGTCCGATCCGTCGACCCACGTCACCTCGACACCCATCTTCGGCAGCACGTTCTTGAGGATCCAGACGACGGACGAGAACAGCGCGCGGGGCGCCACCACCCGGTCGCCCGGCTTCAGCGGCGCCACCAACATGGTGTTGATCGCGGCCATGCCGCTCGCGGTCGCGCGGCAGTCTTCCGCGCCTTCAAGCTGCGCCAGGCGCTCCTCGAACATCCGCACGGTCGGGTTCGCGTAGCGCGAGTAGATATAGCCGGGCTCGTCGCCCGCCATGCGCGCCGACTGCTGTTCCGGGCTATCGTAGACGAAGCCCGAACTGAGGTAGAGCGCCTCGGACGTCTCGCCGTACTGCGAGCGGGTAAGGCCGCCGCGCACCATCATCGTCTGGGGCCGCCAGCTCTTGTTTTTCGGGCTTTTTGCGTCGTCGGCCATGTGACTACTCTGGATGATATTTCACCCCGCCTTTAAGCCGAAAACCGTCGCGGCGCCAGTGAGCTTACCTTATCAATCCCTCATGCTTGGTCCGACGCCATTTCCAGTGCGGGCCCGCAATGATGCTGGTATGGAGATCGCCCGGAGGCGCCAGTGATTCTGATCGGCCAATACGACAGCCCGTTTGTCAGGCGCGTGGCTATCGCGCTCCGGCTCTATGGCGTCCCGTTCGAGCACAAGCCTTGGTCGGTCTTCGGCGACGCCGAAAAGATCGCCCAGTACAACCCGTTGATGCGCGTCCCGACCCTGGTGATGGACAGCGGCGAGGTCGTCATCGAAAGCGCAGCCATCCTCGATGCGCTCGACCAGACGGCCGGTGCGGCCAAGGCGATGATGCCCCTTTCGGGCGATCTGCGCCGCGAAGCTCAGAAGGTCTGCGCTCTTGCCACAGGACTTGCCGACAAGGCGGTGTCGCTTGGCTATGAGCGCCACGTCCACAAGCGCGAGACGGAATCCTGGGTCGAGCGCTGTCTGAGCCAGATCGCCGGCGCGCTGGGCCAGCTCGAAGCCAGCCGCACGCGGAACAGCAAGACTGAATGGTGGTTCGGCTCCTCGATCGGTCACGCCGACATCACCGTCGCCTGCGCCCTGCGCTTCCTGGGTGATGCCCATGCCGGGCTATTCGATCTCTCCGAAGGCTGGCCGATGCTTGCCGCCCATGCCGCGAAATGCGAAGCGCTGCCGCCGTTCCGCGAGATCACCCAGCCTTTCTCGGTCACACCCCCGAAATCATGAGCAAAGCGAAGTCCGCTAAAGCCGCCGTAAAATCGTCCGCGAAGAAGCGCGCATCGGGCTCGCCATCGGCTGCATCCACCGCGCAAGGCGTGCTGCCAGACCGCGAGCTGCGCCACTTCGTGAAGTCAGGTGCGATCTTCGCCGAGGGCGGGCTTCTCGCCGACCAGATCCAGCCCGCCAGCCTCGACCTCCGCCTCGGCAAGGTCGCCTTCCGCCTGCGCGCCAGCTTCCTGCCTGGTGCAAAGAACGTCGCCGACCGGCTGGATGATAGCCTCGTCATGCACACGCTCGATCTCACGCGTGGCGCCGTGCTCGAAACCGGCTGCGTCTATCTCGTGCCGTTGCAGGAACGCCTGAAACTGCCGAAAGACCTGTCCGCCGCCGCCAACCCAAAGAGCTCCACCGGCCGCATCGACGTGTTCGTTCGCGCCGTCTCCGATCGCGCCCGGGCGTTCGACGGCATTCCCGCCGGCTATTCCGGCGAACTCTACGCCGAGATTTCCCCGCGCACCTTCTCCGTGCTCGCTCGCACCGGCGATCGGCTGCTCCAGCTCCGCATGCGCCGCGGCCCGCAGACGCCCGTCCGCGATCTAACCTTCAGCCTCGACCTCCATCCCACTTCCAGCGACATCGTCGGCTACCGCGCCAAGCGCCACAGCCGCGTCATCGATCTCGCCGGCATCGGCGCCCACACCGTCGACGATTTCTGGGAGCCGGTCCGGGCAAGGGAAGGGCGCATCGTGCTCGACCCGGGCGAGTTCTATATCCTCGCTTCGAAAGAGAAGATCGTCATTCCGCTCGACGAAGCCGCCGAGATGGCCCCCATCGCGCCCGAACTTGGCGAGTTCCGCGCCCACTATGCGGGCTTCTTCGATCCCGGCTTCGGCGTCACGCACACGCGTGGCAAGGCGGTCCTCGAAGTCCGCTCGCGCGACGTGCCCTTCATCCTCGAAGACGGCCAGCCGGTCGGCCGCCTCCTGTTCGAAAAACTCACCGGCCCGCCCGACGTGCCCTATGGCGCAGAAGGCTCGTTCTCGACCTACCACGGCCAGGGCCTCCGCCTGTCGAAGTACTTCGAGGCCTCGAGCGAGTAGCCTGTCAACTACACTTGACAGGCCCGCGGCCGCATCCTACCTGTCAACTGTACTTGACAGGAGGGGTCGATGTCCGGCGTCACGTTCAAGCAGGCCAACCGGCGTTATCGCCGTGCGTTTATTCCGGCGATGATCGCCTACGCGATCATCTGCTTGGGCGGAGCGTTCCTGTTCAAGTCGCTGGACGACCCGCCGGTCTGGGCTTCGGCCCTCATCGCCGTCCTCACCGCGGCGCCGATGGGCGTCGTCTTCTGGCTAATGTGGCGTCTCATGCGAGAGACCGATGAGTTCAGCCGGCTGCAGCAGGCCATGGCAATGGCCGGTGGCGGGATGATCACCGCCTTCGCCTGTACGGTGTGGGGCTTCCTGGAACTCTACGATGTGGCGCCGAGCATGTGGGCGTTCCTCGTGGGGCCCATGTTCCTTCTCAACTATGGTCTGATCCATCGCTTCGCCTTCCAGGGTCCCTGCGAACCGGGCTTCGGGAAATGAAGAACCGGCTGCGCGAGCTGCGCACCAAGCAGAGCTGGAGTCAGGGCGATCTCGCCGACGCGCTCGGCGTATCGCGCCAGTCGATCAACGCGCTGGAGACCGGAAAATTCGATCCGTCTCTGCCGCTGGCTTTTCGCATCGCGCGGCTGTTCGGCAAGCGCATTGAGGATGTGTTCGACGACGAACTGGGTCACGCAAGGAAGGCGGCCGAGTAACTATCCGCGCTTCAGCCCGGCCGCTTCCTTCGCCAGCCTAGCGATCTCTTCCCACATCTTCGCATCGATCAGCTTGGTGGGCGCAACCCATCCGCCGCCGACGCAGCCGACGTTCGACCGCGTGAGATAATCGCGGGCAAGGTCGAGCGAAATCCCGCCTGTCGGACAGAACTTCACCCTGCCGAACGGTCCCTTGAACGCATCGATCATGGCTCGGCCGCCAGCCTGCTCTGCCGGGAAGAACTTGAAACGGTCAAGGCCGAGGTCGAGCCCCGCCATCAGCTCTGTCGCCGTGGCGATGCCGGGCAGGATCGGCAGGTTGGCTTCGCGCGACGCAGCCACGGCGGAAGCAGAAAGTCCCGGCGTGACGATGAACTGCGCGCCCGCTTCCCGCGCCAGCATCACATCATTCGAAGTCAGCACCGTGCCGGCGCCTACGATTGCGCCCGACGTCTTGCTCATCACCTTCATGCAGGCAAGCGCCTGTTCGGTCCGCAGCGTCACTTCCAGCACGCGCAGCCCCGCGCTCACCAGCGCATGAGCTAACGGTGCAGCGTCCTCCACACGTTCCACCGTTATCACTGGGATCACGGGCTGAATCGCCATCAGTTCGTCGACTGTCATGCTCAAGCGCCTGCTCCCGTGAATGCCGAGAATATGCCGCCGCCGCGCTCGGGGTCGATCGCCAGGGCGCGGAACGGCGCGAACAGTTCGCGGCCCCAGCCGGCTTCGGCCGCAGGCTGCGGGGCAGGGCGGCGCTGCGCGAGTTCTGCGGGCGCTACCATCAGCTCGAGCGTTCCCGCCTCGGCATCCAGCACGATGCGGTCGCCATCCATGACGCGCGACAGCGGCGATTCCTGGTCCGCCCCGGGGCACACGTGAATCGCCGCCGGCACCGCGCCCGATGCGCCCGACATGCGGCCGTCGGTCACCAGCGCCACCCGGAAGCCTTTGTTCTGCAGCCCGGTCAGCGCCGGCGTCAGCGAATGCAGCTCCGGCATTCCGTTGGCGCGGGGCCCCTGGAAGCGGACGACCACGATGGTGTCGCGATCCAGCTTGCCTGCCTTGAACGCAGCGGTGAAGGACGCCTGGTTGTCGAACACCGCGGCGGGCGCATCGATGCGGCGGCGATCCGGTGGCACAGAGGAAATCTTGATGACGCCCCGGCCGAGCGATCCTCTCAGCAGGCGTATGCCGCCCTCGACCTCGAAAGGCTCGGACACCGGCCGCAGGATCGACTTGTCGAGAGATTTTTCCGCGCACGGCCGCCACGCCAGCGTCTCGCCGTCGAGCCATGGCTCCATTGTGTAGTCGGCCATGCCGGCGCCGGCATTGGTCAGCACGTCACCATGCAGCAGCCCGGCCTGCAGCAGCTCGCGCGTCAGGAACGCCATGCCGCCAGCCGCGTGGAACATGTTCACGTCTGCCGAGCCGTTGGGATAGACGCGCGTCAGCAGCGGCGTAACCCCCGAGATTTCGGAAAAATCGTCCCAGTCGATAACGATGCCTGCCGCCGCCGCCATGGCCGGAATGTGCAGTGCATGGTTGGTCGAGCCGCCGGTCGCCATCAGGCCGACCAGTGCATTCACGAACGCGCGCTCGTCGACGATGTGCGCGAACGGCCGGTCGCCCGACTTCGCCAGTTCGATGCAGCGCACCGCCGCAGCGCGCACCAGCGCCTCGCGCAGAGGTGTCCCCGGGTTGACGAAGGCCGTGCCGGGCAGGTGAACGCCCATCAGCTCCATCATCATCTGGTTGGAGTTGGCCGTGCCGTAAAAGGTGCAGGTGCCAGCCGTGTGATAGCTCGCCGCTTCCGCTTCCAGCAGTTGCTCGCGCGTCACCTGGCCCAGCGCGAACAGTTCGCGTACCTTGGCCTTCTCCTTGTTGTTGATGCCCGACGGCATCGGTCCGGCAGGCGAGAAAAGGATCGGCAGGTGGCCGAAGCTCAGCGCGCCGATCATCAGCCCCGGCACGATCTTGTCGCACGTGCCGAGCATCAGCGCCGCGTCGAACGCATCATGCGTCAGCGCCACAGCTGTCGAGAGCGCAATCACATCGCGCGAGAACAGCGACAGCTCCATGCCCGGACGGCCCTGGGTCACGCCATCGCACATCGCCGGCGTGCCGCCCGCGACCTGCGCAGCGCCGCCCGCCTTGCGCGCGGCGTCCTTGATGATTGCCGGATAGTGCTCGAACGGCTGGTGCGCGCTCAGCATGTCGTTGAACGACGTGACGATGCCGATGTTCGGCGCGCGCCCCCTTATTGTTAGCTTGTCGCCCAGCGGTGAAGCCGCAAAGGCATGCGCCAGGTTTCCGCAGGAAAGGTGAGAGCGTCCCGGTCCCGCCTTGCGAGCCTCTTCGATACGCGCGAGATACGCCGCTCGTGTGGGCCGGCTACGCTCGACAATTCGCCGCGTAACCTCGGCGATCTTCGGATGAAGTGCGGGCATGGCGAGCCTATCCCTCTGACTTCGGTCAATGCGGCATAGGCCGCTGCCCCCGGCAGATCAACGCCTGAGTAGGTCAGGAGCTGGCCGATTTCCCAAGCCAGTCAAGAATCGCCCCATTCGAGTCCGTCGGATAGGTGTGGCTGAGGTCGGCGATCTCCCGATACGTCACCGCGGCGCCAGCCGACGAAAGATACCGCTCCGCCTCGCTCGCCATGTTGACCGGAAACATCCAGTCCTTCAGCCCGTGCACGATGTATATCGGTAGGTTGCGCAGCCGATTCGCATCAGCGGCTTGCACGAGCATGGGATGAAACGCCGCCGCTATTGGCGCGAGGTGCGTGAAGGGCGAGGATGACTCAAGGCCCGACACGTAGGTGAAGGTGCCTCCGTCGCTCATTCCGGTGAGGAGCATCCGGCCGGCGTCGACATTCCATCGTTCCCGCACGAAGGTCAGGAGGCGCGCGAGGTGCGGTGTATCCCAATCCTCGCCCTGAATCGCCCATGTGTCTCCGAGCGAGGTCGGCGCCACTAGTATCGCCCCGCGGCTGCGTGCTTCGCGCACCCAGCTCCACAGGAAGCTGCGGCCGCGACCGCTGCCGCCATGCAGGGCCATCACCAGCGGGTGCGCGATGTCTGCCGAATATGTCTCCGGCACATAGACCCAGACCGTCTCGCGCGCGTTCGGATCGTCGCCGAAGCGGATAACTCCGGTCTCGCCCGTGGGTGGGAGAAGAAAGCGCTTCTGGAAGTCTTCATCCTTGCGCAACTCGGGCTCAAGGAAGAACCGGTTCACCGGCGGCAGGATGCCGGTGAGGGGATAGAGCGCCTCCAGCGCCCGCGGCGCATGACGCATGGCGCGGAACAGCTCCCGCACGCCGCCCGGGTCAGTCGCGGAGGCGCGCAGGCCATCGAAAGCGGCAAGTGTTTCATCGCTTGCCGTGTCGAGTTGCGCGCCAAGAGCGGAGAAGTTTTCTGGCCATGGCAGCGCTGGCGTTCGGGCAGCGCGCAGGTCCTTGTCCGGAGAGCCGACCTGCTCAAGCAGGTCCGCCAGGTCCGGCGGGTTCAGATAACGGCCGATCAGGCGTAACGTCTCGAGCGATCGTAGCAGCGGCGTGAGCTGACCCTCGATTCTTTCGATTGGAGGAACGCTCATCGATTGCCCGCGGGATCAGGGCGCCCAGAAGGCGTGAACCGGCGTCTTCTTCTGGGCGAGAAGGTCGCGGACCGGTGAAGTCCCCCGGCCCTCCTTCGCTTCGTTGTATATGTTGAGTTTGTCCTGTCCCATGATCAGGAGGATGATCCGCCGCGAGGACAGGATTCCCGTGACTGTCAGCGTCATGCGCTCGGAGCTGCCCGCCGCGCCTTCGTGATGGATGCCCGCGACCTTCTTGGTGTTCGCCGGATCGACCGCGGCGTCATAGCCTTCAGCGCCTGGGATCAGTGACGCGATGTGCCCATCCGGTCCCATGCCCAGCAGGCAGATGTCGAACGGCATGATCGGAGAAATGCGCTTTTCCGCGATCGCAGCTCCGCCGGTCGCCTTGGCGTGGTTGGTCTTGAAGCCGTAGAACGTCGCCGAATGCGCGCGGCGCTTCAGCAGCAGGTCGCGGATCAGCCACTCATTGCTGGCGGGATCTTCCGGCGACACCCAGCGCTCGTCTGTCAGCGTGACGGAGACCTTCTCCCACTTGAGCGGAAGGTTCGACAGCGCCTCATAGAGCGGGCCCGGCGTGGTGCCGCCGGCGAGCGCCAGGCTTGCCTTGCGCCGTTTGGCGACGATGTCCGCCAGCCGCTCGCTGAAATCGTGGGTAAGGCCGACGAACAGCTTCTTGCGGTCCGGGAAGAAGGATTCCTCATGGTTCATTTATGGGGGCTCATGCGCAGGGGCTCATTCGTACCAGCTATGTCCGTTGCGTTCGGTGAGGGCGAAGGCGCCAGCCGGGCCCCAGCTTCCGGCCTGATAGGGGGCAGGCTTCATTCCGGTGCGCGACCAGCCTTCGATAATGCGGTCGACCCACAGCCAGGCGGCCTCGGCCTCGTCGCGGCGCACGAACAGCGTGGAATTGTCCGAGATCGCCTCGAGCAGCAGGCGCTCGTAGGCGATGCGCCGCCGCTTCTCGCCCTTGAAGGCGTCGAGCAGGGACAGGTTGAGCGACAGCGGCTGCAGTTCGTATCCACCCTGCGTCAGCGTCGGCGTCTTGTTCATGATGGTAAGCGCGATCGATTCTTCCGGCTGCAGCGTGATGGTCAGCCTATTCGCCAACAGAGCCGATCCGTTGAAGATCGAGTGCGGCACGTTCTTGAACTGGATCGTGATCTGCGAGAACCGGCTCGGCAGCCGTTTCCCGGTGCGCAGGTAGAACGGCACACCCGCCCAGCGCCAGTTGTCCAGATGCGCGCAGATGGCGACGAAGGTTTCGGTGTCGGAGGCCTTGCCGCCTTCCTCTTCCGCATAGCCCGGCACGCTTTTCCCATCGGTGACGCCGCGCGTGTACTGGCCGCGCACCGTCTTCTGCGCCAGCTCCGCATCGTGGATCGGCCGCAGCGAGCGCAGCACTTTCACCTTCTCGCTGCGCACGGATTCCGCGCGCATGTTCGAAGGCGGCTCCATGGCGATGAGGCAGAGTAGCTGGAGCAGATGGTTCTGCACCATGTCCCGTGTCGCGCCGTATTCGTCGTAATAGGCAAACCGTCCCTCGACGCCGAGCGTCTCGGCAACCGTGATCTGCACGTGGTCGATGTTGTGGCGGTTCCACAAAGGCTCGAACAGCGCATTGCCGAAGCGCAGCGCGATCAGGTTCTGCACCGTCTCCTTGCCGAGATAGTGGTCGATCCGGAACGTGCGCGGTTCGCTGAAATGCTCGGCGATGGCGGTGTTGATCGCCTCGCAAGTCGCCCGGCTCTTGCCGATCGGCTTTTCCACGATGATGCGGTTGGGCTCGACCGTCAGGCCCTGCGAGGCAAGGCCCCGCACGATCGGGATGTAGAGGGCAGGCGAGGTCGAAAGATAGAAAAGGGCCCCGCCGGCCCCGCTCAGTTTCTCCCGGAGCGCGATATAACTGGCCCCGTCCGACGCGTCGCCGCCGGCATAGACCAGTCGCTTCGAGAAACCTTCCCAGGCTTCCTTGGAGAAGAAAGACCCCGCCCGGGCCCGCACCGATTCTTCGACTTCGGCCCGGAACTGCTGGTCGGTCAGCTTCGACCTGGCCGCGCCGATGATCTTGAGATCCCAGGGAAGAAGCCCGTCCGCATCAAGGAAATACAGCGATGGAAACAGCATCCGGCGGGCGAGATCGCCCGTCGCCCCAAAGATTACAAAAGCCCCCGGCACAGCCATTTCCGAACCTCAGGACGCCGTTGCACATGCGGTCAAGAAGAAACGCGTGCGCACACACATCAACACACCCTTCTGACGAGATAGGATTGCATTAGCTCGCCCAAATGGCGCTCTAACGCCTTGCACCTTAGACGCAATCAGGCTTATTTCCATTGCGTCGTTGGGTTGGGAACAGCGATAAAACCCTAGTCGGGTAGCGGGTGTAGCTCAATGGCAGAGCAGAAGCTTCCCAAGCTTACGACGAGGGTTCGATTCCCTTCACCCGCTCCAGGCTCTCCAAGTAATTCAACTCGCGGATATTTTATAGTTTCCACAAGTTCGGCTCTCCAAGCTGTGGAATGCAGTGATGGACCACTAAGCGCCAAGAACAGGCGAGGTCCGATCAGCCAGCTTTGTCAACGGACGACTTTCACGTACCCGATCGCCGGAACTCTTGGTAGTCGAGGTACATATTGTTCTTGATGAGCGACAATCTCGATAGCCTGATTACTTTGTAGTTGCTAATGGCTAGGATTATACTTTGCGGCGCCGTACGGGGAAATGTGGGTTGGCGGCCTTCCCCGCGACGATGAATGACCTGAGGGAATCAAAAACACGATGGACGCCAGTGTAGTTGCACGTCTGCTGGAGCAGACCGCGCGCGCGGTTTATGAAGCCCGGGGCCCAAAAGCCATTCACGCCGGCCAATGGGCGGTGTTGCGCTATCTTGCGCGCGCCGGTCGCCAGGCCCGCACAGTAGGCGGCGTCGCCACCTATCTGGGCGTCACGCACGCGCCGGCCTCGCGAGCAGTCGCCGCGCTGGCCCGCAAGGATTTCGTCACCGTCAAAGCCGATTCGGAAGACCGCCGCGTCCGCCGCATCGACCTCACGGCCGCCGGCAAGGCGCTGCTCGAGCACGATCCCGTTCATCGTCTCACCGCGGCGATCGAAGCGCTCAGCAACGACAAGCAGCGCGAATTCGCCAATACGCTTGAGACGCTCTACGGACGGCTCGCGAAGGCGTAAGATATCTCCATGGCCGAACAGCGGATCGAATACTCCGCGGACCCAAATGGAGCAGATAGGGCAACGGCTTACAGCCAGCTCGCTGCCGAAGTCGCGTCCGTCGTCGCGGGCGAGACCTCGCGCACGGCCCGCTATGCAACCGCCGTCTCGCTGCTGGTCCAGGCATTCGGCCCGCGCTTCTTCTGGTGCGGCTTCTACGAAGTAGATCCGCAGAAGCCCCAGGAACTCGTCGTCGGCCCGTACCAAGGCACGCTCGGCTGCCTGCGTATCGCGTTCGGAAAGGGCGTCTGCGGCGCCTGCGCTGCAAAGCGCGAGACCATCATCGTGCCGGACGTCCACCAATTCCCCGGCCATATCGCCTGCGATTCTCGATCGAACTCCGAGATCGTGACGCCGGTGTTCGACCAGGCAGGCAAACTCGTAGCCGTGCTCGATGTCGATTCGACCGAGTTCGCGTCGTTCGATGAAGCCGATGCACGCGGCCTCGAAGCCGTCTGCCGTGCAATGATGAGCTAGTTGATTGGCGTCGTTTTCTCGAAGCTGGTGACGCTCATCTCGCCCTGGAGCGGCTTGAACACCACGATCCGATAGGAGTTCTGCCCGCTCATCTTGATGGTGAACCGGTAGTTCATGCCCGCCACCACCTGCTGCTCGCGTGTTACATTTTCAACGAGGCTGCGCTGGGGCTCGCGGCGATAGATCTCGTCCACCGCCATCTTCTCCGCCGCCATCACATCGGGATTAGCGAGATTGGCCGGCCCATAGCCGCCAACCACCGCCGGCGCTCCACTTCCCGCGGCCGCCGGATCATTTGCCGGACTATTGGCGCAGCCAGCAGCCGCGAGCGCGAAAACGATAAAGGCAGAGCGAAGCATGGGCGTCCTCCCATTGATGCATGATGCTACGCCGCAAGCCGCGCCGGCGATACAGCCCCACACAGAACCGGCTGCGTTCAGTCAGCCTTCGCCCACGTCCCGTTCAGGCCTTTCCGATAGAAGGTGAAGCTCGCCGGATCCCACATCGGATCGTCCTGACCGACCATGTGGAAGAGCGCGTGCTTGTCACGGCCTTCCCAGTACTGGATGCCGTCCATCGTCACGCCATTGGGTCCGCATGCATCCCATGGTTCGTCCGGCGAGGCGGCCTGCAGCTCGGCTTCGAGCTCGGCGTTCGGGCCAAGCTCGAACACGCGCCCCGGCGCCTTCACGTTGTTGAGCGGGCTGGTCACGCACCGCGCACGCTGGTCCTCCGGCGCGGCCGCCAGTGTCTTCAGGGCTGCTTGTTCCGCCGTTTCGCCATCCGCCACGTCGAACACTTCCACGGCGAACACGGCCTGATCGTCCGGCACAGGCGCAAGCTTCGCCTTCACATAGTTGCCGACCCAGGAATAGACCGTCCTGTCCCACTGCTCGCCGGTGCAGTCCTGCGCACGGAACACCACCGCCTCTTCAGGTTTGGTCTGCAGCTCTTCCGTCCGCCACACGCATCCTTGCGCATGCGTCTCCAGGCTCGCATTCGTCATCAGGAAAAGCACGGGCTTGGCGTCGTTGCATACGCCGGTAATTGGCAGCTTGGTGCACACGCCGCCGCCCGCCGCAGCATCCGCGCCTTCGCCCGGCGCATCTGCCTGTCCGCACGCCGCCATTGCTGCCGCTGCAACCGCCGCCAGAACAATCCGCATTTCCCGCTCCCGCGACTCGAAATCCGGGCCAGTTCTGCGCGAGCCGGCCCGGTTTCTCAAGCACCTGGATCAGGCTGTCGCAGCCCTATCAGCCCTTTGGCTCTTTTCTGGGCTCGACCGGCTTATCGGCGTTGTGGACCGTATCCTTGTACTTCTCGGCCGCCGCTTCCCACTTGAAGGGCAGGACGTCCGGGACGATGGACACCTCGGTCGAAAAATTGAACGGCGCGGCCGCAAGGCCGCTGTCATAGGTCAACTCGACGAAGAAGGCGGTGAAGCCTTTCTCCGGCTTGGCGACCTGGCCGACATAGCTGCCGTCCGCCTGCGGCTGCAGCACGCTCGATTTGTAGACGTTGCCGATCAGTTCGACCCGGAAGTCGCGCGTGTCGCTATGCGCCTGCCACAGCTTCACTTCCTTCGGCTTGTCCGGCGTCGTAACGGTAAGCGACCCGTCCGCGCCCTTGGTCCAGGCATACTCGGGGCGTTTCCCGCTCGTGATCACCGAATTGTACCAGGCCAGCAGGCTGTCGATCGCGTCCGTGTCGGCGAGATTGTGCTTCGAATTCTCGACATAGCGGATGCGTTTTTCTTCTTTCACCTTGTCCCAGTAGAGGTGGGAGTTGTCGGGCAGGAAGAATTGGTCGCCCGAAGCGTTGATGATGAATTTCGGGATCGAGAGCCGCGCCCGCTCCAGATAGTTGTACGGGTCCTCGATCTTCAGCACGGCCGTGTAGTCGTCGGTGCCAATGCGGTGCGGGAAGAGGCCGTGCCGGACATAATCGCCCAGCGACGGCCCGAAGAAGCCATACGCCTCGAACTGGTGCCTCGTGATCTCCTGCGAGTTGAGGGCGTCGATCACCATCGGTGCGATGCCGATGACGCGCTCATCCGTCGCGCCGACCAGCCACGTCGTCCAGCCGCGCTTCGATCCACCGGTGACGACATACTGCTTCACCGGTAGCTTGCCGCCTTCCTCGCTCGCCATGAACTCGGTTACCGCGTCCATCGCCTTGATGCCCGACTTCACCATGGCCAGCCTCACCAGCCATTCATCGTCCTTGGTCAGGAAGTGCTGCACGCGCGTGTAGGCGATCAGGTCGTCCTCGAAGCGCGCCACATCCTTGGAGTCGGAGAAATGCAGCGGCTGGTTCGGCACCATGCCGAGATTGGCGACGATCGAGCCTGTCTCCTTGGCGATGCGCACGTCGCGGTCGGCCGCCTTGGTCGGCGCCGGATCGCCATTGTCGCCGCCGCCGATATAGAGCAGCGCCTTGTCGGACTTCACCTCGGTCGGCTTCACCACGGTCAGCCAGTGCGTCCACACCGTGCGGTCGACCTCTTCCGGCTTGCGCCAGGTCTGCGAGGTCAACTCCAGCACATAGGCGGTGTAGCCATCGCCGGGGATGGTCGAGTTGAGCTTCCAGCCATACACGGCCTCGGGCTTGGCGATGTAGGCGTCGAGCGGCGTCTTCTCGTCCGGTTTCACCGAAAGGTCGGCCACAGCGGGCGCCGCGGATGAGGCCTCTACAGGCGCCGAAGGCTGACACGCCGCCAGGCCCAGGCCCAGGGCCGCGAGCGCTGCGACCAACGCAGCCGATTTCCTGAAATCGATCATGGATCTCTCCCTCGAACCTCGGCGTCTTTGGTGCGCCTCGTGATACTGCAGAGTAGCCTAGATGCGACAAAGGCCGCGCGCCAGATTTGTCTGGTGCGCGGCCTCTGCGTCAGCGTCAAAAATATCGTGAACCGTCTCAGGTCGCCTTGGCGCCAGCCTTTGAGAACGTGCGCGTCAGAGTCAGCCAGAGCAGCCAGACGCCCCAGACGGCGAAAACCGTCTGTGACAACGAGATAAACACGTCAAATACGATGTCGATCTGGTCTGCAAGCTCGACGCCGCCAAATTGTGCTAGGCGGCCGATGTCCACCACCGCGCCGGGAAAGCCCAGTTCCTGGAAGCGCAGGTAGAGGCCCGTAAGGCCAATAGCCGCGAGCACGATGCCTGCCCGGAAGCCGCCATCCCGCACGGGCTGGCCGGCCTTGATTTCGCGCCGGATGGCGGCCGCCTCGAGCAGGAGGAAGACAACGGCCACCCCGTAGAATGGCGTCATCCAGACCATGGCCGACTGCAACCCGGCGGCGCTGGCCGCGGCCGCGTCCATGCCTGCGGCGACGTTTGCGGTCGCGTAGTTGGTGGACAAGGTCCCGACCAGCGTCGGCCCGCCGCCCAGCCCGATGATGTTGAGGATCATCAACAGGATCGCGCCCGACATGGTGCGCTGCGACGGCTTCACCGAATTCTGCACCAGCGCGAGGGCCGGAGCGAGATACATGATGGTGAGGAACAGCGGCGCCAACAGGATCAGGATCGCGGTCTGCCAGGTTTCAGCGCCGACGTAGAAATACCAGAACGGCGCAGCAAGCCCCATGACGATCGCGGGCATGAGCGCGTACCATACCCTCGACCGCTTCACGAGCCAGTCGGTCAGCGCGCCCGAGAACCAGGTGCCGAGGCCGATCCCGATACCGAGGGCCAGAGCGTAGTAGATCGACAGCTCTTCGCGGGTCATGCCGAGGACGCGCAGGAAGTAGGGCGCATTCCACACGAGAGAGGCGTATCCGACAAAGGCGCAGAAGCCGCACCCCAGAGCGGTCCATAGCAGCATGGGCCGGCTTACGAACTGCCAGACGGTCGTGAGGAAACCCTCCTTCACGGAGGCGTTCGCCTCCGCCTGTTCCCGGGTGACGGTGGCGGAATGATCCATCGCGCCGCGCTTGGGTTCGCGGACTATGAACAGCATCAGGACGGCCGCGATGGCGCCGGCGACGCCGATGCCGATGAAGGCCGTGCGCCAGCCCCAGATGATGTCGATCTGCGCGCCGAAGGCCACGGCAAACGCCTGGCCCAACGGAACGCCGAGCGAGAACAGGGCGAGCGCAAGGCCGCGTTTCTCCGGCGGGAAATAGTCCGACAGGATCGAGTAGGAGGGCGGGGCGCCCGCCGCCTCACCGATACCGACGCCGGCCCGGGCTGCAAGCATCACGGGATAGGTCTGCGCCATGCCGCAGAGCGCAGTGAAGATGCTCCACAGGAAGGCGCCGGCGAACAGGATGTTGCGGCGGCTGGTGCGGTCGGCGAGGAAGCCGACGATCACGCCGAAGACGGTGTAGAACAGGGCGAAGTTGAACCCCGTCATGAAACCCATCTGCTTGTCGGTGAAGCCGGTGTCCTTCTTGATCGACTCGATCAGCGTCGACATCAGCTGCCGGTCCAGGAAGTTGAAGATGTAGATGAAGGCCAGCATCGCCAGCACAACCCACGCGTAGGGTTTCGTGCGATGAGCAGGCGCAACTCCGCTATCGGCTGCGGTTGCAGTGGACATGGTTTCCTCCCGACTCGACTTTATCGCCTCTGCGTGGGCGTCGTTGTTCATGGGCCCGTCCCGAGCCCATGGCCGGGACATTTCCATAACGTAAGGTGTTTGGCGAGGCCGCTGTCGTTGTAGGCGAAATAGCCTTGCCGCAGGTGCGAGATCGCATCGCAGCGGCCTTGATCTGCCAGCCCTGACAGCGCATCTAGGCCGCGAAACCAGCTCCCCGCCCAGGAACACTCATGGCCGCCACACACTATGTTTACCACCTCGACGGCCTGACCAAGATCTATCCGGGCGGGAAGAAAGTGTTCGAGAACATCCGGCTGCACTTCCTGCCGGACGCCAAGATCGGCATCGTCGGGGTCAACGGCTCGGGCAAGTCGACCCTGCTGCGCATCATGGCGGGCGAGGACCACGAGATCCTGGGCGAGGCTAAGCCGATGGATGGCCTCAAGATCGGCTACCTGCCGCAGGAGCCCAAGCTCGACCCCACCAAGACCGTGTTCGAGAACATCGCCGCGAAGTGTCCCGAGAAGATGATGGTGGACGAGTTCAACGCCATCTCCATGAAGCTCGGCGAGGAATACACCGACGAACTCATGGAGAAGATGACCAAGCTCCAGGAGGAGATCGACGCCGCCGGCGCCTGGGACATCGACGCCAAGATCGAGATGGCGATGGAAGCGCTGCGCTGCCCGCCCGGCGACTCACCCGTGACAAACCTGTCCGGCGGCGAGATCCGCCGTACGGCCATCTGCGCTCTGCTGCTCTCCAAGCCCGACATGATCCTGATGGACGAACCGACCAACCACCTCGACGCTGAATCGGTAGCGTGGCTCCAGAACTATCTCTCCAACTTCCCGGGCTGCGTGATCCTGGTCACCCACGACCGTTACTTCCTCGACCAGATCACCACTTGGATCCTCGAGCTCGACCGCGGGCAGGGCATCCCCTACGAGGGGAACTACTCGGTGTGGCTGGAGAAGAAGGCCAAGCGCATCGCGCAGGAGTCCCGCGAGGAAGCCGGCCGCCAGAAATCCCTCAACCGCGAACTCGAATGG